>JANTHR010000021.1 GCA_024762315.1 Sulfurovum sp.
TGACCACGGCTACTTCCAGTTCCCTGAGTTTACTCTCATAGTGTGCTTTGTTGGCTGCAATAGCCTTGAGAATCTTTTTCTCAAAGGTTGCCAAATTCTTTGTGGTAAGGTCATAGACAACTCTGGCAGGCACCTCTTCGGCCTGGCCCAACCCTATACTTAAAAGTAAAATCACAATGATCTTCTTCATGAAATATCCTTTTTCTTTCCTGCTATCTTAACATGAAATTGTAAATAAAATATAAAAAATCATAATAAAATATTATTGTTAATACCACTTAAGCAGAAATATAGTTGTTCTTACGTAGCATTGATCATATGAAACAATTCAATAAGCTCTATCTATCGATCACATTTTTTATATTGGTTGTTCTGCTTGCTTCTGTGTTTTTCCTTTTCAAGCAGAGCAAAGAAGACAGGCTGGCAAGTTTGGGTGACCATATTGTCAGTAATTTTAGGGCAGGTCTGGCTTACGAGATGGCAGACCTGCTCTCTTTCTCTTTGGCCCTTTCCGAAGATGGTGAACTCAAGAATGCACTCATGGCTGATGATGAATCCAAGGGATACACTATTCTTAGCAAAATTACGGAGCGTTTTAAAAAATATACCCATCTTAAGTCACTGCGTATTCAGGTTCTGACACCGGATTTTTTTATTTTTGCACGCAGTTGGAATGAGGGATTTGAAGGGATGCCCATCTGGTGGTTCAGAGATGATCTGAAAAAACTTAAAAGAAACAAACAACCTAAGGTTGGCATGGAAATAGGTAGGTTACTTACTTTTAAAGCAACGATCCCCATACGAAGCAGTGGAAAACTATTGGGATATCTGGAAGTCATTAAGTTTGTTGATGAGCTTGCTGAAAAACTACATAAAAAAGGAATAGAACTCTTTGCCTTAATGGATGAACGCTATTTGAAGCAGGCAGTATTGATGCGTGATTTTCCACTTTTGCACGGATATGTGATCGTCAATCAGAATTTTAACTACCAGATCAAGAACAGAATAGAGCACATAGACTGGCATAGACTTGAAAATAAAAGTTATCTCTATCAAGATGATAGACTCTTTCTACTGGAACCTATGTATAATGGAGAGGGGGAGAAGATAGGAGATTACCTGCTTACGCTCTCAAGTGAGGCAATGAAACGATATGAAAAAGCCAATCAGGGCATCTCTTTCTTTACGCAGTTCTCTGATGAAGACATTGAAGAGGTAGTTGCATCATGGGAACACCCTTACGGCAGTTTTCGTAGCGGATATGATAAAGATCTCATAGGACTTCTTCCTAAACTTAATAAAAAAGACAAGATTGCGTTAGAAGGAGAAGCCAAAGAGATATTGCAAGAGTATACGAAAGAGGAGCTGATCGATATCATACTCTCAAATAAACATAATGAGAAGAAGATTGGAGAAATAGAATGAAAATACTTATCCTGGAAGATGAAACGATGCTCGCTTTGAGCATGCAGGAGTTTCTGGAAGACGGTGGCTATGAAGTGGCATGTTTTTCCCACTCTGAAGAGGCGTATGATGCCATTTATGAGACGGTGTATGATCTCTTGCTTTTAGATGTAAAAGTTCTAGGGGAGAAAAACGGCTTTGAAATGCTTGAGATGTTACGTAAAGAGGGAGTAAGCGTGCCCGCTATTTTCATTACTTCACTCACTGATATTGAGGATCTAAGTCGAGGGTATGAGTCTGGAGCCTGCGATTACATCCGTAAACCTTTTGACCTTGCCGAACTTAAACTGCGTGTCGAACAGGCAATCAGAACACACTGTTTTGCTTCGGCAGATGAATGCATAGCCTTACCTTTTGGCTACAGCTATGAAGTAAGCAGGATGAAACTCTCTTTTGAAGACGAAGAGATACTTCTTGCTAAAACAGAAGCCAAGATACTTGAACTGCTTATCAAGCAAAGAGGAAATGTTGTAAGTTATGAAATGTTTCAGGACGTGGTTTGGGGAGAATGGATCGACCCGACCAATATCCGGGTACAGGTGGGTGGTCTGCGTAAAAAACTTAAACAGGACTTCATAAAAAATATTCGTGGTGTAGGATACAGCATTGATCTTTGATCCTAAAAAATTTGCCCGTAAATATGCCATGCTCTATACGGCAGTCCTTGCTGTGCTGCTTATAGTACCTCTTGTAACGTATGTGTTGCTTCTTTTGCAGATCGACGAAGCAAAAGTCAAACTCTCCTTAGAGTCTCAGGCCAAGAAGATCATTGTCTCCATGCAGAAGTACAAGAACAGTGATAAGGTTTATAATTTCCCGAGATATAAAGGATACAAGGCTGCACTTTATGATAGTAAATACCAGAAGATCTTTTCTACTTTGGATTTTGAACCAAGTTCTTTTATGGAAGGTTTTCATCAGGAGGGTAACCGGTATTACATTATCTATCTACTTCCTGGGGGGCACTATTTTGGTGCAAGCATGCTTTTGGTCGAAACAGTGCATACATCAAGCCAAATATATCTTTTTGCTTTTTCTGTCATGATCGCCATAGTGATCGCACTTTTCATTTTCTCTCTTTTACTGCTTCGAAATTTTTCTATGCCTTTTGAAAAACTCAACCAACAGTTGGATGATTTTATCAAGGATTCCATGCATGAGATCAATACACCGCTAAGTATCATCAACCTCAATGCAGATCTTTTTGCCAATAAATACGGTGAGAATAAATATCTTTGGCGTATCAAATCAGCATCCAAAACGCTTGCTACGATCTATAATGATATGGATTACCTTATTAAGCAAGGACGCGTTAAACATAAGAAAGAGATGGTTGATCTGGGAGTCTTTATTCAAAGCAGAGTAGATTATTTTCAAGAAGTTGCCAATCTGAAACATATTACACTGCATACGCATATTGAAGAGGGTATTGATTATTATTGTTCAAAAACAAAACTGCAGCGCATTGTAGACAATACGATCTCCAATGCGATCAAATACAGCCATGATAACTCTCGGGTCGATATTGTATTAAAGATGAAAAATGAGAATATCATCTTTGAAGTCATGGACCATGGTGTGGGTATTGAAAATGTAGATAAGATATTTTCACGCTATTACAGAGAAAATGAAGCCAAAGGCGGTTTTGGAATCGGCTTGAACATTGTTAAGCAGATCATAGAGGAAGAGGGGATTTTGCTCAATGTCAGTTCTTCTCTTGGCAAGGGTGCTACATTTACCTATACTTTTTTAAAAAAATAATTATTTATAATAACTAAATATTCAAATTTTACACTTTCTTTACACTTCTTTGTTAAGATGCTTCTTGAAACCAAATAAAAACGGTAAAAAATAAAAGGAGTGTGAATGCAAAGAAAGATCAAAGTTATCACAACTGCAGTGATGTTGAGTGCAGTAGCTTCATTTGTGAATGCAGCAGATTTGACCAAAGCATATGAAATGCCCGATGCCAGCAAGATGATAGAGAAAGATGCCCTTGCCAAACCGACAAAATATACGATGCCAAAAGGGTGTATCTCAACAGATGCAGAGTTGATCGCCAGAGGAGAGTATATTTTCCATAACCTTAACGGCAAGAAAGCAAAAAAAACACCGCCAAAAGGGTTGGTCAAATTCATTGAGAAAAAAGGTAAAGACGGCAAAGTAAAGAAAAAGCCTAAACAGTACGGCAACTGTGTTGCCTGTCATAATATCGAAGGGGCTAAAGGTGCCGGGAATATAGGTCCTGATCTTACAGGCTACAAAGCAATGTTCATCGATACGAAAACAAGGGACAATCAGTTTGTCTTCCAGAAGATCGCGGATGCAAGGATAGACAACCCTAAAACCCACATGACGATCAATCTTACGACCAAGCTCTTCAATGAGCGAGAGATCTGTGATATTGCATCATATATTGTTGCTGACAAGAAAAAGTAAATATAAATAAAAAGGAAAAGAAGAATGAAAAGAAGAAGTTTTATGAAAAGCATGATGGCAGCATCGGCAGTAGCTGCAGCTCCTATGGCTCTGATGGCAAAAGAGGATGCTCCCAAAGCAAAGAAAAAAGGTCCAAATGATATGACTTACGATGCAGCAGTTGCTGCTATTACAGGTGGTAAAGAGGTCAAAGATAGCGATAAGATCAAATTAACTGTACCGGAAATCGCAGAGAACGGTGCAGTGGTACCTGTCAAGGTTGAGGTAGATCATCCGATGGAAGAAAATAATTATGTCAAAGCGATCCATATACTCAATACCAAGAACGGAAATGCAAGATGTGCCGATGTCATGCTAACGCCGGCCAACGGTAAAGGATACTTTGCAACACGTGTAAAACTTGGTGGAACACAAGAGGTTGTAGGTCTTGTAGAGCTTAGTGATGGAACATTCATTAAAGCTGGCAAAAGCATTAAAGTAACGATTGGTGGATGTGGTTGATCTTGGATCGATCGGGTCACAACAAGCAAATAAAAAATAATACTAAGTAAAGGATAAATGATGGCAGAAACTGAAGCACGAAAATCAATGATCAAGATCAAACCAAAGAAGTATAAAGCAGGTGACATAGTAAAAGTAGATTTTATTGTGATCCATCCTATGGATACAGGGATGAAAAAAGACAAAAAAACAGGCGAAGTAAAGCCTGCACACTATATAGATAACATTACATTCAGTTTTGACGGCAAGCCGTTCACTACAATGAAGGTATGGGAGACTGTTTCAACCAACCCTTACTTTTCTGTCAATTTCAAAGTACCCGGGAAGGGAAAGATTACAGTTGACTATACAGACAATACAGGCGAGAAAAACAGTAAAAGCAAAAAACTTAAACCAAAAGGATAAGCAATGAAAAGAGTGATATTACCATTGGCTCTTTTGGTGACGATGGCAACTGCAGGCGAGCAGTTTGCCATGAGCGATGCTGACAGAGCAATGTACAAAGAGATGTTGGAGAATAACCCTGCTGATATTTATGTTGAAGAAGGTGGGGAATTGTTTGAAGAACTTGGTGATGAGGCGGCACTGGCAAAATTTTTGGGTGTTTCTGAAAAAGAGTTACCCAAATATATTGCCGGTTTTCCAAGATATGTGAAAAAACTCGGTAATGTTGTCGGACTTGATCAAGTCATGCAGGCAATGCAAGTAGAGCAAGGCAAGAAGCAATTCAAGCTTAAGAGTGGGAAGATGTTCTCTATGTTGGCCTATGTGAAATCCTTGGCCAATGATGAAGTAGCAAATATCGACTTGAGTGAGCCACATGAAAAAGCTTCGTATGATCTTGGTAAAAAGACCTTTATGACAGCAAGAGGCGGAAGAGGACTCTCTTGTAACTCATGTCACAGTAAAGATATTGTCGGTATGGTACTTCGAACCCAGCCGCTACCTGATCTAGGCGATGCAGGTGCAGGTGCAACATGGCCTGCATACCGTATGACAAAATCGAGTCTAAGAACACTGCAGAGAAGGTTCCAGGGATGCATGAAGAATGCACTGCTTAAAGTGATCCCTATAGGTTCCAAAGAGATGGTAGGACTTGAAGTCTATGTTGCTAAACTGGCACAAGACAAGAAGAAGCCTATTGCAATTCCCGGTTTGAAAAGATAGGGGGAGCAGATGGATATTAACAGACGAGACTTCCTTCAGATCGCAGCAGCACTTGGATTGCTCGGTGCGACCGGAGGAACGAATCTTTTTGCCGGAGAAGCCGGAAAAGAGCGTATTAAAAAACTCAGTTTTAGCGATATTGTAGATTTTGAAGCTAAAGGTAAAGCAACCCTGCTCCATATTTGTGATATGCATGCCCATATTAAGCCACTTTATTGGAGAGAGCCTTCTACGCTCATTTCAGCAAAAAATCTGGTAGGAACACCGGGATTTATCTGTGGAGACAGTTTTGAGAGCTATTATGGCATAGAATCTGGATCTTTGGATCAATATTTTGATACCTATAACAATTTTGAAACCCTTGCGGAAAAATTCGGTAAGATGGGCGGAATCGCACACATGAAACCTATCATCGACCACGTCAAGAAAGAGAGAGGCGAAAAGAATGTCTTGCTTTTAGACAGTGGTGATACCTGGCAGGGAACAGCAGTTGCACTCAAAACTGACGGTGCAGCCATTGTTGAAGCACAGAACTACTTGGGTGTAGATGTCATGGTCGGTCACTGGGAATTTACCTATGGCAAAGAGCGTGTAATGGAACTTATAAAGATGCTTAAGGGTGAATTCATTTCTCAAAACGTGATCGATAACGATCCTTTCTCGGATAATTTTGAAGAGTTGATCTTCCCTCCCTATACCATTAAAGAGGTAGGTGGAGCGAAGATCGGTATTATCGGACAGTCATTCCCTTTCACTTCTACAGCAAATCCTAAAAGATTTACAGAAGGGTGGAGTTTCGCGCTGAGACATGAGTCTTTGCAGGGGTTCATCGATGAATTGCGCAATGAGAAAAAAGTGGACTGTGTGGTGGTACTGAGCCATGATGGTTTCTCTGTGGATCAGGAACTGGCCAAAAAAGTCAAAGGTGTCGACTTTATTTTGAGCGGACATACCCATGATCCCAGTCCTAAACCGATCGTCGTAAACGATACGGTAATTCTAATTGCAGGAAGCCATGGTAAATATGTAGGTAGATTGGATCTTGACATTAAAAATAAAAAAGTCGTGGATTACAGCTTTAAACTGATGCCTGTGGCTTCAAATCTGATTCCTGTAGACAAAGCAGGAGAAGAGCTGGTAGCAAAATCGTATGCACCTTTTGACAAAGAGCTTAATGAAGTACTGGGTACGACCAAAGGACTTCTGTATAAAAGAGATACATTCTATTCAACCTTTGATGCTTTGATCGGACAGGCGATCCAGGCAGAGATGGGAAGCGATATTGTCTTTACGCCTGGGTACAGATGGGGGACCACACTGATTCCCGGAGACAAAATACTCAAAGACAATGTCTATGAGATGACAGCCATTACGTACCCTGAGGTCTATACTTTCGATCTTAAAGGTGAAGTGATCGCCAACCTCATGGAAGATATTGCCGACAATGTCTTCAATGAGAATCCACTGCTTCAACAAGGTGGAGATATGAGCCGTTTAACCGGTGCGAGCTACAGTATTAAGATTGCAGCACCATCAGGTAAGCGTATCTCTGATTTCAAAATAGGAGGTAAACCGATTGATCTTAAGAAGACTTACAAAGTTTCATCATGGGGCGGAAACTTGCAAAATGCAGGAGAGAATCTTGATGAGAAAAAAATAAGAGCTGTCTATGAAGTGGTCAGTGATTATATTCGTAAACAAAAAGTAGTGGATATCAGTATGACATCCAATGTGAAAGTATTGGATTATGATTGCGGGTGTCCACAAAAAGGTGCTAAGTGCTAATGCTAAATTAAAATCCTGCTCCAGCTTTGTTTGTCCAAAGAAACCAGTATTTCTTTAAGAAAGTTGGAGCACGCATGCTTGTGATAAAATATCACATATAGCAAAAAATTATCTTTTTAAGAAGAAAAACAAATATAAAGAAGGAGATGGGGATGAACAAGGTAACAATTAAAATAAGTGTAGCAACTGCAGCAGCATTGCTTCTGAATACAATGGCAATCGCAGGGGGTGACATTGTTCCAATGGAACCAATAGTAGATACAGTAAAAAAAGTAAAAAAAGACAAACCAAAAAGACAAACCAGAGGTAATATGACTGTAAAATATAATGTTTTACCGGGTAGTGTTGATTCTGTAGGTGATATGTTCTCTGAAGGAATTTTTTACGGAAGACTTAGATCAAACACTTTTTACTGGGATTGGAGCGATGAGGATTATGAAACAGGAGGAAAGCGTAAAGATAACAAGAACATGGGTGTTGGTGGAAGTCTTATCTATAAAACTGCTATCCTAAATGGTTTTAGTGGAACGTTTGGATACTACGGTTCATTAAATCCGGATTTTTTTAGAATGGATGATGAAGATGTAAAATATTCAAAAGCAGGAAAAGATACTTTTAGCCGATATAAGGTGAAAAAAACGGGTAGTTATGGGATACATGCTTTGGGACAAGCCTATTTGGAATACAATAATGGCACATTTGATGTGAAAGCAGGTCGTCAACTCTTTGAATCAGTCTTTACGGCATCAAATGATACAAAGATGATCCCAAATGCTTTTGATGGTATTACAGTAAGTGCTAAAGTAGCACCGAAAACAAAAGTAAGAGCAGCTTGGTTTGGAAAGCAAAAGTTAAGAGATCATGAAAATGCCCACGATGTAGTTACATTTAAAGATTCAAATGGTGAAAGCTGGAATAATAATGATGATTCTGCAGTACATAAAGGACTTAGTTATGCTAATTTTCTCGCAGCAGGTGAAGATACAAACCATGATCTTTTCTTGGCAGATCTACAAACAAAATATGTTGATAATCTCGTATTTAAACTTAGTTACCTGCAAGTACCGGGGGTAGTAAAAGATATTGTTGCAGAAGCACATTATAAAATTCCATTTGAAAATGGTTGGGCACTTAGACCGGGTGTGAGATATTTCTATCAGATGGATGATGGTGGTGGAGCTGTTGCAGGTTATACAAACCTTACAGGTAAAGCAGCAACAGGTTATGATGCAGGTGTGGCAGACTCTTTAGACAGTAGTCTTTTTGCAGCAAGACTTGACCTTAAAATGCCGGATAAAAAAGGTTTCTTTAGGCTTGGGTATTCAAAAGTGGAAGATAAAGCAGATATTGTAGCTCCATGGAGAGGTTTCCCTACAGGTGGATTTACAAGAGCTATGGCACAGTATAACTGGTATGCAAATACTGAAACATTTTTGGCAAGAGCAGTGTATCAATTCACTCCGGATTTTAAAGCGAGTTTAAGATATGCAGTACAAGATTTTGATGATTCTAAAGATAATGTACAAGCAGACAGCACAATCTGGCACCTAGATACATGGTACAACTTCACTGACAGATTCCAGATGAAGACACGTATCGGTATTGTGCAAGCTGATGATGATATTGCTAAAAGTCTTGGTGGAACTAAAGGTGATGTTTCATATAACGAATATCGTTTAGAGTTTAATTACTTATTCTAGGAAAAAGAGATGAGAAGCATGATTGCAATATGTCTGAGCTTTATTTGGGTGCAAGCTTTTGATTATGCACTTGTGCCCAAAAAAGTAGTAGAAGATGTATACTGTTTTTTTGGTGCTCCTGAGGAGATAAGCAAGGAAAACGGTGGAAATATGGTCAATACATGCTTTGTACATACGAATGAGGGTTTTGTTGTCATAGACAGCGGCCCTACTTATGCTTACGCATCGCAAGCCTATGAGCAGATGCAAAAAATTGCTAAACTCCCTGTTATATATGTCATTATTACCCATGATCATGATGATCATTGGCAAGGGAACAGTTTTTATAAAAGCAAAGGTGCTTTGTTGATCGGTCCGCGGACCTATGAACAAAATGTTGTTGCAGGTATGAAGACCAGAATGCAACGTGTACTTGGGAAAGAGCTTTACGGACAAACAAAAATTGTAACACTCGATTCTGTAGTAGATAATAATTTAAGCATCACAGTGGGTCATCAGGTATTTCAAATAAAGCAATTGACCCCCATTGCGCATACGAAAGGCGACTTGGTTATCTATATCCCAGAGAAAAAGGTATTATTTGCAGGTGATCTGGTTTTTAATGACAGGCTTACCTCTTTAAGGGATGGCTCTATTTTGGGCTCATTGGAGGGACTGAAAAAGATAGATGCCTATCATGCCAAAGTCATTGTAGGCGGACATGGGTACAAAACAGATGCAAATGCCACACAGGCATTAAAGTCCTATTTAACAACAATGAAAAAAGAGGTTATAGATGCACAAGAGCAGGATATCGGAATGGAAGAGATTACCAAAAAGGTTGTGATGCCAGCATTTAAACGTATGAAGCTTTATGATGTTTTGCATAAACGAAATGTTTTAGATGCCTACAAAGAGTTGGAGATGTTGGAGGATGAAGAGTGAAGGCTTTAGGATTAATGATAGTAGTGCTAGTAAGCATTGTGGCAAGTGATGGGAAAAAGGTATACGAAAAAAAATGTGCCTCCTGCCATAAAGCCTTTGTCCCTGTGGAAAAACTCATGAAGAACTTCAAAGAGATGAACAATACTATGTTGCATCTTAAAGCACCTACGCTCAATCAGCTCTCTTTTAGACTCAAACAGCAGATCGGTGATCCAAGGGGAGATGAAGATATCCATCGTATGGAGGTAAGTGCCTTTATCGCTGACTATCTGCTCTATCCGGACAAAGACAAAAGTATCTGCATGAAAGATGTGATCAATGCGTTCGACACGATGCCGAGCATGAAAGGCAAGATCAGTAATGAAGAGATAGAAGCAGTCAGCCAATATCTGTATGGGTACGAAGAGCATCTGCTGCATCAAAAAAGCATGAAGCCGGAATCTTTCGAAAATGCTTTGCAAAAAGCACAAAAAGAAGATAAGATCATCATGATAGAAGCCACTGCACCACATTGTCACTATTGTATTAAAATGAATAGAGAGGTATTGGTAGAACCAGAAGTGGTAGCGGCATTACAAAAAGATTTCATAGTGGTTTCTGTGGATGTCAGCAAAAAAAGTCTACCGCTTGGTTTGAGTGCGAGCATGACCCCGACATTCTTTTTTGTGTTTGCAGACGGAACAAAGGATGAAGTAAAGACAGAACATATACAGGGTGCCTGGAACAAAGAGGATTTCCTGGAGATATTGAAAGAGGCAAAAAAAGCAAAAAGGAAAGAAAAATGAAAAAGATATTATTGCTGTGTCTGTGTATGATGCAGTTCGTCTCAGCAGAGACAGAGTTCGCAATACCAAAACCCTCCATTGACCATCCGCGTAAATTCGTATTTCCTATTACTGTAAGAGATAGAAAAGCGATCAATCATGTACTAAGCTCTGCAAACAATGTGATGAAATTTTACGGACCGGAGAATACAGAAGTGGTGATCGTTGCCTATTCACAAGGAATAGAAGCGTTGATGAAAGATGGTGATAGAGATATTAGAAAACGTGTTGAGGCACTTATGACCTATGACGTGGAATTCATTGCCTGCGGCAATACAATGAGAACACTTCATATAAAGAAAAAAGATCTTATTGACGGGGTAGAAGTTGTCACTGCAGGAATCGTTGAGTTGATAGAAAGACAGCTGCGGGGGTATATTTATATAAGACCGTAATTTAAATTTTACACTATTTTTACACTTAGTTGCTATGATATGACAACTCAAATAAAGGATAAAAAATAATGAAACAGTTAATTAAAGGAATTGTATGTGTTGCATTGCTTGCGGGAATGGCATGGGCAAAAGAGAATGTTAAAGAGGTTAAAACAGTTGCTGCAGCACAAAAGAATATGGTAGGGGATATTGAAGTCTTTACTTCGGAAAATGCAGATGGAAAAATTACGCCAAAAACAATTCAGACGGCATTTGAAAAAGCAGGATTTACAATTTCAGCGAATAGAGATATGAACAAGCCGTTCAAGATCCAGTTTAAAGAATCAGGATTTGATGTCTATAATCTTTTTACACTCTATAAAAAAGATACGGTACTTGAACTTGTCAAAAAGTTTCCGAATGTCGGATTATTCGCGCCTATGAGTATGTCTATCTATACAAAAAAAGGTGACAAGACCATATCGGTCGCATCATTAAGTGCCAAAACAATGGCAAAGATCATGGAAGCACCGCAGGATGACAAGACGATCAACGACCTCGAGCATCTGGTAAGAGAAACTTTAAAGAAAGCGATGCCAAACGGACATTTTGAGACCTTGAACTACACACCTAAAGAGCCTAAAGATGAGTTGGTCACACAGTTTAAAATGGAGATCGATCCAAAAGAGTGGGAAGATGAACTTGAAGAGTTTAAAATGGGTTTAGAAGGAGAACTTGCTCCCAACGGGTTTGTTATTGCCGGATTTAATAACCTTGGAGATGATTTTGAAGAAGCAAAATATGAAGCGTATGATTTTTATGAAGTCTATTCTATTTGTAAATTACCAGTGATCTATACCATAGCAAAAACACATCCTGAAGCGGGAGCCTATGCACCATGTTCCCTGTATCTTAGCAAGAAAAAAGATGTAGGGGTCATGCAGATAGCTTTTCCGTCAGTCTATAATTGGATGAGCTCTATGGGTATCGATGATGCAAATGATATCAAAGTACTTGAAGCTGCACAGGCAGGTATGAAGAAAATTCTTACCGGACTTATTGAATAACAGAACTCTTTTCGTCACAGTCTCCCCATAACAGGAGGATGTGGCAAAAACATTTATTTCTTTTATCAATCCTATGATAAAGATTGAATGATGATTTTAAATTTTTCCTTATTTAACCTTTTTTACCCAATTTATTATAAAAATGAAGATTTAAAGTAAAAAAACATTGAAACTTAACAGTTTATATAATACAATTAAGATGTATTCGTAAAACTTATTTAATACAATAAGTATATACTGATAATAACTATCAAGGAGGAAATATGAAACTAGGTTTCTTAGTTGACCTTAACCTGTGTATGGGTTGTAAAGGTTGTGAAGTGGCTTGTAAAGTGGAAAATGAAGTGCCGCTTAGCTCTTGGCGTCTGCGTGTAAAGTATATCGATATCGGGACATTCCCAGATACATCAAGGTCTTTTACACCGTTACGTTGTAACCATTGTGAATCTGCACCGTGTGAGCGTATCTGTCCGGTATCGGCATTGCATTATCTTGAAAACGGGATCGTCGATGTAGATAGCAGCAGATGTATCGGGTGTGCCGGATGTATGATGGCCTGTCCTTACGGAGCGATCTATATGGATCCTGAAACAAATACGGCTGATAAATGTACGTACTGTGCACACCGTATTGAGAGTGGTATGATGCCGGCATGTGTTGTTGTCTGTCCTGTAGAAGCAAATATCTTTGGTGATGTGGAAGATGATACTAGTCATATCTCACAATATATTATGGCACATCAGGGTTCTGTTCAGGTGCGTAAACCTGAAAAACATACGAATCCTAAACATTATTATGTCGGTGGAGGTTCGTTTACGCTTGATCCTTTGGCACATGAAAGAATTGAAGGGTATAACCTGTTTAACAATATTACACATCTCGAAGCTGTAGGAGATAAAAATCATGGAGTGCTTGATAGATTTTTGGCACCATTCACTTCACATGGTCACAGTGATAATAAGAGTTTTATGAATTTTGATAATACAGAGCATGAATCACATGAAGAAGAGGGAGGTCACTAAGATGGTGGAAAATACAATACACGCAACACAAGCTGTTGTAACATTGGATGTTGCACTTCCGGGTATTATCTGGGGCTGGATGATCACACTGAACATGTGGGCGAAATCGATAGGTACGGGAGTGATCCTTGTCGGTGCATTTTTGCTCTACAGACACAAAAAAGAGGAGATGCCCAATTTAAGATGGTTGATGCCGCTTATTGCATTTATCTTTTTAAATATATTCCTGCTATTCACATTGGCAGATCTGCACCATCCTTATAGAATGGTGAACATTTTCTTGCATCCTCACTGGACGTCAGCGATCACGGTTGGGGCATGGATGGCAACGCTTTTTACAGGGTTGATCTTCATCATGACTCTCATAGGGTTCTTTGATGCACATCCAAATGTGAGAAAAAATTGCGCACTTGCAAAAACAGCCAGAGGAATTTCACCTTTTTACGAAAAGATTTTCCCTTTTGTTGTTTTCCTTGCGATCCCGGTAACGCTTTATACAGCGATCATCATGGCGGAGTCAAGTGCCAGAGAGTTGTGGCAGGCACCTACAGAAGTCATGCAGATGATGTGGGCAGCATTATTGGCAGGTTCAGCCGGGTTGATATTTATTTCAGGTACCTGGTCCAAAGAAGCCAGACGCGATCTTGCATTGGTATTGGCAATTGCAACTTTCTTTAGTTTTATGATGTATATGGGAGAGTATTTCTTCTCGTTCAAATCAGCTGAAGCAGAAGCAACATTGGAATATGTACATTCAGGCGGAGCATACAATACAGAGTTTTGGCTCGGTATGGCTCTTGGATTTATCATCCCGTTCTTCCTCGCTGTGAGTAACATGAAGAGTGATAATAAAACGCTGCTTAGATTTGCAGCTATTTTAGCATTGGTAGGGTTGTACATGGCAAAAGATGTATGGCTTAAAATTCCACAAATGCTACCGTTGAGTTAAGGAGTATATGTATGACAAAATCAATGAATAACGAACAACCTACATTTGTAGAGAGTAGAAGAACCTTTCTTAAGGGAACAGCGTATTCTGTAGCAGGAGCAACACTTGCTGCCGGTGTATTTAAAACAGTAGCAGATACGCCGGCTGTTGCAGACAGTAAGTTCACACCTACACCTAAGACACTTTCATTCTATCCACCGCTTGAGGAGTGGGACAGTTTTGCTGAATTAGATGGTGATGACTGGAAAAGAGGCGGAACCAGCAGAAACGGTGTTGAGAGTGAAGATAATCCGGATGGTATTCAGGCAACTGAATATATGCTTGTCCCTACTGCGTGCTCTAACTGTGAAGCATCCTGTGGTCTGACGGCATGGGTTGATCTTTCCACCTATAAAAAAGGTGGACAACTTGCAGTACGTAAATACATGGGGAACCCGCTTCATGCAGGTAGCCGTGGTAGGAACTGTGCCAAGGGTTATGCAACTCAGTCTCAAATGTATGATCCGGACAGAATCCCTTTCCCGCTTATGAGAGCACCAGGTTCCAAAAGAGGTGAAGGTAAGTGGGTAAGAACTACTTGGGATGAAGCGATGGCTAAGATCGGTAAAAAGATGCATGATACGCTTAAAGTCGGTGATGAGATGTCAAGAAAGCTTATCATGTATCACGTTGGTAGACCAAATGAGAACGGTTTTGGTCACAGAGTTCCTCACTCAATGGGTTGTGACGGTTATGACTCACATACAAACATCTGTTCTGCAGGTGCAAGAGAAGGTACGATCCAGTGGACCAATGATGACAGAAATTCACCGGATTGGTCCAATGCGAAGCTGATCTTCCTTCAGTCTTCTCACGCAGCGGATGCAGGCCACTACTTTCAGCAGGCAGCAGGTAGAATCGCTGATGCACGTAAAAAAGGTGCAAAACTTGTCGTTATGGATCCGCGTCTGTCAAATTCTGCAGGTATGGCAGACCTTTGGGTACCGGTTTGGCCGGGAACAGAGACAGCACTCTATCTTTACCTTGCAAACAGGATCCTGAATGAAAAAGGGTTGAACGGTGAAGACCTTGTAAACCATAATTTCGTGAAGAATTGGGTGAACTGGGACAGGCTGATGGCAGACAAAGAGTATCTTGCTTATCTTGTAGAAAAAGGCTATATAAAATCTGTACCGCAGGGTGATACCTATGAAGACTTCATTACAATGATCTCTGAGATGTATGCACCATATACACTTGATTTTGTAACCAAAGAATGTCGTATTGAAGCAAGAATAGTAGAGAAACTTTATGATATGTTCATCGATGCAGGCGCAAGAGTTGCTACATATATCTGGAGAGCAGGACCGATCGGTCACAAAGGTGGATGGATGATCGCAAGAGCAGCGTTCTTACCATTCGTTCTTCGTGGTGCAATGGCCGGTGACAAAGGTGGAGTAGGTTTACACCACTGGCATGTCATTTCAGTCAACGGTAAAGGTGATGCTGCGACTGCTGCAGGTAAAAGACCTCCACGAGTTGATGTTTGGAATGAGATCGCATGGCCGCCTGAGTATCCATTGAGCACGTATGAGATGAGTCATATCATGCCTCACCTTTTGCTTGACGATGAATGGAGAAGAAAGTGGAATGCCAAAGGACTTAATGTTCCAGAGAAGTTGGCTGTATGGATCCCTCGTATGTATAACCCTGTATGGATCAACCCCGATGGGTTCAGATGGATTGAAGCACTTAAGAGAGAAGATAAGATCGAATTACCTTTCAACCTCTCTCCAACATGGTCTGAGACAAACTGGTATTGTGATTTTATTCTTCCAGTAGGCCTTGCAGGCGAGAGACACGATCAGCACTCTGAAGCGACACAGCCGTCAAGATGGCTCTCTTTCCGTAATCCGGCATTGAGAGTGGCGCTTGAGAAGATGGGTTGGAAGCCAAAGGATCCAACAAGAGCGACACTTGAAGCACATATCAAAGCAGGTCTTGGTGAGATATGGGAAGAGGTAGAGTTCTGGGCAAATATTATGGTTCACCATGTAGACCCGGATGGTTCTTTAGGTGTGAAGAAGTTCTGGGCCTCAAAAGAAGACCCAAGCAGAGCGGTAACGATAGCAGAGTGGTACCAGGCGGCATTCAATAGGCTTCCTAACCTTAGAAAAGCTGCAAAAGCTGCATATCCTGACTCAAAGTACCCTAACTATGAGATGATGAGGGACAGAGGTACCTGGCTTGAAGAAGATCATATCTATAAACCACAAGAGAGACCACTGAAAAAAGAGGGTGACAAATATATCGCTCACGGTCATGAATATGATGAGAGAGATGTAGAGAAAGATGAGTTCGGTACACTGCTTGTTGAAGATCATGTATATGGCGGTAAAAAAGCGATCGGTATCGAAGTCGATGGTGAGATCATGCAGGGTTTCCATACACTTTCCAAAAAACTCGAGTTCTTTTCAGAGTGGTTCAAAGAGTGGAAGTGGCCTGAGTATGCGATACCTATCTATCCGACAAATGCAGAAGATAGAAAGAAAATGACACATGTCGTTACGCAGGTACACCATGACTTTATGCAAAAAGAGAACGAGTTCGCACTCAACACGGTATTTAGATTGCCATATAACATTCATACACGTTCTGTGAATTCCAAACACCTTATGGAGATCTCTCAGAACCACAACCCGGTATGGATCAATACGGAAGATGCAAAACGGCTGAAGATTCAAAGAGGGGATGCTATCAAAGTAACTATTTCAGATACGGTTTCCGGTCTTGAGTCCGGTTATTTTATCGCGATGGCTGTGCCAACTGAAGGTACGATGCCGGGTGTTCTAGCTTGTTCACACCACGCAGGTAGATGGAAACTTAAAAATGCCGTTGAAATACCAGGATTTGAGCATAAGCTTGGTATCATGGGTGTTGGTGCACCATTGTATGAAATGACCATGGACGGCAAGATCGGTACACTCAAACCGACTGAAGGTTTGAATGAAGGAATGCAGGCACGTAGAGACACCTGGCAGTTTAAAGAATACAATAAAGACCTTGACAATATCTGGTGGGATGGATTAAGTGGTTCATGGCAAAATGCTGTAGCGCCTTCGCATCCGGACCCGATCGCCGGTAACCATGCATGGCACCAGAAAGTAAGTATCGATCCTGCAGGGAAAGATGATAAAATAGGTGACATCTATGTGAACTATGAGAACAATATGAAAGTCTACCAGGCATGGAGGGACAAATTGACACGTCCGATTGACAGTAATGATACATTAAGAAGACCTGTTCATATGAAGAGACCGGCAGTGCCACTGTCTCATAAAGCATATTCTGTAAAAATTACAGGATAACTGCTTTAACCTCATTTCCGGGTTTTGCCCGGGAAGACTGCAACTACTACATTTTTCCAGATAATTTGCATTTTAAGTCTGATTTATCTTGAAAGTGGTATAGTGCCAAATAATAAACAACTATTGCTAAATTATTCTGTACTCCAATGAACATATTCTTTTAGTACAGAATGATGATAAAGGGTTAAAACAATGGAAGAACTAAAACGAGATATAGATAACCGTATAGCGATCTATGCATTGATATCAAGATTGATGTTGACTGAAGTGGATGAAGCGTTTTTGCAAAATATAGAGAAAGATGAATCACTCCTTTCCTTTTTCCCGAATTATAAATCATGGACTAAACGTCAAGAGCTTTCTACAAAAGAACTCATAGAACAATATTACAATGTGGACTTTGCCAATCTTTTCTTAATGCATCTTGTGCCATATGAGAGCTTCTACAGTAGAGAAGACCAGATGGTCGAGAGTGGAGGGGATAACCCGGTGGTCGAACTCTATAATGAACTTGATTTCCGAGTGGAACTTGACAAAGCAAGAGTAGTGAGTGCGGATCATATCGGTGTAGAACTGGAATTCATCTATATGTTGTGTGAAGCGCAGAAAAAAGCGCTCGAAGCAGATGACAAAGAGGGATTGTGTGAACTGATGCAGGTTCAGAGGGCCTTCCTTAGAGAGCATTTGCTTGAGTGGGCACCAATGTTCCTCATCAATGCAAAAAGAGAGTCAAGAACACCGTTGTACCATGATGGAAGTGAATTGACGTTAGAGTTTCTGTTGAGCGACTATGAGTATGTGACTGAACAGCTCTCTGCATTTTGTGAGGATGTAGCATAATTGATGAAACTATATTTTGATCCATCACGTTGTGTAAGAGCCACTAGTAAATTTTCTACCTGTACCAAATGTGTAGATGCAGCACCTGAGCATATAAGCATGCTAGAACATCTTCCTGCTTTTGCAAAGGCAACAGGTGTAGAGGCGGCTGCCTGTCTGGGAGCCTGTCCGACAGAAGCCTTTGCTCTTTCAGATTTTTCGGTCACAGAGTTCTTTTTTACCTTTTTGGAGTCCAAGGTCAGGCTCATCTCTTCCAAAGTGAATGTACCGTGTCTGAGTGTGCTCAGTGTGGAACATCTCATCTCTCTGGCATTAGCCAGTGAAGAGCCAATTACGCTTGATCTTCACAGTTATGAAGAGGGTACACATCTGTTTGAAGTCATTGAAAATCGTATAGAAGAAGCAAATTTTGTACTCTCGTCATTTTCTGAAAAACAGCTAGAAACGAACCTTGATGAAGCTGTGGATATAGATAAAAAAGAAAAGAGCCAAGAGCCTTCTCGTCGTGATTTCTTTGCCTCTGCTTCACTTAAAGGTGCACTCAAGCATAAAAAGACTTTTGATGATGCCGTCGAAGCAGAAGAGTTGCACCACTTTGAGATAGATGCTTCCATGATCTCCAAGATCAAGGACAAGCATCTGCCCGATAAACGCAAAATACTCTTTACGGCACTTAAGCGTGCAGATGTGCCGAAAGTATTTGAGGTACTGCCGGAAGAAGAAGTAAGTTTTGTCTCACAAAAATTTGTAGATGAGAAGTGTACCAACTGTCAGATATGTTACCGTATCTGCCCAACCGGCGCACTCAGCTCTAACGGTAAGTTCTCACTCATCAACTTTGATGCGATGCTCTGTGTGAAATGTCATCTCTGTCATGATGCCTGTGAACCCGATGCAATCCACCTGCAACCAGGATTTGAGATCAAAGAATTATTTGAATCAAGTCAAAGAACTTTGGCTACATTTGATGTTAGACGCTGTAATGAGTGTGGGAACTATTTTACCTATGAGGGTGGAGAGGTTACATGTCCCAGATGTGCCGTAGAAGAGGAAGAAGCTATCTTTTTGCATGCTAATGCAAAGCGTATGGAAAAAGAAAAAGATGAGGAGAAATAGGTGCAGCCACATGAGATAAAACCCGATACCGGTCTGTGTACGATCCTCGGTTACAATGCCCAAACAGGCTACATGCGCAGGTATTTCAACAAGATCATGAAGCATCAGGGTATCAATGCAACTGCGATCGCCTTGAATATCGGGGATGAGCATTTTGAATTTACCATGAGCAATGTTGCACAGTCCAAAGTAGACAGGATGATGATAGAAAAAGAGTTTGCCCCTAAAGTATTAGCGTATTGTGACACATTAAATGAAGCGGCCCAAAAGCAAGGGCGTGTAGATTTTGTGGAGATAGCTGAGGGTAAAGTTGGTGGCTATTGTCTGGATGATGAAGCCAAAGCACTCTTTGAAAAACCGGAATTTCTGGATGATCAAATACTGTTTGTAGCAAAGATGATGCTCATTGCCAACCGTTGGTTCAATGCAAAGATAGATGTGGATGAGATTCCACTGTTAATAGGAGAGAAATAATATGAGAGATATGAAAGATTTAAGAAGTGAATTTGAGAATTTTAACATCAATGAAGAGGCGTGTGTAGATGGTACCTGTGAAAGTGATGCAGAGGCAGATCTTAAAGATTATCCATCCTACACGGAAGTACTGTATGCCAAGCTGATCTCCCCGCATGTAAGCGGTATCTATATCTCCCGCTGGGATATTAAAGATATTGCTCTGGTAGCTGGTGACTCCATGGCGATCCATCCGCGTAAACGTATGTTTGAGCTGCTTATGAAGTATGCATCCAACAAAGAGAATATGGAAGCAGTGCTTAATGCATTGAAAGCACACATGGAAGATAAAATAGCTATTTATGATGAATTGATACAGAGCTTTCCCGCTTCTGCTGAGATCTTTCAAGCTAAAGTAGACAAAGCCAGAAAAACAATGAAGTTGTTCCCTCAGATTATTAAAGAGTATTTTGAGTAAGGTATAGAGTTTTCCTTAACATACTTGCAGTATAATATTTTATATTTATACTACAAAGGAAAACAGTGTCCGAAATCACTAAAGAAAAAGTTTTAAGCTATCATCAACAAGGAAAGATCGGTATTGAACTGACTAAACCTTGTGACTCTCAACATGAACTCTCAATGGCGTATACGCCAGGGGTGGCTATACCTTGTCAGGAGATAGCCAAAGATGAGAATCTTTCTTTTGAATATACCAACCGTGCGAATCTTGTAGCTGTAGTCTCTGACGGTACGGCAGTACTGGGACTTGGAGACATAGGACCGCTTGCTTCCAAGCCGGTCATGGAAGGAAAATCTGTACTCTTTAAGAAGTTTGCCAATGTGGATGCTTTTGACATAGAACTGGATGTGCATTCCGTGGAGGAGATAGTGGCTACCTGTAAAGCCATTGCGCCTACATTTGGAGGCATCAATCTTGAAGATATTTCAGCACCAAGATGTTTTGAGATAGAACGCATACTCAAAGAAGAACTGGATATCCCTGTTTTTCATGATGACCAACATGGTACAGCCATCATTACTACAGCAGGATTGATGAACGTACTTGAGTTAACCGGTAAAAAAGCAGAAGAGATAAAAATCGTTGTCAATGGTGCAGGGGCGGCCGGGATCTCCTGTGCAAAGATGTATCGTGATCTTGGCGTAAAACATATTGTCATGTGTGATTCCAAAGGGGTCATTTCAACCAATAGAGATGACTTGAATAAATATAAAGCAGAATTTGCGATTGACACAGAGATCAAAACATTGGATGATGCCATAGAGGGAGCAGATATGTTCTTGGGGTTAAGTGTAGCCGGAGCATTAAGCAAAGAGATGGTTGCAAAAATGGCACCAAGTCCTATTATTTTTGCTTTGGCCAATCCTGTACCTGAAATACTTCCTGAAGAGGTAAAAGAGGTCAGGAATGATGTGATCATGGGAACAGGACGTTCAGACTATCCTAATCAGACAAATAATGTACTGGGCTTTCCGTTTATTTTTAGAGGAGCATTGGATGTGCATGCCCGTAAAATTACGGAAGGGATGAAAATGGCTGCAGCCAAAGCACTTGCAGCTTTGGCAAAAGAACCTGTACCTTATTATGTAAAAGCAGCGTATCATAATGATAATATAGAGTATGGGAAAGAGCATATTATCCCACTTCCTTTCAATAAAGAAGCACTGATCTGGGTAGCGTCTGCGGTTGCTAAGACAGCTGTGGAAGAGGGTGTTGCACGCGTAGACAGATATAATGATGAGGAATACAGGGAGCACTTACGATGTCTTATCTACGGATGTCCTGAAAATGAATAAACGGTTCAAATAATGAATTTGAGATCCTATTTAGACCTTTATTCTTTACTGCAGGAAGATACTTCTACACCAGAAGAGAGACGTGCTTTCGGTCTCTCGCATGTTACTGTAAAAGATAAGCCAATAGAACAACTGTTGGCGTGGATGGAGGAGCATAGATATCAGTTGAAAAAACCGCTACTGAGCGAGGCATTTTCTTCAACACTTTATAGTGTTTCATTGACACTTGTGGCCATTGCTTTTGTTTTAGGTTTGCTCTCGGGTATCGGGCTGCTCAGTTATAATGGGCATGAACCGGTGAATGTCATCTATTTTATGAGTATGGTCATATTTGTTCCTCTTTTTACTATGACACTCACACTCTTTTCCATGCTTCGTGCCAACAGTGTGCAAAGTCTGCTGGTACATATCTCACCTGCCTTTTGGATGGAAAGACTCTTGCAGCTTTTACCTCATAAAACACAAGAGGATTTAAAAAATTTAAAGGTCAATCCTCTGCTTGCCAACTGGATCGTTATCAAACGTTCGCAAGTGATCGCTTTGGCATTCTCCTTTGGATTACTGTGCGCACTTTTAGGTATGGTAGCCACCAAAGACATAGCCTTTGCCTGGAGTACGACTCTTCATGTAACACCTGAAGGATTCCATAGCTTTTTAAGTACTTTGGCATTTCCCTGGAGAGATTTTTTTCCTTGGGCTGTTCCTTCCGTAGAACTGATAGAGCAGAGTCAGTATTTCAGACTGGGTGACAAGCTCAGCGAGGAGATGGTAAGCAATGCCTCAAAGCTGGGAGAGTGGTGGAAGTTTTTAGCGTTTGCCACACTTTTTTATGCGATCATCTTACGTTTTTTGCTGTATCTCTTATCATCAGTTGGATTAAAAAGAGCGATCAGAAGATCCTTTTTATCGTTAGAGGGAGCAAAAAAATTATTGAGTGATATGAATGAGCCTATTATCTCTACCCATGCAAAACAAAATGAAGCCGTTTTTAGGCAGACAGAAAGTCTTTATAGCAATGTAGCAGATAGCTTGGATGCTTCTTATGACCTAGTTCTTGGCTGGGCGATCCCAAAAGAGCAGTTGACAGTGATAAGTGAGAGTATGAAGGTTATTGCACCCAGACACTATGAAGTGGGGGGAGCCAATACGCTTGAAGAGGACAATGAAGTGATTCATTTAAGTCATGGAGAAATATTGCTTTTTGTCAAAGCATGGGAACCGCCGACAATGGATTTTATTGATTTCCTGGAAGCGCTCACAAAATATGTAGATAAAATTGTGGTTTATCCTGTCGGTACTATGCAAGAGCAGTATCGACCCCGGGAAAAAGAGATAGATGTCTGGGCACGAAAACTCTCTACACTGAATCATAAAAAAGTATGGTTAAAACGATGAAGGCAGCAATCAGTACATATCCGAAATTTGCAGTAGTAGGACATCCTAATAAAGGAAAAAGCTCTATTGTCGCATCACTGGCACAGGATGATACGGTACAAATATCGGATACTCCGGGAACTACAACGAAAAAAAGAAGTTTCCCCTTTAAGGTAGATGGAAAGATCCTTTACGAGCTTTTTGATACACCGGGTTTTCAGCGTGCCAGAAAAGTGTTGGCATGGCTGGAACAGCATGATGTAAGTGCCAATAAAAAACATGAAGTGGTACAACAGTTCATCAATCAGCATAAAAACGACCCGCAATTCAATGATGAAATAGAACTTCTGGAACCCATCATGGAGGGAGCAGGCATCATCTATGTGGTAGATGGTTCTAGACCTTACGGAGAAGAATATGAAGCAGAGATGGAGATACTTAGATGGACAGGCCAGCCCTCCATGGCACTTATCAATCACATCGATGAAACAGACTATTCTGAAGAGTGGAAGAGAGCACTGGGGCATTATTTCAGGATGGTGCGGACCTATAATCCCATGTCTGCAAATATAAAGGATCATATTTCTATCTTAGAGAGTATGGCGCAACTCAAAGAGGAGTGGATATCTCCTGTTAAAGCTTCTATTAAACTCTTTGAGAACTATCAGGAGCGGATGCTGCAAAAAAGTAGTGAAGTCATAGCAAAACTGGTTTATGTCTCTGTATCGGTGGTTGAAAAACTGCCTATACCTTCAGATGAAGCCAGTGATGAAGAGAAAAAAAAGATAGAAGATAATTATAAGAATAGATTAAGAAGGTTGGAAGAGGATACACAGAAAAAGATAGAAGATATTTGGAATCATGAACATCTACGAAAACAACAACCTTTGCTTCCTTTTAAAGGAATGGACCTCTTTTCTGAAGAATCAGCATCTATCTTCGGGCTTACGCGTAAAGAGCTTCTTGTTACGGCTGCAACAAGTGGAGCCATTACAGGAGCAGGCATTGACTTGCTCTTTGCAGGACATACCTTGCTTTTGGGAGCAGCAGCAGGTGCAGTAGTGGGAACTGTAGGCGCATACTTTGGCTTTAATGAACTTTCTGAAGTAAAGATCTTGGGAAAAACATTAGGTAAACATTATCTGCAAATGGGACCTATGGAGAATAGAAATTTTCCATATATTCTACTGGGACGGGCTATCTGGCATACCGTTCAGGTAGCCAAACGTTCCCATGCCAAGCGTGGGGTTGTCAATTTGGCAATGGACAGCAGTTTTAAAGAGAGATGGTTGGATGAAAGTTTGAGAAAATCTCTTGAGAACTATCATAAGAAGTTTCGTTCAGGCAAAGAGCTGGAAGCTGAAGTGTTGAATGAATATGGAAAATTGATTCAAAAGATATTAGAGGGGTTGATAGGTAATGAAGGAAGCTTAAAACAACTTCCCGATACCCATTAAAAGAACAGCACTCAGGAGCCCACCTGCAATACCTGCAAGTACATCATCAAGCATCACACCCAGACCACCCTTAAGTTCTCTGTCTATCCAGCCTATGGTAGAGGGTTTCCAAATGTCAAAAAGGCGGAATGCAGCGAAGCTGAAAACTATAGCAAGGATCTCTGCATAGGGGTAATTCATAGTAGCAGCAGTTGAAATAGCTATCATCAGTGAAAGCCACATACCTGCTGCTTCATCTATAACTATCTCTTGCTGATCATGAGTCCCTGTTGTTTTTTCATATTTATTTATTTCGAAAATACCGATAATAGTTATGGCAAGCGTCAGCATAAAAAGAGATTCCATCCCAAAATAATACAGTATGCCCAACCCTGCAGGAAGTGAGGCCAAGCTGCCTACAGTACCTGGTGCTTTAGGACTGAGCCCTGCTCCAAAAAATGTTAAAAAAAGTTTTTGAATTGTCATAAATTTCCTTAAGTCAGTGATGATGTCTGATAGAGCTTTATCAGTTTGAGGTAGAATTGCTCTTCACTTTGCTGTTCAAGAAGACCTGAGCCTGGCATAAGCGAGTAATGCATCTCTTGAAGGCTCTTGAACCTATCAGGAAAAAGGGAGGCTAAGATATTTGCCGAGACCTCTTTTCTTACCAAAATAGGTGGTGGAATAACCCCACTTTGTATCAGCTTCATGATGGACTCAGAGTGATAATGTACATGGTGGTGCTGCCCATGGGGACAGGTTTGTGTGCTGACCAGAGTCTTGCACGTGTCGCAGTAGACATATTCATCTACGGTTTTTATATCAATGTCTATATTTTTACAATGGTCAAATACAGAAGTGAGTCGATTTTGATCATAATAAAGTCCCAGCCCACCATGATTTTTACCTACAACGAGTTGATGGCATCCATAGTTTTTTGCCAAAATTGCATCCAGGATGAGTTCATTGAATCCGGCAAAGATATAGGTATTCTCAAAAGGAATGATAAGTACTTTATTGCGGGGAATAAAGTTATCGATAAAAGTACTCAAGGCATCATGCCGGATATCATAACGTAATCCTCCGGAAGTAAAAGGTTTACGTAAAAAGATCACAAGAAGATCGGAATCG
>JANTHR010000022.1 GCA_024762315.1 Sulfurovum sp.
CTCTTAGAATATCGAAAATATCAGGAGTTAGGATATATCGTCCAATAATGGCAAGATTAGACGGCGCATTATGCGATTCAGGTTTTTCTACCATATCCACAACCCTGTATGTATCATTGCTCCCCTCTTCTAAATTTCCGGATATAATACCGTATTTGTTGGTTTGATCCATAGGGATTTCTTCTATAGCAACGATGGAACACCTATACTTCTCATACACCTTTATCATCTGCTTGAGTACACCATCATCAGCATCGTTGGTACAAAGATCATCAGCAAGAACTACAGCAAAGGGCTGATCTCCGATTAATGTATGACCTGTAAAAATAGCATGTCCGAGACCTTTCATTTCTTTTTGTCTTGTATAGGAGAAAGTACACTGGGTCCTCAGTCTATTAATATCGTCTAAAAGATGTTTTTTACTTGTCCCTTTAATTTGTTCTTCAAGTTCATAAGAGATATCAAAGTGGTCTTCAATCGCTCTTTTTCCACGTCCAGTGACAATAGCCATCGTATGAATACCCGCTTCCAGTGCCTCTTCAGCGCCATACTGAATCAGGGGTTTGGTTAAGATAGGAAGCATCTCCTTGGGAGTTGCCTTGGTAGCAGGAAGAAAGCGTGTACCATAGCCAGCTGCAGGAAAAAGACATTTGGTAATAAGGAGATCTTCTTTTCGTCGTCGTTTTTTCTCATGCATTAATCATTTCTCCATACTTTCTTTTGTTATGTTTAGGAAAAATTATATCTCAACTATTGTTTTGAGTAGATTAATGGAAATAATTCATATATAGGATGCATCAACATAGTATCTATCTAAGCAGATCTTTATAATTTATTCAAGATTTCTTTTACCAAAAAATATAAAGATAAAAATCATGTTGTAAGCAACATTCTAAAATACAAAACTTCCTCAAGGAGTCACAGCCTCCGAAGATCAGAAAAGCGATGATGGTCAGATATCAAGCCTGAACTGTCCATACATCCATCTACTATGAAGGGGAGGGTCTAAAGATAGATACATTCTCAATATAAAGTAATCACAACTTTGGTTAATGTAAAAAGTGTCTTACAGTAGTAAAGTAAAGAGAGATACCATGCTCATTGGCTGCCTCGATGACTTCATCATCCCTGATGCTTCCACCCGGTTCTATGATCGCTTTTACACCGGCTGCTGCTGCGGCATCTATGCTATCACGGAATGGGAAGAATGCTTCAGATGCCATGGCTGCACCACTGACGTCGAGTCCCATCTCTTTTGCTTTTTTAAGGGCACACTGTGCAGCATCTACACGGCTGGTCATCCCCATACCTACGGCTACCATAGCTGAATCTTTTACATATACCACACAGTTGGACTTTGTAAGACCTGCTACTTTCCAGGCGATCTCAAGGTCTTTCATTTCCTGCTCTGTAGCAGTAAGCTCTGATTTTTTATGGGCATTATGTACTTCATTGTCACAAATGCAGTCAGCATTTTGGTAGACAAATCCGCCGTCTACATGCTTGAAGTCATGACTGTCCTTGCTCATAACCAACTTTTCTCCCCCCTGTTCAAAAAGTTTGATACGTTTTTTCTTTTCAAACACAGCCACGGCATCTTCCTCAAAACGTGCCGCGATGATGACCTCCAGAAAGATCTCATTCATCTTCTCAGCCATCTCTTTGGTTACCACACCGTTAACAGCAACCACACCGCCAAAGGCAGAGACCGGGTCACACTTGAGTGCTTCAACATAGCTCTCAAGCAGGGTCTGCTTAATAGCAAATCCACAAGGGTTACCATGCTTCACGATACATACAGCATTTTCATCACCAAAACTTGACGCGATCTTTAAGGCACCGTTAACATCGGTAAGGTTGTTAAAACTTGCTTCTCCCTTGAGTTGCTTAAAGTGCTTGCTAAAGAAACCATCAAATTCATAAAGTGCACCATCTTGATGCGGGTTTTCTCCATAACGTGTCTGGAATACTTTTTTACCGGCAATGAACTGATACGCTCCAAATCCATCATTAAACCGGCCATTCATATAGTTAGCTATCATGGCATCATAAGCTGCCGTATGTTCAAAGGCTTTTATCATGAGTCCACGTCTGAATTCCAGGCTGTCTTTTTTATTTTCAAGTGCAGAAAGTACAGCATTGTAATCACCGGCATCTGTAACAATAAGCACATCATTGAAGTTTTTTGCTGCAGAACGTACCATAGTCGGTCCGCCTATGTCGATGTTTTCAATGATCTCAGCAAAATCATCGGTTCTCTCAATGGTCTCCTTGAACGGATAAAGATTTACACATACAAGGTCAATGCCTTCAACACCCAGCTCTTTAGCCTGAGCCACATGCGCCGCATCTCCTCTTTTGTGAAGTATTCCACCATGTACATAAGGATTCAAAGTTTTTACACGCCCTTCAAAACACTCCGGAAACTTAGTCACTTCATCGATCTCGATGACTTTAACACCCGCTTCATTCAACTTCTTGTAGGTACCGCCTGTCGAGATGATCTCCCACCCCAACTTCTCCAACCCTCTTGCAAACTCAACGATCCCCGCTTTATCACTCACGCTTAATAGTGCTCTCATTTTCCCCTCTTTATACATATTAATTTAAATAGTGCGTTAGCAAACGCACCCTCAACTAAAACTCCAAACCACTCATAGGCATTCCACCTCAGGAGAGGTGGAACGAGAAGCAGTCTGCTGTCTAATTACAGATCCTGCTCGATCGTACGGGCAAAGGTATGAAAATAAATATCTTTCACTTTCTCCAAGGAAAGCTCCACATTATTTACCCTCACTACATCTCCACCGACTTTACCGATGATATCTGCAGAGATACCAAGATCCATTGCCATTTGACCAAATGTCTCCATATCTTCTTTAGCTACTTCCACCAAAGCCCTGCTTTGTGATTCATCGAAAATATCTCTGCTGTTTTCCAAACGGATACCGGCAACTACACCTTTGTTTGAAACTGCAGCCATTTTAGAGAGTGCTATGGCAATCCCTCCCACATTCACATCTTTAGCGGATTTAAGCAATCCTTTTTTGTTTGCTTCGATCACAAGTTCCCATAGCCTGAGTTCTGCCGAATAATCAAAACTTGGTAACGTTCCTGTTGTCTCTCCGAAAAGCTCTTTAATGTAAAGTGAGCCGCCAAACTCTCCTTTGGTTTCCCCTAAAAGAAGTACATGCGACTCTTCTTCCTGGAAACAGCTTGGAAGTACTTTATTCTCATCATCATTCAACCCTACCATGGCAATGGCAGGTGTCGGGAATACGCTTACACCGTTTGTTTCATTATACAGCGAAACATTACCGCTTACAACCGGTGTATTGAGCTCAAGACAGGCCTCTTTGATCCCCTCGCATCCTTCTGCGAACTGCCACATTACCTCGGGATTTTCAGGATTTCCGTAGTTTAGACAGTCTGTGATGGAAAGTGGTCTTGCACCGGACATAGCAACATTACGTCCAGACTCGACCACAGCCAGTGCCGCACCTTTTTTAGGATCAATGTAACAGTAACGCGGATTACAGTCAGAACTCATCGCTAAAGCTCTGCCGTTCTCTTTGATGCGGATACAACTTGCATCCAGGCTTCCGGGTTCCTTTGTCGTGTTGGTCTGCACCATGGAATCATACTGGTTATAAACCCAAGCTTTATCGACTACTTCAAGAGAAGCAAGCAATTTTTCATACGCTTCCTGATCTGCTACTTTTACATAGTCATCAACACTTTTGGCATTGACTTCATCCAAATACTCAGGTCTTGCTGTCGGTCTGTCCAAAATAGGTGCTTCTTCACTGACCGGTGCAATTGGCATATCACATACCTGCTCACCGTGCCAGAAGAGTTCCATGCGTTCAGTATCGGTTACTTCACCGATCACTGCAACATCAAGTTCCCATTTTTCAAAGATATCGATGATCGCTTGCTCAGATCCTTTTTTTGCACAGATGAGCATACGTTCCTGAGACTCTGAGAGCATGAAATCATACGGCATCATCCCCTCTTCCCTCGCAGGTACTTTGTCAAGATGCATAATGAGTCCGGCACCTGTCTTTCCTGCCATCTCAAATGCCGAAGAAGTAAGCCCTGCAGCACCCATGTCTTGAATACCTACTACATGATCTGTTTTGAAAAGTTCTAAACATGCCTCAAGCAAAAGTTTTTCTGTGAAAGGGTCACCTACCTGTACTGTAGGACGAAGTGATTTTGACTCCTCTGTAAATGAGTCCGAACTCATTACCGCTCCTCCAAGACCATCACGACCTGTTTTGGAGCCGACATACATCACTGGATTTCCTATGCCTGAAGCCACGCCTAGAAAGATCTCATCGGATTTCACGAGTCCTAAGGAGAATGCGTTGACAAGAATGTTCCCGTTGTAACTCTCATCGAAGCTTACTTCTCCACCAATGGTAGGAACCCCCATACAGTTACCGTATGAACCGATACCGTCAACTACACCGCGTACTAAGTGTCTTTGGTATTTGTTTATATCAGAATCACCCCTTACTTTACCAAAACGTAAAGCATTGAGGTTTGCTACGGGTCTTGCCCCCATCGTAAAGATGTCTCTTAAAATCCCGCCGACACCTGTTGCAGCACCCTGAAAAGGTTCAATGAACGACGGGTGGTTATGACTCTCCATCTTAAAAACAGCGGCCATACCGTCACCGATATCGATAACCCCGGCATTTTCACCCGGCCCCTGAATGACCCACGGTGCCTTGGTGGGAAAACCGTTAAGGTATTTTTTACTTGATTTGTATGAACAGTGCTCAGACCACATAGCAGAAAAAATACCGATCTCTACGATATTGGGGTGCCTGCCATCAAGAATACGTAAAATATCTTCATACTCTTCTTTGCTCAGCTTATGGTTCTTTAAAACTTCATCTAAATTTTCAACTGGTTGCGACATAAACTGTGTCCTTTGGGTAGATAAATTAAGGAATATATTTTACTTAAAAATTACTAAATGAGAGCTGTCAGGAAAATAACAATAGTGTGTTGTTTTTAAATACGGAACCATGAAAACCTTTAAATAAACAAGAACTGCTTCCTGCTCATAGGCTTGGGGCCAAAGGTAATGTACTTTTATACCAATGGAGGAAAGTCGGAATGATGTAGAGAATGTAACCATGAAGGCAAGGCAACTTTTGATACAATCACATCGAAAGAACTAAAAATAGAAGGTTATTTTATGGACAAGATTTTGCAAATGTTAAAACTCCAACAGGAACTCAATGATGCAACCAACGGTGAAGGCTGGGAAAAAGGTATCACGAAAAATGGAAAGCTCATCGACTGGAAACGTTGCACTTACCTGGAGTGTGCAGAGCTCATAGAGTCTTACCCGTGGAAACACTGGAAGAACATTGAAGCGCAGCCTGATCATGAGAACATTAAAATAGAAGCTGTCGATATTTGGCACTTTATTATGTCTCAAGGGCTCGAAGATTATAAAATACAGAATCTTGGTACCATAGAGGATCTGGCAACCCATATAGGGAACCTTTCCAATTTTCAATCATTCAATAAAGAAGTAACACCAACAACGAAAAACAACTATGAACAGATCGAGGTCGTGGAGACTTTAATGAGAACGCTCTTTTGTGGAGGATCTACAGAAAAACTCATGGAAGCATTTATAGATGTGGCCATGCAATCAGGGCTTAACCTTGACAGTCTGTATAAACTCTATGTCGGCAAGAACATCTTAAACCAGTTCAGACAGGATCATGGATACAAAGAAGGTACCTACATCAAAATATGGTATGGTCAAGAGGATAATGTAACGATGCAAAAAGTATTAGAGGAGCACCCTGACATTAGTCCTGAGGAACTTTACAAAGCATTGGAAGCAGCTTATCCTAAGGGATAGGTGTTCTATTCTATCATTCTATTGAGATCTTTTTGAACGACCTGATTTCCTTTAACACTGACCTGAGTAGCAATACGTATATTTTTAGGGGTATCATACCCGCACTCTGTCCCGCATGTTACTGTACCAATAAGGTAATATCTTCCCGACGGAACACCGTAAAATGCAAAATTCCCATTGCTGTCAGCAGCAGTGAACCTTAAATAATTAAAAAGCCTGGGATCTGCTTTTTCCATCTTGTATCCGCCGATATAACTCTCTTTGTACCATTGATCTGAATAAGTTGTCACAGGATTTAGGTAGAGTCTTGTTCCGCTTCCGGGTACTCTTTTACCGTAGGCGTCCTGTACATAGATAGCACCTTTTACCGTTCCCTTTCCTGCCCTTGAAAGACGATTGTACTCTTCTACAGGAAAAGTGATACGCTCCATTCTTTGTTCCGGCTTCTCTTCTGTAATGACGGTCTCTGACTCTGTCAGATTCCCGTCCAGATCAGAAATATCTATATTTTCTTCATCCTCTACATTGGTCTGACTACCCCAGGTATTATCTTGTGATTGTCGGATATCCGGTTGAGAGATCACCAGTTCTCTTTGCACACATCCTGAAAAAAGAAAAAGCATAGTAAAAAAAGTTAGAAATAATGAGATTTTTTTGATCATGAAAATGATTCCTTCTGTTTAATGATTGAATAATTATACACTATTAACATTTATTTTTATGATTGTCTAGGAACTTTTGAAGATGCCCTTTGGCTTCATCATCTCCTGAAAAGGCAGCTTTCTGATACCAAAATGCAGCTTTTTCACAATTCTTCTTTACCATATCACCTTTTTGATAGTGACGTGCAAGATGCTGTTGTGCCTTTACTTCACCCTCTTTCGCAAAACGGTGAAGGTTTTTAATTTTTCTTTTTTCTCCACGGTAATACTTGATGGTATTGAAGATAAACCAAATGGTAAACAACAAAAGTATTACGATAGCATAGAGTTCAATATTATCCGTACTTTCCATATCTGCTTCCTATTTACCTAGACAAAACTCACCAAACATTTTGTCAAGTATCTCTTCGCTGTCATAAGGTTTGGAAATGGATGAGATCGCTTTTACAGCTTCTTGCAAATGATAGGAAAAAAATTCCAGCTCACCTTCAAGAAGTGGTATTTTTGCCTCAAAAATAGCATTTTTAGCTAGATCTACTGCTTCTATTTGTCTAGCAGAAATGAGCATCATCTCTTCACTTTCACCTATGCTGTCGAGTAACCCTTCTATGCTTTGTGTGAGTCTTGCAAAACCTTTTTTCGCACTGACTTCTATTGGTGCATAAGGCTCTAGTTCTTCTCTCTGTAATTTCAATTCCAGATCTGATTTATTAATAGCAACTATACAGTGCTTCTCGTGGAAATTCCTGATGATAGAAAGGATTTTTTCATCTTCTTCATCAAAGATGCGTGAACCGTCAAAAAGAGCAATGATGATGTCTGCATCTTCTACTGAACTGATAGAGCGTTCTATCCCGATCTTTTCTATGGTATCATCCGACTCTCTTATGCCGGCAGTATCGACCAGTCTTATAATATGGGACCCGATACGCACCTGTTCTTCTATGGTATCTCTTGTCGTTCCTGCTATATCACTGACGATGGCTCTGTCATAAGAGAGTAAGGCATTAAGCAAAGAACTTTTCCCTACATTGGGTTTTCCGATGATCGCCACCTTAAAGCCTTCTATCAAACCTCTGCGACGATAAGAGGCATCTACGATCTTTTCAATTTTATCTGTCAATGCATCAAGCTGGTGTACAATATTCTCTATAATATCATCAGGAATATCTTCCTCCGCATAATCGATCATCACTTCTGAATAAGCTAAGGATTGAAGCAATGCATCTCTGCTTTCATCTACGAACTCCTTAAGCTCGCCTTTCATCTGTCTGGCTAATATCTTGGCGGCATCCACACTTTTTGCCTCGATCAGTTTAGAAATTGCCTCTGCTTCAGTGAGGTCGATTTTACCATTGAGAAATGCCCGTTTGGAAAATTCACCCGGCTGGGCAAGTCTTACACCGTAAGAAGTAACTGTATCAAGTATCTCCTGGGCAACGATCATCCCGCCATGGCATTGGAATTCAACGATCTCCTCACCTGTAAAGCTGTGCGGTGCAGCAAAATAGATCATGATAGCCTGGTCTATCAAAGTATCTTGAGCATTATATAAAGAAGTTAGATGTGCCTGTCTTGGAATAATATTTTGAAGCTTGGATATCTTTTTGGCAATGGGAAGCGCAGCATCTCCGCTCACTCTGATAATAGAGATCGAAGAGACACCGTGAGCAGTGGCAATAGCAGCTATACTGTCATTCATGTTTATTGTTAAATTCGTTGATAACAACGAACTTATTGCCTTCTCTACCGGTTTTCACCGCTACATATTTATTAGGAAAAGCTTCACGCAGTTGCTCCAATGCGATCTGTACCAATATACCATCAAGAGAACGTGTTTTTCCTTTTCCGTATTTTTCTACATTTTCTATCACCGGCTTGATATAGTGACGTATCATTTCCTGTTGTGAAGTTAAAAATTCTGCGATCTCCAACTTGATAAAGAGTTCATACTTCGTATGCAGCCAGTTAAACAATAAGTAGGAAAGTGCATTATAACGATATCCTTCTTTTCCTATAAGGAGTGCTGCATCTGCACCATCTATGAAAATAAGCGCTGTATTGTCCCTCACATCTACCTCTACGATATCGATATCAAAACAAGAATGGGAAAGCAATTCTTTAAGTTGATCTTCAATAAGAAGTGCAAGTTCATCATATACAATACTCTCTTCTTCAAACAGTTCATTCTGAGGGATTTCATCTTCGGTCACTCTATCAATGTCAAAAAAGCTGTCTACAACAGCATCCTTGGTAGTGACAGGCTCTATAGTGGTTTTTGTTTCTACTGCTTCTTTTGGTGTTTCATTTTTCACGGCTGCCATTATCTCAGAAGCCACATTTACTTCGTCAGAAACCGCCTCTACACCTTTTGGAGATGAAGATGATTTACATGTAGCTACGATAACTGCATTTTTCTTTAAAAATCCAAAGATACCTTTTGATGGGTGTTGCACAACTTCGCATTGAAGTTCAGAAATAGAACATTCTAACACTTCAGAAGCTTTTTGATAGGCCTCTTCAAGTGTCGGTGCCTCAACCTTTGTCATTAGCTTTCCTTTCCTTTATGGTGCGCTTCCACAGCTAGCGCTTTGTGTTTTGCATATGCATTGTTGATCACATACTGCTGTCCGATAGTGAAAAGGTTATTCACTACCCAATAGAGTACCAATCCGGAAGGGAAAGGCATAATGATGAACATCAAAGCCATGATCACAGGGAACCACTGGAAGATCTTTTCCTGAAGAGGGTCAGTAAAGTTGTTTGGTGTGATCTTTTGCTGGAACCACATAGATGCACCCATTAAGATCGGTAAAATATAGTATGGATCTGCAGCAGCCAAATTATCTATCCAACCATGAATCCAGTGCGCACCCTGAAGTTCATCTGCATTTAAAAGTACACGGTAAAGTGCAAAAAAGACCGGGATCTGCAAGATCATCGGCAAACATCCACCCATAGGGTTCGCACCGTTCTTTTTATACATCTCCATCATCTTCATGTTCATCTTTGCCGGATCATCTTTGTACTTGGCTTTCAACTCTTTCATCTTTGGCGCAAGATCTTTCAGTTTCTGCATTGACATCATCCCCTTATAGGAGAGAGGAAAAAGAACGAGTTTTACCAATAAGGTAAAGAGAATGATCGCCCATCCCCAGTTACCAATCAAGCCATGGATCCATAAAAGTACTTTAAAGAAAGGTTTTGAGAGGAAGGTGAACCAACCGAACTCAATAGCATCTGTTAACTCAGGATTAATGGCTTTGAGTATTTTATACTCTTTAGGACCGATATACCCACCAAGATGCAAGTTTTGGCTACCTTCTACAAAAATAAGAGGATTATCATCTTTTTCTTTTATGATAGAGACATTCATGCCTTTCTCAAAATCATAGAACATAGAAGCGACATACCTGTCAAATGCTGAAGCGATCTTTGCATTTTTTACTGTTTCATCCCCTTCTGCTTTGCCATCTTCTACAGTAGTAATAACCCCATCTGCACCTTTAACCAAAGCACCCCTTACAAGCATATACATAGAACTATCTGCCATTGGTCTGTGTCCTGGCGTAATGAAATACGGTGTAGGTGAAGAGGTAGAGACATCAATGTCATACGCACCGTTTTGCTGTACTGTGATCTTTTTGGTAACAGTTACATTTGAGAGTTTTTGTGTCAAGATTACTGTCTTGGAAGAAGATGTTACATCGATAATTGCCTCACCACTGTAGCTATATGGTGTTTTAAATGCTTCTTCATTGAGTTTTACATCTGAGAATCTTATTTCCAGAGGTTTTACCTCTTGAGTACCTAAGATCTGAAGATTTTTTCCTTCATTATCTTTATACTTCGTTTCTAAAAGTTCAAATTTCGAAATACGCCCGAATTCATCGATGCTCATTTTAAAAATATTTGATTTAACTGTCACTAAAGTTGATGTACTGGATGAAGTTACCGGTGCAGTGTTTGTTTTTGCTTCTGCTACCGGTGCGGGAGTATTTACCGCAGTGGACGTAGTGACTTTAGGTGTCTGATGTGTTTTTGCAGTCTGTTCTGCAGGCTGTGTTGTTTTTGGTGTTGAAAAAAGATAGCTGTATCCTACAAATACCAAAAATGAGAGCGCGAGCGCGAGAAGGAGTCGTTTGTTCAGATCTTGTTGTTCCAAAATGTTACCTTTTGTCAGTTTAGTCGATAGTATAGTGTTAACTGGGTTAAATCATGTTAATGCAGAACACTTTTTAAGTGCATAAAGGTAGGTTTTACGAATCTCCAAAAAACTTGCCCTCAAAAGAGCGGGTTTCGCAACCAATACATAAGACCCTCTTGATAAGAGATCGATATTTTCTATGAAATGTGCTCTTAGCAAACGCTTTGCTCTGTTTCGATGAACTGCATTTCCTATTTTTTTACTGGCTACGAAACCCACTTTGTATTCATCTGATTTCCTGTAGAAAAGTACAAAATAAGGTGTATGCCGTGTATGAGAGGAGCGGTTGTACACTCCATTAAACTCTTTACTGGTTTTTATCCTCGTAAAATGTTTAATCTTGCTAATGGTCTTATACCGCTAGTCTCTTTCTGCCTTTGGCTCTTCTTGCTGAGATCACTTTTCTACCATTTTTAGTTTTCATTCTTGTTCTAAAACCGTGTGTTCTTTTTCTTGGTGTGCTGTGCGGTTGGTACGTTCTTTTCATGCTGAATTATCCTTAATCTGTTTTACTTAACACTATCGTAAAGTATTATTTGGACGCGATTTTACCCAAAGATGGCTTAAAGCATACTAAGAAGCATGCTCTTTTACTGTAAGCTATGGTAGATGATCTCACCCTCACGTTCGTCATTTACTGCTTTCATATATGTTTCTATCAGCTTAAAGATAACTTCTTTTATTTCATGTCTTGGAGAACCCACTTCTATTTCTACAGAATAGCTGTTTTTTATCTTCTTATGTTCTAACGCACGATGGAACCTCTCAGCAAATCTGTATCCGCCGTCAATTTTTGTCTCCTGACAGATCAGTGCATACAAATTATTCTCTTTATCTATTTCAAACAATAGATCGCTATCACGTTTTTCTGCCTTAATCAAATTCTCCAATTCCATTTCATCTGCAGACAGCAACATGATCACAAATGTTCTATCACGTTCACGTTTCATAAGATAATACAGCAATTCCAATGGCTTTTCCAGCTTATCTAAGATTGCCAGTGCCAACTTTATACCTTTTTCATCAAAACGCAAATTCTTTTTACGTTTTCGTCTCTCCTCTATGCCCATTTCCATCCTTTAAAGCCAACTAGCCGGTTTTCTAAAATTACTTGTGTTTTGTTAATTATAGCAAAAAAATTTGTTATAATTTCTAATGAATATAGTAACCGACCCTACCTTACCCTCTCCTTGCTGGCTGCTTGAAGAGGCCCTACTTATAAAAAATCTTGAGCAGATCAGCTACATAAAAGCACAAAGTGGTGCAAAAGTACTGCTTGCACTCAAGGGCTATGCATTATGGAAGAGCTTCAATACGATCAAACCCCACTTGGATGGGTGCTGCGCAAGCGGTTTGCATGAAGCCAAACTTGCACTTGAAACATTCGGGAAAGAAGTACATACCTACTCCCCTGCTTTTAAAGAAGAAGAACTTGAAGAGATAGCCAAAATATCACATCACCTGGTCTTCAATTCTCCTGCACAATTTAAGCGATTTTCAACCCAGGCAAAGAAGATAAATCCGAATATTTCCCTCGGATTACGCATCAACCCGGAATATTCAGAATCACCCAAAGAGATATACAATCCCTGTGGTCTAAACTCCAGACTGGGAACAACTTTAGAAAACTTTGACGAGAGCATTTTAAAAGAATGTGATGGATTACATTTTCATGCACTCTGTGAACAAGACAGCAGTGCGTTAGAGAATGTACTCAAAAATCTTGAAGGGAAGTTCGGTAAATACATTCCTCGGATGAAATGGATAAACTTTGGAGGGGGACACCATATTACCCGCAAAGGCTATGATGCAGAAAAGCTCATTGCTCTTATTCAAAACTTTAAAAAGAAATATGATGTGGAAGTCTATCTTGAACCCGGAGAAGCCATAGGCTGGGAGACAGGAACACTTGTAGCTACAGTCCTTGATATTGTGCACAACGGTATGGATATCGCCATTCTGGATACCTCAGCTGAAGCGCATATGCCAGATACGATCATCATGCCTTATAGGGCTGAAGTGCGCAATGCAGGTATAGCAGGCCAAAAGGCGCATACCTATCGTCTTGCAGGAAATACCTGTTTGGCCGGTGATATTATGGGGGATTACAGTTTTGATTCACCACTACAAATAGGTGATAAGATCATATTTGAAGACCAAATGCACTACACTATGGTCAAAGCTACTACTTTTAACGGTATCAAACTTCCAGGTATTGCCATACAAAGAGTGGATGGAACGATAGAAGTCGTTCGTGAATTTGGATATGAAGATTTTAAGAACAGGCTCTCTTAAAAATCATTTTTATAGATAATATCATAGGATTGGGAGATTTCACTTGCACCGATCGTACTCTCCGTATGCTTACCATGTTTATAGATAAGTTTCACCTCCGGTATGGTGCCGTTAATGTAAATAACCGTTATTTTATTGGTCAATTTCTTACCTACTTCCACACTGCCATCCGTACCGAGAACAAGATGGTCAAGCTTAATCCCCATATCTGAAAGTGCCGATTTGGCCATTGCACCACCCATCATCTTCATCATTTCATCTCCACTGTGTGTTTCTCCTCCCTCGACTGAGTCAAAAAGAATCACTGAAAGTATCTGTTCTTTGGTTAAACTGGGTGTAGAAGAAAAATTAATATTTGGTGATTCAGGAGTACCTGAAATACCAATAGTGATAAGATGTCTGATAGATTTATATTTCACTTTGATATCCAACTGGGGTTTGTTGGGGTCACCCGTAAAATAGACAAAACTTTTCTCAAGTACAAATTTTTTATTTTCAAAGATATAAGTGCCGCCTTTCAACAGTTCAATTGAGCCTACTACCAACAAGGGCCCATGCTGTGCTTTATTTACACTCAAACCTGCTTTTGCTTTAATATTAATAGGACCCTGCTTATAGACTAACGGTTTTTTTGTCTCTATCTGAATATTGGTACTGAGGTTATCCATAAATGGACTTGCTTTCTTTTTCTTCATCTCCTGAACAATAATAATGTCGCTGTCTGACGCAAAACTTTTTCGGCTCAGATCATATTTTATATTTCCACCCAAAAGTGTTACTTTGCCATTGATCGTTGTGTTATTTCCATCCAGGAGCGTTTTAATATCTATCTTGGTATCTATATCCGCATATTCATGGTGTATAGGCAGTTTTTTAGCATTTGCCGTAACTTTACCCTTCCTTGTTTTAAGATTATAGTCACCTACAGCACTGAGCGCATCATTTAGCCACAACGGATTGATACTGATTCTGTCTCCATCTAATTGTATCTGTGACGGTTTGGCGGAAAAGAACTTTTGTTTATTATAGGTAAGTGTATAAGAGTTCAAGATTATCTTAGATTTATCTAATGTGCCGCTTAGTTTAACATTGTTGACCACATGTTTCATTTTACGACTTGGTTTATAGACAATTTCAGGTGAAGCTAGTGAGAGCTTCACTGTTTTCATATCTATGATCACTGCAGAAATATCTGCTGAACCTTCGATTGACGGTAGCTCTTCAAGTGTATAGAGACTGCTTAGACTTTTACTCAAAGATTTCATTGAACTGATCTTAGTATCGATTTTCAGATTTTTCTTGGCGATACCGCTAATATTCGTCACAAGTCCACCCAATTTTACTTTACCGTCTATTCTCCCATTGCTTAAAAGATATTTAATATCTGCATGCAACTGTTTTGCACTTAACCGAAGCAATATACTTTTGTCAGCCATTTCCACTGTCGTATCCAGGGGTGTCAATGCATCCCATTTTACTTCTTTGTTGAAAGACCTCAAGAGTGAATCTTTTGGTAAGACTGTTTTTGCTTTCAGTGTCACTGTTTTATCATATAGCAGATCTGCATCCATATCGGCTACGTTTGAGCTGATCTTTATTTGTGCTTTCAGTGGGGTAATATTTTCAAGATCCACAGGAGCATCTACTACAGCATTGACTTTTGCATCTTTAAGTGCTTGAGGAAGATCAAGCATTTCATTGAGCACGACTGGACTGGTCGTTTCCAAATGAAATTTTCCTTTTTTAAGATCAGAAGAATCAAAATTGCCTTTGAGCTGATCTGAAGAGAGCATGGTTTTCAGACTCTTTGTATTTCCACTGTACTTGATAAGCAGATTTTGAAGCGGTTTAGTGAACTTTTCGTCTATGCCGCTAAGTTTTTTTGCTTTGACTTCTCCTTTATAACTGATCGTATCCTCCATTAAAAAATAATTGGATAATACGATATTTTTTGCATAGGGAGCAGTCACTGTTGCTTTGGAGTCTGCTTTCAGTGTATGTTTCATCAAATCATACACGACATGAGAATCCAGATTGTCTATGTCAACATTGAATTCACCTTTTTGGCTTTTGAGTATATGCTTTGCTTTGGCTTTTACATCTGCAACAATACGCTCTTTGGAAGCATTGAGATCAACCACTATATCTCCTATGGCTTCTTTTCGTAACGGTAAGTTATAGAGTTCAAAAAGATGGTTATTGGGGGTAAGGTGTGTCTTCCCTACCAACTGGTTATTCTGTACTTTTCCTTTAAATAACACATTACTTAAGTTTGTCGTACCGTTAAGATCAAACACTGCATTGCTTAATAAACGTTTCTCTACATCAAAATCTATCTCTTTTGCATTGACTATCAATTTTTTCAATTTGACTGGTTCATACTCAGCAGGTAAAAAATCGGCATGAAGTTGTTTTATGACTACAGTTTTGGGGATAAGTGCGCTGGACTCACCTTGCGTTGTTGTCTCGTTGCTTTTATTGGTATCACTTACAGTTAACTGCTGCAGCGCTAAGATATCTGTATTCCCCAAATCCAGCTTTTCAAAGATTACTTTATCATCAGTTAATTTCACTTGAAGATCGACATCGGTAATATTACTATCAATGTGTAATCCTAGATTCCCGATTTTTAAACTGCTTTTTTCATTTGTAACGATTTTGTCAGTATCCACTCTCAAGTCATCTAATTTCATATTAAACTGTTCTATTTGAATGGACCTATAGACTCTTGGTTGCAATGTACCTTCAAAGTGTTTTAAAGTAATGATCCTTGGAATAAGTGGATTGAGCGAAGTATCACTCACATCATTTCCATTCTTTGTTTCTTCAATTCTTTTGGTATGCGTGAATTTTGCAATGATGCTTTCTAGCATTTGAGAGTTCAGTGATTGTATAGAGAGCGCACTGATATTAAGTTTATGCGCTTTCATGCTCCCTTGAAAAGAGAATTTAGTTAAATTTGAATCAATATCCAAAAGCAGGTCTTTTACTTCTACATTTCCGTTTGTAAAATAGGCCACATCTTTTGCAGTCAATACAGCCTTATGGAAAGTAATTCCCTCTTCTTTAAAAGGATTCAAAGAGATAAAGATATTATCCACATCTACATCAAAACCAAAAGGTTCAGAACTGTTATTATCGGATCCGTCCACATCAAAAGAATCGACCAGTGCTTTGATCACATCAATATCGGCATTTTCTATTTTGATCTTATCAATAGAGATCTTTTTTTGAAGCAGCCTGATCGGATCCCACTTGTAGATAATGTTATTCGCTATGGTCTTATTGTCATATTTGAGCTTGTCTACCCTGATCCCAGTAAATACATTACCTGATATATGCTCATAACTTAAATTATAGTCAGGGGCGAATCTTTTTGCTATTTTATCTATGACGATAGATGAATTCACAGCTGACACTACGGCCACAATAAAAAGTATCAAAAATATCAGGAAAGCATAAAATATCTTCTTCAAAATGACTGTCCTATCTGAAATGAGATACCATATTGTGAGGTATCATGTATATTCCATCCTACATCTAGCTTAAATGGTCCTATGGGCGTCATATATCTCACACCTAAACCGGCTGTATTGATGTATTCTCCGGTAAAATCATAACTTTTATCGGTAAGCAAGGTATTATCGCTAAAAACTGCACCGTAAAGATTGCCCCAAATGGGATAATCTGCTTCAAAAGAGAAATTCAACATACTTGAACCTCCCTGGATACTATCAGCTGTAGGAGAGAGGATCACCCCGATTTCATTATACCCATAAGCTCGGTTGAAGTAGGACCCCCCGGCAAAAAGCAGTTTTGATTCAGGTATTTCATGACTGGTCTGGTCTACCACACCGAACTTTGCAACACTCGCAAGTGTCAGGTCTGCGAATGTATGGATCAGTCTGCCTTCCAAAAGTGTTTTGACATAGGCACTGGCCTTTGCATTGTAGGGAATACCATACTCAAGATACGCTGAAAGATAATATCCGTATTTTGGATTTAACTTTGAATCTCTTGCATCATAGACAGCATTAATATAAGGATAAAAAAGAGTGAATGTTCCCTCCTTCACTGCTTGTTTCAATACTTGATCGTTTTTTAGGTTATCCAAAAGAGATATCTCGATATTTTCCAATCCCAGACCGGCTCTTAAATTGAGTCTTCCTTCATTATGTTCCAAATAAAGTTTTCCAAATTCTTTTTTCTCCTTAAAGCCCGTATATTCAAGATTTGAATACCCTGCCTCTGCGCCAAAATCAATACTGTAATCAAACAGTGCAAACAACAATGGTTTAAAAAAATCCAAAGTAAGCAACTGCTCTTTTTGTGACCAGGAAGCCTTCAGCGTGATCTTCTGTGCATTGCCAAAGAAATTTCTTTTTGTAATCAGACCATGCACTCTGGCCCCTACAAAGGTATCGTATCCGGCACCTACCTCATAATGATAGGGCTTACTTAGTTCTTTAACCGTAATATCTACCGGGACTTCATTGTAAAATTTACGATCTGTGTTTATCATCAGGCTGTCAAAGGCATCCAGTTCAGAAACTCTATTATAACTCTCTTTGATCTTTCCAGGATCAAACCTTTCACCCTTTTTTGCTGTAATTCTTGATGTAACTATTTGCTTTTCAATACTTTCAAGACCTTTTATATTTGTCTCTCCAAATCTACATATACCGCCTTTGGTAAGCAGATATCTTAGTGCTACTGTATGTTTTTCAAGATCGACATAGGCTTTTGTGTCCAGATCATAACTGCAATATCCTTTATCCAATAATGCATTAATAATATTACTTTTAACTTGAACAAAATCCTTCGCTCTGAATATTTGACCTTTTTTCAATGTAATAATAGGTGCAACATCATAATCACTGCTAACATTGATATCAGATATCCTTACCGGTTCATTCTCTTGAATATTTACAATAACAGTCGTATTGCTTTCTTTGATCCCAAATTGTGCATCATAAAAACCTTCAGAATCATAAAAGTTTTCCAGGGACATTCTTAGAGTAGGAAGTAGTTTATCTTCGATCTTTGGAGTATCTTCTTTCCAGAATTGAAAAAAGCTTTTAGTTTTTACCCCCATAGCATCTTGAAGTACAGCCTCATCAAAATATTCCTGCCCTTTAAAATGTATCTCATGTGTAGGCAGTATTATTTCTTCAGCGAGCGTAAAAAAAGATGTCGAAAAGAACAATATAAAAAAAAATATCAATTTATCGTTCATCTTCATTATCCTCCCGAAAGGGTTATTTTATCAAAATTGCTCTGACATCATACTGTTTACAATTTTTTGCTATTATTGCGTATTTATTTCAAGGAAAAACTATTGAGATCCATTACAACTCCACTTTTGATAATACTCACTTCAATTTTTATTGTACTGTTTGATAACGTCTCGTTTTTTAAACATGTACTTGAAACATATCCTTTTACTATGAAGAATGTTGGTTTTTTACTCTCATTGGGGATAATTCTCTATGCCCTGATCGTTATATTGCTTACAACTGTTTCATCACGATATATATTGAAGCCTGTTATTATCATTTCACTTATTTTGGCTTCGCTTATTGCTTATTTCATGCAAAGCTATAATATCGTGATAGATAAGACCATGATAGAGAACACTTTGCAGACAGATATCCATGAAAGTATGGATCTACTCAGTATCAAACTCATTATCTATCTGATCTTGCTTGGTATTCTTCCTTCCTGGCTGGTCTATAAAATCCCTTTGCAGCATAGAGTATTTAAAACAGAGTTATGGAGTAAGATAAAACTTATACTCAGCCACCTAATTCTCATAGTCTTGCTTCTTTTTAGCTTTTCTAAGTTTTATACCTCCTTTTTTAGAGAACACAAAGATCTGCGTCTTTATACCAACCCGGTTACTGCTGTCTACAATCTCGTATCCTATACCTATGATCAAGTGAAAGATACGAATATCCCTATGAAAAAAATAGGACAGGATGCCAAACAGCTAAAAGACACAACACAAGCAGACAGAAAAAGAAAAATAGTCATCATGGTGGTAGGAGAAGCAGCTCGCAGTGACCATTTTTCACTCAATGGCTACACTAAAGAGACCAATCCGCTTCTTAAAAAAGAAGATATTATCAATTTTTCCCAAATGTACTCCTGCGGAACAACTACTGCAGTTTCCGTACCCTGTATGTTTTCCATGTATGGAAGGGATGATTATGACTCTACAAAAGGTAACAATACCTATAATGTACTTGATGTACTCTCTCATGCAGGCATTGAAGTCTTATGGAGAGATAATAATTCTGACTCTAAAGGTGTCGCTCTGAGAGTACCATATGAGAACTATAAAACACCTCATTTAAACACTGTGTGCCAGAGCGAATGCAGAGATGTAGGTATGATAAAAGGCTTAGAGAATGTTATTGCAAAAAGTAATAAGGACATACTCATTGTCCTTCACCAAATGGGGAATCATGGTCCAGCATATTTCAAACGATACCCTGATGCATTTAAAAAGTTTACTCCGACTTGTGAAACAAATCAACTAGAAACATGCACAACAGAAGAGATAAACAATGCTTACGATAATGCCCTTCTTTACACCGACTATTTTCTCACACAGGTAGTCGATTTTCTCAAAAAATATGATGAGAAAGCACAAACTGCCATGATTTATATTGCTGATCATGGAGAATCATTGGGAGAAAATGGACTTTATCTGCATGGCTTACCCTATTTTATTGCTCCGGAACACCAAAAACATGTGGGAGCATTCATGTGGTTTGGAAAGAACTTTCCTGTAGATAAAGAGAAACTCAAGACAAAATCTGACCATAAATACAGTCAGGATAATCTTTTTTCAACACTGCTAGGATTATTTAATGTACAAACAAAGGTATATAAAAAAGAGATGGACATTTTAAGACAATAGATCTTTCACACTCTCCAGAGGATTTTTCCCCTCTTCGATCATAGCATAGACTTCCTGCGCAATAGGCAGATAGATATTTTTATCCTGTGCTATTTTATGCAGTGCTCTGGCCGTAGGCACACCTTCTGCCACTTCACCCAGTTCTTCAAGTATTGTATCCATACTTTTTCCTTTAGCTAATCCCAACCCTACCCTATAATTACGTGACAATGTAGAACTTGCTGTTAAAAAAAGGTCTCCCGCTCCACCTAGGGAGAGAAATGTTTCATTCTTTGCACCAAAGGCTTCACCAAAGCGTGTCATTTCAACCAAGCCTCTTGAGATCAATGCTGCCCTGGCATTATTGCCAAGTCCCAACCCGTCACAGACACCACCGGCAATGGCAATAACATTTTTGTATGCCCCTGCTACTTCTGCACCGACCACATCATCACTCACATAGCCTTTGATGAAATCCGGCAAGGCATCCGCGTAGGTCTGCGCCAACTCAAGATTGACTGAACTGATCATAAGTGCGGTAGGAAGTGACTTCTCTACCTCAGCCGCAAAGGAGGGGCCTGAAATAAAAGCAAGCCTGTCAGAAGAGACGAACTTACCATATACTTCGTTAAGAAACGCTCCCGTACTTGTCTCTATTCCTTTGGCTGCCACAAGAATATTTTGTCCATGGTCCGTAAAGTTCTCTTCCATCCACCCGCGCACAAATTGTGCAGGGATCGCCATGATTAGATATTCATACTTCAATGCTTCTTCCATTGGGACAAAGTTTTCTATATTTTTAGTACTGCGTGAAGAGATCACAACATCATTCCTCTGACTGTAGGCATGATAGAGTGCCTGGCCCCATTTCCCTGCTCCGATAATTGCCAACTTCATATTTTACTTTCCCTCTTCTTGATCTCTTCACTAAAGGCATCCAACTTTTCTTTTGAACCGATGCATACAATAGTATCTCCATGATCCAGTTTGTGGTCAATCCCCGCTGTTACAAATACAAAAGAGTGTCCCATCTCTTCATCGATCATACCTACCAAAAGTATGCCATAGGATGAAAAATCTACATCAGCTATTTGTAATCCGTCCAGAAATGAATTTTCCGGTATGGTCATCTCTTTGAATGTAATACCATTACTGTTAACAACAAATCCTTCAAGAAGTTTTGTAGCGATGGGTCTGTCCAGGATATTATAAATCTTGTTGGCACTCACTTCATACATATCTATCACTTTGTCCGCTCCGGACATTTTAAGCTTTTTGGTAACATTCAGTGAGTCAGATACCGCTAAAATATATGACTCTTTGCACAGTGATCTGAGTGAAAGTGTCAAAAATACATTTAAGTGTTCATCATCCATTACACACACAAACTGTTCAAAGTTTTGAAGTTCAATCTTTTGTAATTCATCATCATTTGTTACATCGATTAAAAAAATTTGTTCAAAAGCATCTGCTTTTGCTTCTTTATAAAAATTTTTATCTGATTCAATAATGGTTACATTAAATCCATCCTCCCTTAAACCTCTAGCGATGAATTTACCATGGTTACCATAACCAAAAATACATATATTTTTACCTGACATATATATCTCCTTCATGCAGAGACTTAAAATACTCCAGACTTATTTTTCTTCCCATAACAAGTAAAACATCATACGGTTTTATCTCTTCAGACGATGGAGGATTGAAAATAAAATCTTTATCTCTTTGTATTCCTATAAAAAGTAATTTGCTGCCTTGAAAGTCAAGGTCACATATTTTTTTGCCAACAATTTCATGGGAGTTATGTACATATATCTCATCAATATTGGCAATACTCTTGCCTGTTAAAATGGCATGTATCGCTTTATACATCGTTGGTTGGGTAATGGCTGCATGTATCATTGTATTTACCACCTTGTTTGGTGTCAATATATGATCCGCCCCTGCATAGGTAAACTTACTGATATTTGAGGGGTCGTTCACTCTTGCAATGACCTTTATTTTTCTTGAAATACTTTTCGCATTGAGTGTTATGTATACGTTTTCAACATCACTGGCGGTAAGGCATAATATGGTTATATCACAATATTTGGCATCAAATTTACTTAATGTCTGATGACTGCTTGCATCATCCTGAATAGCCATATAACCATCTTTTTTTGCTGCTTCTACCCTGTTTATATCTTGATCCAGAATGACATAATTCTTGATTTTTTTTCTATTTAGACGAAAGAACATTTTGGTCATTTGTCCATATCCGCAAATAATTAAAAAAGATTTGCTTTTGTTTATTTGTTCAATAATACGATGCTCTTTCAATTCACCCAGTCTCTCTGAAAAAGCAGAGACTATAATGGATGTTACAAAAGAGATCATTGCGATACCACTGACAATGATCAAGATCGATATACTTCTACCAACAACCGTAACAGGTGAAATATCACCATACCCTACGGTTGAGATCGTAACGATTGCCCAGTAGATACCATCAAAAAGTGAATTGATATGTGGATTGATACCTGCTTCAAGAATATAAATAGCTATGCCGGCAGTGAACATAATAAATATCAACAAGAAAAGGAGTGTCAACAACTCAAATTTTTTATTGACAAGCACATCTACAAACTGATTGATACTTTTGGTATATCTGAGCAACTTAAATACTCTGAACAGGATAAATACACGCAGTATTCTAAGAGGTCTGTAAGCCGGTAGAATTGCCAACAGGTCAACGATGGCTGACGGTGTCACCATATATTTTAATTTTTGATACATCCCCTCTTTAAATACAGCATAAACATTAAAATCTCTTTGCAGGAATTTAGCATTGTTATACTCTTCAATGATCATATTGGAGAGGTCATTATGTACCCATAATCGCAGCAGATACTCGACAGCAAACACAGCAGAAACAAAAAAGATATCATAATTATCGAGCCATTGCGGTACAGGGTTTTTAACTTCATAGATAAGAATAGCAACGGAAGAGACTACAAGAAATATAATGGTAAGGTCAAAATAGCGTTTGTAGATATTATTCGTATCAAAAAGCAGTCCTCTTGCAAGCTGTTTGTACTGTTGATATTTTTTTGAATGATGCAGAAAGAGTGCTAATGATAACAGTATCTCTTTCATTCATGCATCCTTTTAATTTTCAAACTAAGAGAGTCTCTTCTTAAGCAGTTCATTTACTTTACCGGGATTGGCAGAACCTTTACTCGCTTTCATTGTTTGCCCTACAAAGAAACCGAAAAGTTTATCTTTCCCCGCTTTGTACTGCTCTACTTTATCTTCATTGGCAGCCAATATTTCATCAATGATCGCTAAAATAGCATTATCATCACTTACCTGCGCAAGTCCAAGTTCATCGATCAGCGCTTCCACGTCACGACTCACATGCTCCATCATATGATCAAGAAGTTCCTTGGCACCTTTACCCGAAATTGTATTGTCAGAGATCTTCGCGACCAGAGTACCCAGTGTTTTCGCATCAATAGGAGAGTTTTCTATACCATACCCGGCTTTGTTCAGGCGACCCAACAACTCAGAAGTGAGCCAAACGACTGCTGTCTTTGCTACGGCACCCTGCTCTAACATCTCTTCAAAATAGCTTGCCATCTCTTTATCTGATGTAATCACAAGTGCATCATACATCTTAATGCCTAGTTCTTCAGTATAGCGTTTTACTTTTGCGTCAGGAAGCTCCGGCATGATCCTGGCTTCATCGATCATCTCTTGCGTCACAATCAACGGACGTAAGTCCGGGTCTGGGAAATAACGGTAATCTGCCGCCTCTTCTTTCCCTCTCATAGAACGTGTCTCACCGGCGCTCACATCCCAAAGACGTGTTTCCTGAAATACCTCTTGCTCGTAAACACCATCTTCATAGGCTTCGGTCTGTCTTTGTACTTCATAGGCTATCGCTGCTGCTACAAAACGGAATGAATTGATATTTTTTATCTCCACTCTTGTACCAAAGGCTTCCTGGCCCTTGGGACGTATGGACACGTTGACATCACATCTGAACGAGCCCTCTTGCATGTTTGCGTCACTTATGTCAAGATAACGCACCGTTGAATGAAGTTTTTTCAAGTAAGCCACTGCTTCATCTGCTGATCTCATATCCGGTTCAGAGACTATTTCAAGCAGTGGTGTACCTGCACGGTTCAAATCTACTTTCGAATGGTCACCTTCATGCATGTTCTTTCCGGCATCAGCTTCCAGATGTGCCTGTGTCATACCTATGCGTTTTTGAGATCCATCCGGCAAGTCTATAAATACTTCACCTTTTTGTACTATCGCCTTGGTAAACTGGGTTATCTGATACGCCGAAGGACTGTCCGGGTAGAAATATGACTTTCTGTCAAAAGTAGAGCTATGGTTCACACGTGCATTGATCGCATAGCCAAAACGCATAGCCTTAATAGCAGCCTCTTTGTTGACCACCGGCAACGCGCCAGGCAGAGCAAGACATGTTGGACAGGTATTGCTGTTTTGATGTTCTGCAAAAGAGGTGGGACAAGAGCAAAAAAGTTTTGTTTTTGTATTAAGCTGGACGTGAACTTCAAGACCGATAACGGTTTCAAACATAGTGGTTTTCCTTATAAATAGTACTTGTAAAATTGAAAATATTATAGCGTTTTGGTACTATAAAGGAGTTTAGGCAAAATAACGAATGGAAGCAAAGCCCTTTGCGCCGGCATTTTGACAAGCTCTTATCTGTTCTTGTGTTAAAATCCCGCCTAGTGCTATCAGCGGTATCTTTATTTCCGATATAATATTTTTCAAGGCTTCCAAACCAACTGCTTTACCTTTATTTGGTGTACTGAAAATGGGACTGAAAGTAACCATATCTGCACCTAGTGCTTCTGCTTCCTGAACTTCTTTTAATGAATGGGTACTTACAACAACAAAGAGGTTCCTGGCTTTGGCGTCAGGTATGGTGTCAAGTTGAGTGCTTGCCAAGTGTACCCCATCAGCCTTAACAGTTTCCGCCAAGATACGATCTCCATGCACCAAAACTTTTTCAAAATCTAATCTCTTGGCTACTTCAACGAAATCAATGGCTTTTACATCATAATCCGCATTGGCTTTATCGCGATAAACGATCATGGAAGCTTTTTGGGAAAATCTTTGCAGATCAGAGTCCAAATGGTTGAAATCCAAAGTAGAAGGGTCTGTAACAGCATAAGCGATCATTTAGGAA
>JANTHR010000023.1 GCA_024762315.1 Sulfurovum sp.
AGTTGATGATGGTATCAAAATCCTCAATATCAAGCCCTATGATATGGGGTTTGATGTATGCTATTGCAGCGATCATAGAGCCCATCGTCTCACCGGTGATCTGTGGAGTAGGGGCTCCTTCGCCATAGCCTACAGAACCGTCATCACACTCGATGATGACGACAAGATCCTCCAGTGCATCTACGTGACGCAAAGAGGTAATGAAGGGGTTTTTCAGGGGTGCCTTGAGCGTAGTTGTTTGTATATTGGTTATTTTCATGAACTAAGCTTGAGTCTCCAAAGATTCAATTCCACGTATTCTGGCTCCCAAATCTTTTATTTGTGCTGCAAGCTTTTCTCTTTTTTGGTTTATAATATCTTCTTCAAACTCATCATCTGCGTATTCAAGGTTTTCTGCATAACTTTTGTACTCTTTAAGAAGTTTCTCTTTCAAAGCTTCATATTTTTCTTTATTTTCTATATCTAATTTTTGTTCATCTGTTAATGTTCTCATGCTCATCCTTTGTAGTTATAATTATTTATTATGTATGGAATGTGATATTGTAACAAATTATCCTGCTATCATTTCCAAAACCTTCCCTATCATTAACCCGCCAAATGTCCCCAATATATACCCCATCATCGCCATAAGTACGCCTATGGGAATGAGTGCTTTGGAATAGGCAGAGGCTAAAATGGGGGCAGAGGCGACGCCACCGATGTTTGCCAGTGAAGCCACACCCAGACTAAAAAGATCGAGCTTGAAAAGTTTGGCAAAAAATACCATCACTGCTACATGAATAGCAATAATGACAAAACCGGCTGCAATATAGAGCGGGGCTTGTGTAAGTTCGGCAAAATTTGCCCTGGAAGCGATGAGTGCGACAATGAGGTAGAGCATGATGTTGCCCAGTTCCATAGAGCCGGAGAATTTTGCAAGAGGGCTCATTGCCATGACAATACCGGCAAGGGTTGCGATGATGACCGTCCATGTGGTTGCAGTAAGAAATGAAGTGGCAGGAAGGTAACCGGCAAAGTATTGGCTTAATGCCGAGACAAAGAGAGCAGAGCTGAGTAAAAGAAAAAGAGATTCGAAGGCCATAGTCTTTTTATTTTTTTCTTTGAGTGTAAGTTTTTCGCCTACTTCATCAATGATACTTGTATCTGCCTTGCTCCAAGCATTGAACCTTTTGGCAAAAGGCACCAGGGCAAGGAGTATCATCACCCAGATGGCGTAATCTATGGAGTCTATAAGCAGGGCATACCCCATTTTGGAGTCGGGTACATTCAATGCCCCCTGAATAGCGACCATATTCCCCGTACCGCCCATCCATGAACCGCTGAGTGCGGCAAAGGCTTTCCAGGCATCAGTGGAAAAAAATGAATGGAAAAAGGCAAACATCCCGATGAAGCCTAACGAGATACTTGCAGAAGCCAGTAGAAATGTCAGCAGCATCTTTCTACCTAGTTTGAGTATCTCCCTCATGTCTGCAGAGAGCAGCATGAGAAAGATCATGGCAGGTAAAAGGTTGGATTTGACAGCTTTGTATGCAACTGTGACAGATGTATTTTTCTCCCATACCCCAAAGGTGGAGAAAAGCATGACCATAAAGTAGAGCATGACGATAGCAGGAAGGTACTCAAAGAGTTTAAGCCGACTCTTTTTTTCCGCATAAACGATAACAGAGGCTATCATCATTAAGACTGCAAGATAGGAAAACCCGTTTTCAATCATTCAGTAATCCTAATCCCAATGCACGTATCTCTTCAACTTTATGGAACTGATAGGTTTTATAATGTTTTGTCTCAGGTTCCAGAAGATAGATGTTCTTTGTTGAATTCCGTATATGTGTCTGCGTCTGGTTATAGATGAGCAGTCGTATGGACTTTTCGAACATTTCAAGCACATTGGCTGTTTTAAAGAAGTTGTCGGGCATCTCTTTTTCAAAAGAGTGCTCACCCAGAACATCCACGGCCAGGATATCATTAAAAGTGGCTTCATTGACTCCCAGATTTTCACAAAGAAAGCCGTCTCCATAGGTGTCTCCTCCTATAGTATGTTCATCAAAAATGCCTGGTATCGCCATTGTAGCAAGTATAGCATCCCTGATATAGACATTGTCATTAGCAGAAAAAACCCTTTTATGTCCGTTAAGCAGATTGGTTGCTATAAGCCTAAGAGGGATGATGGTATCTTTCATTTTTCTGTCACCAAAGAGTCTTTTGAATATGTCTTCTATTTTACTGTTATTCACAAGGGCATTACCGGAAAAAGAGAACTGTATCCACTTTGAGACAGAGGCAAAGGCTTTGATCTCTGCATGTATCTCCTCCTCTTTCATCCCAATAGCCATACATGCCCCGATAATACCGCCCATACTCGTACCGAGCACTTCTTTCGGGATGATACTGTGTTTTTCCATATCAGACAAGATCCCCAAGTGGGCGATACCTAGTGCACCACCGCCAGAGAGAACCAATGTAAAGTTGTTTTGTTTGAGATTTTTTATCATGGAAGTATTATAGCGTAAGTCATTCTTTGTACATGACTCCCATTATGCTATAATCAGATCAATAAAAGTTTCCAAGGAGTTTCTTATCGCCGTTACGCCTTTACAGCAGCTTATACTAACTTATTTACTGGTATTCATAGGCAGTATTTTGGCCTTCTCTGCGGTGAGTCATATCCTTTACCAAAAACGTTCTCCCAGCAGTATGATCTCATGGATCATCTCTATCTTCTTCCTACCGTACATTGCAGTACCGCTCTATTTTTTGCTTGGCATACGTAAACGTGAATCATCTCGTAAGAAAAAGTTTGTCACGTTTCATGAGATCGACCAACATCATCCCTATACACTGTATGATTCCCATCATGCGCTACAGAATATATTGAAAAAAAACGGTATTCCCCCTGCAACAAAAGGGAATACCTATGAATTGATCATTGATAACACAGCAGCCTACCATAGACTTTTAAAAAAGATAGAGCATGCTAAAGAAAGCATTGATATCTGTACCTATCTTTTTGAATTTGATAAAACGACAGAAACTATTTTAGATGCTTTGAGTAAAAAAGCCAAAGAAGGTGTAAGGGTAAGAGTACTGATGGATATCGTGGGTTCTCTGGATGCATATTTTCACCAGAAAAAATTTAAGATATTAAAGGATGCCGGAGGAGAAGTTGCCTTTTTCACACCTATCTTGAAAAGACCGTTCCAAAATTACATTAATTTAAGAAATCATCGTAAGATCTATCTTTTTGACCGCACAAGTATGTTCAGCGGCGGAATGAATCTTAGTGATACATATATGGGAGAGGCTGACGGAACAAAGCGCTGGGAAGATCTTCTCTATTATCTAAAAGGTCCGGCGGTGCATTATTTTTATTATATTTTTCATAATGACTGGGTCTATGCTACAAAAGAAGAGAAAGAGATCGATCTGAATAAAGAGGAGATGTATGATGGCGAATGTATGGTCCAGGTTGTACCCTCCGGGCCCGATATTCCAACAGATGCACTTTATGAAGCCCTTTTGGATGCCATTTACAATGCCAAGGAACGTATTTGGATCGTAACACCTTATTTCGTACCCGATGACAATATCGTACAGGCATTGGTGATCGCACAGCATAAGGGAGTGGATGTGAAACTCATCACGCCTAAAAACTCCGATCATCTGTTGGTAGATATGGGAAGAAGCTCCTATATGCGAGAGCTGATCGAAATAGGTGCTGATGTAGTACTTTACGAGGGGAAGATGCTTCATGCAAAAGCGATACTCTTTGATGATATGGGAGGAATGGTAGGGTCTGTCAATCTGGATAACCGCAGTCTTTTTCTTAATTATGAAGTGGTCACCTTTGTCTACTCTCACAAATGCATAACAAGTCTTGATGCATGGATGAAAAAATTGATTCAACATTCAAGCAGGGGAATACAAAAGCCATCCAAACTGCGTGAAGCGCTTGAAAATATGATGAAAGTGTTCGTGCCGTTACTCTGATGTTTGTTCCTTCTATTCTTCATCACCGTTCATGCCGTTTTAGCTGCAATCGATTTGTGCCCGATACCTTTGGTGTACTCTGCTGGAATGTGTATAAGAAAAATACGAAACATTTGGGGTTCAAGCCCTACCTTCAAAAACTCACAGATGAAGAAGCTATTGATTTTTTACTTTTACAAGAAGCCCATTTTAGAGATGACAGACATTTTACACTTCCAGATTTTGCCTTTGATGCTGCAGCCAATTTGGAAATTAGAGGAGAGTTCTATGGCGTGTTGAGTGCAAGTAGGATTGAGTCCAAAACTGCACAGGCCTACCTTTCGGAAGGAAGGGAGAGCCTTATCGGCCCACACAAAAGTCTACTTTTGAGCTCTTATGCTTTTGAAGACGGAAGTACACTTCTCATCCTTAATGTCCATGCCATCAATTTCCGTGAGAACCAAGGCTACCACAGAGAACTTGAACGTTTTTTGGAACTTATGAAAGATCATAAAGGAGCCATGATCATCGCGGGAGACTTTAACAGTTGGAACAAGAAGCGTATAGAGAAACTGCATGAAATAAGAGAAAAACTAGGACTTGAGGCAGTCCCCTTTGCACAGAAAGATAAAGTAAAATCTTTTATGGGAAACCATCTGGATTTCATTTTTTACCGAGGGGTAGAGCTTCAGAAGTACTCAGTCTACCCGGAACATGGACTCTCAGATCATAATCCGCTTGTAGCACGGTTTAAAAAGAAACCCTAGCATTTAGCTTTTACGATTTTTTCTTTTTGGATTCCTGCTTCTTCTTTTTCTGTGCTGCGTAAGTATATTTTCTCTTTTTATCGTAATCTATATACCCTTTTTTCTCACGAAGTGATTTCTTACGCGGTCTTGCCTGGCGAGGCTGTTTGTCTGTAATCTCAAAGCCCTCATAGATCTCACGTTTGACATTGAGTTTGAGGTGTTTTTCTATGCTGGAGAAGGCATTGTAGTCATGAATGGTCAGCAGGGTGATGACCGCTCCTTTATGGTTGGCTCTGCCTGTTCGTCCGACTCTATGGGTAAAGTCATCCGTACTTTGGGGCAGGTCATAGTTTATAACAAGCGGAAGTTCCGGAATGTCTATGCCGCGTGCAGCAATGTCCGTGGCTACAAGTACCTGTGTTTTCCCGCTTTTAAGCAGTGTAAGTGCTTTGGCACGACCGCCTCTTTTAATGTCCCCGTGAATGACAGCTGTCCAGATCTCCTGGCTTTTAAGGTACTCAAAAAGCTTATTGGCTTCTTCTTTTGAGTTGACAAATACCAATACCTGCGCAGCACCGAAATCTTTAATGATCTTAGCCGTCAGTTCTGCTTTACGCTTTTTATCTACTTTGTAGGCTCGGTGTTTGATAAAGTTGACCACATCACGTCTGTGATGCACTTCAACAATGGCAGGGTCATGCAGGAACTCTTTAGCAAGTTTTTTGATGTTCTGTGAAATAGTTGCAGAAAAAAGCATCATCTGCTTTGGTTTGGTACAGCTTTTAAGTATGGATTTTATTTCTGTTAAAAAACCAAGGTCAAGCATGGTATCTGCTTCATCTAAAATGACAGTATTGACATACTCAAGGTTGATTTTTTTGTCATTGATGAAGTCCAGCAGGCGTCCCGGTGTCGCTACCACAATGTCCACACCTTCTTTTAACTTGTGTATCTGGTCTATTTTTTTAGAACCGCCCTGTACTTTGGCGGTTTTGATATCCAAATATCTTGAAAATGAGACAATAGTGCGGGAAACCTGGTCTGCAAGTTCAATGGTCGGAACGATGATAAGCGCACGTACCACTTTTTCGTCCTTCTTCACTACTTTTTGCAGTTTGTTCAGTAAAGGCAGCACATAGGCAGCTGTTTTCCCTGTACCCGACTTAGATGCACCCAAGATGTCCATACCCCTCATAGCAGCAGGGATGACCTTATTTTGTATGGCAGTAGTGTTCTCGTACTTCTCATGAGCAATAGCTCTGAGTATATCCGGATGTAAATTTAGTTTTTCAAATGCTTTGATGGGTGATCCTTGGTTGTATTGGGCGTATTATAGCAAAACTGCCCTTGGAAGTGGAGACTTTGGTTTTGCTTCTAAAAGTAGATTTATTGATTGTTCTAGTATGACAGCTATCAACAAATATTTCACAAATACTAATATCATTGAGTTCAGGAACTATATTTGTTTTTTGAGTATAACGACTGTCTTGAGAAATACGAATTCCCGCTAGGGTTCGTATTTCTCTCCAAGTACTTGTTATATGCTTTAGAGCTTAACACAACTTATGTTTCCTCCAAAACCGTTAATAAAAACCATATCATTACTATATGTTGTTGATACCGATTTGGGTACAAATGTGTAACACATTGTGTTAAGTTTTTCATCGTAATATTTTATTATCAGTGTGTTATCAAATGGACCTTTTTGTTCCCCAATGTATGTTAACTTATTTTTAAGTTCTTCATTCTTGTATTCTTTTTCTTGGCAACCTAGAAATAATAGACTAAGTGCAACCAATAATGCTACTTTCATTTTCATTCTGTATATCTTCCTTGTATAAATTTGATTTATAAACAATTCAATGTTCATATAACTATTTATTCAAGGAACATTATATACCAATCAGCTTATAAAATGAAAGATAAATGGACATAAAAAATGTCTGTTTATCTCTAAAAATATGACAATATGAAAGATTTTTACTGTTTTTTAGGTCATTGACTAGAATTATAACGATACATAATGTCCTTTTGGCACCAAAATTGGCGTTAATTGGACAAAGTGTTCCGTTATTTGTCAAATAATCCATTAAAAGGACAAAATGTCCTCCCTGGATAAGGAATAGAAAATGCAAGCAAAAAAGAAACTTTTAGACATGGTTCGAGACAAAGTAAGGTTTAAGCATTACAGTTTATCGACAGAGAAAACTTATATTCATTGGATTAAACATTATATTTTTTACCATAACAAAAAACATCCCATTGAAATGGGTAAAGTTGAAATAGAAGCATTTTTAACTTATCTTGCTGTCGAGAGAAAAGTATCTCCTACTACACAGAATCAAGCTTTTTCTGCACTTTTGTTTCTTTACAAAGAAGTATTGGGTATTGATATGAGTTCTTGGAATATTCAAGCTTTGCGAGCACAAGAAAGAAAACATATACCACAAGTACTAACAAAAGGAGAGGTTAAAAAAGTGTCTATTGTTTTGGGGTCATTCCACCTTGTCCTTTTTTATGATATATGAGAAAAAGTATAACAAAAAAAGTCAAATTTATTCGCACATTCACATTTTATCCACAAACAACTGTTACATTCGAATATAATAATAAAAAGGAATGACTATGATAGACAATACAAGAAGAAATGTAATGAAACTTATGACACTTTTAGGACTCACCACAGTGGTAGGTGTAGCTGCACCGGTAAAATTGACTCTCAAACAGCGTAAAGCGCAGTTTGATGCAAATCATTCGCGTGTGGGGCAGGGGTATTATGGATTCGGAGAGACTTGGTAGGATTACCGTCTCCTCCGACCTCTATACCCGCCGCGACCAGTAGTAGAACCTGAGCCTCTCTTTCCGCTGGAGTGACATGCATCGCAGATGGAAAACCTGTAAGAGAAGTCCAGTACTTTCCCGCAGCGTCTGCATTTTTTCGTAAAGTGTCCCTGCCTTAAGGAGTTTTCTATGTAGTTGTTGAGTCTTACTCTGGCTTTTAGGGCTTTCTCCGTGTCCTCAAAGATGTCCGGAAATTTAAAACTGAGCCATAAGTAGAGTGATATCTCTCTGACCCTGTCCTCAGCATTGAGCAGCATATCGTTTGTCTGGGCAAATGCCGGCAGATCACGCGGAGGAATATAAAGTACTTTTTTCCCGGCTTCTATTTGCCTGATGTAGCGGTGAAAGACCGACTCTATGTAAGGCGAACTGATGCTCGCCGGTGCACAGCTGAGATAGTAGCGGGTTTTCAGGTCAAGCCCATACTCATCGACGATCGCGGCGATCTCAAGCATGGAGTCGATGTTGGCTGCCATGAAAGGACCGTCAAACTCCATATTGTCCGCAAAGAAGCCTAAAATAGTGGTGATATTTTCCGTCTCAAGTATCTCACCAATGAGCATAACATGTTCCAGGCTTGCCATGACAGAGACAGGCAGTGCTATATCGGGGAGAGGGGAGTGAAAAGCTTGGTCTATGGTTTGCAGGGCATTTTCATCTAAAGCCCCCACATACCCCTTCTCTTCAAAACCGTAACGACCTGCACGACCCGATATCTGTACGACTTCAGTAGAAAGCAACTCACGGCGACGTAAGCCGTCAAACTTGTTATCTTTGGCAAACAATATCGTTTTAATCGGTAAGTTCAACCCCATGGCAATGGCATCGGTGGCAACAAGTATTTCACTTTCACCTTCCCTGAAACGTCTTGCCTCTTCACGTCTGACCTCCGGTGAAAGGTTACCGTAGACTACTGAGACACGGTACTTTTCTGAAAGCTGCTGCTTGAGCGAGAGCACATCACGTCTGGAAAAAGCAACTACCGCTGTCTGTGGTTCTATCTTTTTCATGGAAGTAGGGTACTTTAGCATCTCTAGCGCATTTTTACGTTCAAATTCAACGATTTCCAACTCCTCATCCAAATACTCACAAAGTTCTTTGACTGCGTGCAGGGCATTGGAAGAGCCTGTCAGTATGACTTTTTTTGCAGGAGCACCTATGAGTGCATTCGCCCATGCCCAGCCTCTGTCACGGTCAGAGATCATCTGTATCTCATCGATGACACAGACATCCACATCGACCGAGCCGTTCATCATCTCTATGGTGGAGGAGATGTGTGTCGACTCCTCGTCTATGATCTCCTCTTCACCGGTAATAAGTGAAACATGTACACCTTCTTTTTTGAGATTTTCATACCCTTCAAGTGCCAACAGTCGCAAAGGTGCAAGGTAATAACCCGTTGTTGCAGCTTCCAGTTCTTTAAGTGCAGCGTAGGTCTTACCGGAATTGGTAGGTCCGACATGAAAAACGATCTTACGTTTCAGCTCGCGAGCCAGAGGGTAGAGACGTTTAAAATCACGGATGGTCTTGGCAAGCAGCTCTTCACGTTTCTGTTTTTCAAGCAGTGGCTTAAGGTACTCCCCAAAGTGAAAGAGTATGCGTCTTTTACTCTTTTCTTTGAATTTCAAGGTTCTCGAGCTCTCTATCTGTGGTGCGACAAAGCGGACAATAAATTCATGCAGTACTGACTCTTTAATATCCAGCTTGGGGCCAAGTTCCTTCATCTCCTCAAGCAGATCATTCACGGCTACTTTAAAGTGTGCAAGCAGATCATCGTTGACACGATTGAGGTCATCTTTGACAGGAGGTTCCTCACCTCTCCAAATGAGGTTATAGAAAAATGGTTTTTCGTAGGATACGGAAGTATTATAATAGAGTGTTGTCCCAAAAAGATCATAGTTCTTCTCTTTCTCTATAATAATGTGGTCCGTACTTTCAAAAATATGATATTTATCACTAATATTAGTTAATATATTTTCTATGATCTCCAGTTTGACAGGCGTATGAAAGAGTGATGCTTCCGGAGGCATCCTTTTAAGTGCAGCACTTACTTCCTCTTCATTCATGTAAGGGTGTTTTTGCCCATTCAGTTGTTCTAAAAAGCTTTGTATCTCTGCAGTTTTCGCCGCAATGCTCTCTTCTTTGATCGTCTTGAGCTTTGTAATGATCTCTTCATCATTCAGTTGCCAGAGTTTATCCATATGCAGTGGTTCTGTCGTACATAAAAGCAGTTTGTTGAAGTCAAAGCTATCAAGTGCAAAAGTAAAGCTATGATAGAACTCCATCTCATTGAGTGAATTGAATTCCACTTCAAGAGATTTTTCAAGTGTAGAGAGTCTCTCTTTCATGCGTAGGTAGTGCAGCTTATTGATGACTTTTTCAGGAGTGATCTTGGAGCTTTTAGCATCTATGAATGCCTCTAAAAGTAGATTCTCTTCATGCTTGGAGTGTTCAACCCCTTCTAAAAGATGAAGTATCTTTTCGACTTTATCCGCAGGACGCCTGTCTCTGCCGCCTTTGGTGACAGCTTTGTAACTCTGCGTCAGGTATGAGACTATCATTTCCCTGGTTCCTGCCCCTTCTTCGCTCCATGCCCGTCTTAGAGCTCGTACCATGTCATCGTGTTCATGTGAGGGGAGGCTGATCTCCAACAGCATGATGAGCTCTATGAGCTTATCGTCATCAAGGGTCGCTATGCCCTCCTCAAAAGGAAGCCCGTGAAAGTAGTTTCGTATTTTATTGTTCAGTTTTATCAGATATTTTTTCTTTTTCTTCGCCATTTGTATTCTTATATTTTATTTTCCACTAAGTATAGCATGAAAAAGTCTAGTCAATTGTCAAAATATCTATCAACTCCACCCCGTCACACTCTTTTTTGAGACGTTTATGTTTACGTGCATCCTCTTCAGCAAGTTCCAGCAAGTCAGCAAAATCATTTTTGCTCGCAGTGAATTCATACACCTCTTTTTTTGTCTTAATGTATATGGGTGTATCTTCCTTTTGTGAAAGCGCAAGATTTCTCAAACCTTTGGCAAATTCACCTTTAATGGCTTTGGCCACTTTTTCATTATTAAGTACTTCTGAAAGACTTATTTCCTTGTTTATATCATTTTTACACATCACTGTGTAACTTACTTGTATCATACCTTCCACCGTTAGTCTCCTGTGTGTAGCTTGTAGGGCAATCATATAGTATTTTTGTACTTCATGTCAAAAAAATGTCATATTGTCATATTTATTTTGATTAATGCTTTGTTTAACTTTTAAATTTATAATATAAAGATAAAGAAAGTTTAGTCAAGTAGTATTAATTTAGGAAGGAGTTAAAATGTGGCAATACCCAAAAGATTTTGATCTTTTTGATCAAATAGGAAAATATGCAAAGACGGCAGGGGTTATTTTTATGATACTGGGATTGATTGGAGCGCTATACCCGGTATATGCTTCTTTTGCAACAGTTGTCTTCGTTGCCTGGCTGATGCTCATAGCAGGAATGTTTGCAGGATACTTCACCTATATGACAGATCGCAGTGACTGGGCAGGCTGGCTTAAAAGTGTCATTTTAATAGGTGTAGCGCTCTATATGCTTTTCTCACCATTGGGGGGTGTCGCAACATTGGGACTGCTCTTCTCTATCTATTTCTTTATGGATGCATTTGCAGGTTTTACCATTGCTTCTTCAACGTACCCAAATAAAGGGTGGGGCATCTGGGTATTTAATGCCGTACTCTCTTTAATTATAGCCATACTTTTTGTCATAGGCTGGCCGTTCTCTTCTTTGTATCTTATCGGTTTATTTGTCGGTTTCAGCCTCTTTTTTGACGGTCTGGCACTTTTGATGGGCGGAAAATTTTTAAAAGATATAAGCAACGTTGAATAATGATACATTTATAGAAGGAAGTACAATGGAAAATGGAAATAATAAAAAGATCATTATTAGCGGGATTGATATTCCTTTTATGGATTTAGTGGTATTATTGGTAAAATTGGCTTTTGCCGCCATTCCTGCAATGATAGTGATATTTACCGTATTTGGTATTTTATCTGCATTGTTCGGAGGGGTATTCAATATGTTCATGTTTAGAGTTTAAAAGGAAATACAATGAAAGATGTCATGAACGCCATTATTTTTGGATTTAAAGAGATCCTTACCTGGAATACCATGAAATATGCTTTGATGAGCGGCATAGTCATCACTGTACTATGGATAGGAATAGGGTATATGCTCTGGGATCCTATTGTCTCTTTAAGCAGTCGTATATTGGAACTGGTACCCTTTAGTATGGTACGTGCCAACGGTGCATGGATGCTCTCAAGTTTTTTATGGTTCCAGCTGGTATTGCTTACGTTCGCACTTGTCTTTGCCTTTTTCGGCAATCTTGTACTAAAAAGTGTTTCTGAGGAAAAATATACCTCTTTTTCGGTTCTGGTTGCTTTGGGAAGTGCCATAATATGGGGTATTGTCTGGTTCTTTAAAGGTAATTACATCTACCATGAATTCCTCAAACTTTTAACATGGCTGCCTTTTGAGACTATAGAGAAGAGTATAGCATTTTTTATAGGTTTTTACTTCCTGTACAATGCGATCATCGTGACCATGGTCTTTGTTACAAGCCTGTTCAGTGAACCGCTCATAGCTTCTGTAGAAAAACGGCATTTCAAAGAAGATGAAGTGGTCAGAGATCATATTTTCAGTTCAGTCGGATATACCATTAGAGACAGTCTTATTTTTATTATTGCTTCACTGGTCGCTTTCCCCCTTCTTTTCATTCCTGTATTGAATATTGCGGTGCAGCTTGTATTATGGATATGGCTCATTAAAGACACAGTCAGTTATGATGCAGCCGCACTTACCTATGAAAAAGTCAATACTGATGAGATCAAGCAGCATCGATTTGCCATCTGGCTCATTGCTACAATGACGACGTTGTTCAACTTCATACCGGTATTTAATATTTTCGGACCATTTTTTGGAGAAATCTCGATGTTCCATTATTTTAAAAACATAAAGAAATGAAGAAAAGATCTGTCACGCACTCAACCATGTTCAATTTAAAAGGTTTTGTATATCTTGTTGCCTTTGCCGTATGGGTCATTGTGATGACAGAACTCTCGGAGGCACTTGCTTTTACTAAAGATGCCCTGTACTCCTACGGAGGCAGTACATTCCTTATTGTGCTCATTGCCTATATTGTTATTGTTTTAATGGAGTTTTTTGTCGATATTGAGAGGCTTGACTGACCTCTTTCCCCACATAAAGGAGCTGCCATAGAAGATTATTATATCAGGCTTATTTCTTATTTTAGTGTAATAGGTATAGCCTTTTTAACAGCTTCCTTGTTTTTAAACTATAGAGATAAAAAACAAATAGAAAAGATACGGAAAATACCTTTCAAAGCAGAGCATAGAAAACTTTTATTGAAGATACCGCACTATAAGAATCTCTCAGACACGGACAAGAGAAAAATTGAAAGATCCATAATACGTTTTGCCTATACCAAAGAGTTTGTAGGTGTGAAGATGGAGATAACAGATGAAATGAAAATAATTATCTCATTTTATGCCTGTTTGCTTCTTTTGCATCTACAAACCGATAATTGTTACGATAATCTTAAAGCGATCATCGTCTACCCTTCACCTGTTGTGATGAAGAATGTAAAAAATAATGGAGGTATTTATACTCAAGAAGATTTTATTTTAGATGGACAGTCTGCCAATGATACGGTAGTGCTTGTTTGGCATGATGCAAAATATGAAGCCTATCATTTAAGACACGATAACGTCATTATCCATGAATTCGCACATGAAATAGATTTTATGGATGGTGAAATAGATGGTGTCCCGCCGCTTGCAAGATCTAAATATCATGCATGGACTTTTGTACTTTATGATGATTACCAAAAACTCAATAATATCGCTGCAAAAAATAGAGAATGGGGTAAATATAAACTGCTTGGAAGCTATGCTGCCACCAATGAAGCAGAATTTTTTGCCGTAGTTACAGAGAGGTTTTTTGAATCACCCCATAGTCTGAAAAGTCATTTCCCTGAACTCTATAATGAGTTAAAGGATTTCTACAAGATAGATACGCTTTCTCTTGTAGAAAAGCAGGGTGTTTAAATAAGCCCAAGATCTGCCAGAACGGTTTTGACTTTTGGTGATATTTCACTGAGTTCTGCCATGAGTGATTCCCATGCCTGGTCTTCTGCATACCACTCCTCAATACGTTTAAAAGAATCACTTTTCTCCTCTTGGCTCAATGCATCCGATTTATCGATATTCTCTTTGATCGTTTCCAAGTGTTTTAAATTACTCTTGCTCATATGTTCTCCTTAATAATTGTTGTATTCGCCTTCGGCGACCTCTTTTTTCAGTTCATCCATTGCTTTTTGCATCTCTTCTAAAATGAGTTCAGCCGATCTTCTGTCATCATTTTCAGGTATATCCCAGTCAAATATTCTCATATTGGCTTTAAAGATCAAGCGCAACTCTGTTCTGATACTTGATCTCATTTTTTCTATCTCTTTTTCCTGTGGTGTCAAATTGTATCCTTTATTTTTTATTTATTATACTACTTTTTGCACTTTTGCGTAACCCCATGCCCCGATACTCAAAATAGCATAGATACCTACTATAAAAAAGAGCTGATCAGGTTTTGTATGAAATTCATAATATAAGATCAGTGCAGCTCCGACCAATAGTCCCAGTATGGACAGGAGCGTCAAAAATGTAGAGGAGCGGGTCTGTTTTCTTATCTTAAAGTTAGCAACTGCCATAAGCAATGAAACCAGCAGGAAAGTAATACTTCCGAACTCCAGTATGAGCCGTAATCCTCCCGAAAGGATCAAAAGTGATGCCGTTGCGGCCATCGCTGTAATGGCATAGGTAGGAATCTGTTCTCTACGTATGGTGAGGATAGCAGGAAGGTACCCGTCATCAGCGATGCGGGCCATCTGCCGTGATGAACCGAACATGGTACCGCTTATGGCTGAACTGGTAGCAAGCACCGCACCGACGATCACCAGATCTCTTCCCCAATGCCCCATAATATCTGCTGCGCCTGAAGCGAGTGCATACTCTTTATTCTTAATGAGGTCTTCTACAGGGATCGCCATGACTGCTCCCAGCGCAATGATAAAATAGATCAATGCAACCAGTATGACAGCGGTATAGATCGCTTTTGGAATGTTTTTCTCAGGATCTTCCATTTCATTCACTGCATTGATGACCAGTTGAAATCCTTCATAAGCAACAAAGGTCACGGAAGCAACGATCACTATATTCATGGCGCTGCTTTGTTCAAAATCTTTTATAAACATTTGCGTAAACGTATGAAAATCCGTTTTTCCATAGTAGATGAGTGCCACAGAGATGATCAATAGAATGAGAAGCTTTGTATAGACCATCAAGTCTTCGATCCTGCCCATGCCTCTGACGCTCCAAAGGTTGATGAGTGCAAAGAGCCAGACAATAGCTATGGCAACGGCTTTACGTATGATCTCATTATTGGCGAATTCAAATCCGCTGATGCCATAGGAAGAGAAAGTATAGGCATAAAGCGACAGCGTACTGATATAGCCGAACACCGTATACCACCCTATGAATGATGCCGCCATATGTGAGTCGGAATAGGTACGTTTATAAAAAGCATAGGTTGCCCCTTCATCCTTATAATACACCCCTAGTTGCACATAAGAGTAAGCTGCAAAGAACGCAATGATCCCACCCAGGGCAATGGCAAAAGGAGCCAAAAACCCTACTATAGAGACAGATATCCCCAATATGGTAAATATTCCGCCACCGACCATACCGCCTATAGCAATGGCGATCAGTTCTTTAAACCCTAAACTTTTATTTGACATGGATTATTTTTGCATAGTACATTTAAGGCTTTCTGCCTTAATGGCATGCAATTTATTTAAAATGTGCTCCAACTCTGCTACATTTTCTTTATATTGTTTGTCAAGTGCTTCTTTTTTCTTTTCTATCATTGTGATCTGCTTGTCAATATCTTCTGGTCTTGCATGACAGCCTTTTGCTGCATCAGCTTCTTTTTCCAAAACCCAATCCATGGCTTTTTTCATAAATTCTATCATTTTAATTCCTTGATGATGTATGTTTTATTATACTTTTTTTGACTTAGAAGTAATGCGGATATACGGAAAATAAATATTGGTATCCCCACGAGGACTCGAACCTCGAGCTAGGCCTTAGGAGGGCCCTGCTTTATCCAGTTAAGCGATGGGGACACTGTGTGACGGAATTATAGCAAAGTAAGTTAAGAAAACCCAAAAATTACGCTATAATCCTGCTACTTAAACATCTATCGGTCAGATATTAAACAATTTAAAACTTACTTAGCCTAAGACCGACAAAGCAGAATGCAAGGCTCGGTTACCAGGAATACCATGAAATTTACAGAACTTGGACTCAGTGAGTCTTTGCTTAAAGCCGTCAAAGAACAGGGCTATACTACGCCTACACCCATTCAGCAACAGGCTATTCCCGTTGTATTGGAAGGAAAAGATGTCCTTGCCGCGGCACAGACAGGGACAGGAAAAACAGCAGGCTTCACCCTTCCCCTGCTTGAAAGGTTAAGCCAGACTCATCCTAAAATGCAGAAAAAACAGATACGTGTTCTGGTACTCACACCTACACGAGAATTGGCTGCACAGGTGGCAGAGAGTATTAAGACTTACGGGAAATATATGAAATATTCTTCTACCGTCATTTTTGGCGGTGTTGGTATTTACCCACAGCTTGCAAGCATTAAAAAAGGAGTAGACATTGTCATAGCCACACCGGGAAGATTACTTGACATTGCAGGTCAACAAGGTATAGATTTTTCAGCCTTGGAGACACTAGTACTCGATGAAGCAGACCGTATGCTGGACATGGGTTTCATTCACGACATCAAAAAGCTCCTCAAAATGATGCCAAAAGAGAAACAGACCCTGCTTTTTTCTGCCACTTTCTCCAAAGAGATCAAGCAGCTCGCTTCAGGACTTCTCAAAGATCCTGTACTTGTGGAAGTAGCCAGAGAGAACACTACGGCAGAACAGGTAAGTCAAGTGGTGCATTATGTGGACAAGTCACGCAAGAGAGAGTTGCTTTCCCAGCTCATCAAAACCAAAGAGTGGCAACAAGTCCTTGTCTTTACCCGTACCAAACATGGTGCCAACAGACTAACCAAACAGTTGGAAGAAGCAGGCATCACAGCTGCTGCGATCCATGGAAATAAAAGTCAGGGCGCCAGAACCAAAGCTTTGGCAGCTTTTAAAGCAAATGAGATACGCGTACTTGTGGCCACGGACATCGCGGCACGCGGACTTGACATTAGCAATCTTCCTCATGTAGTGAACTATGAACTCCCCAATGTCCCGGAAGACTATGTCCACCGCATCGGCCGTACAGGGCGTGCAGGGCAGAGTGGTGAAGCGGTCTCTTTGGTCTGTGTGGATGAACATGAACTTCTTTTCAACATAGAAAAGTTCATCAAAAGCAAGATCAAAAAAGTACACATAGAAGCCTTTGCTCCCAACCCAGACATTAAGGCTGAACCGATTCAAAAAAGACAGGGCAATAGAGGACAGTCCAGAAATGCTCCAAAAAAGAAAAAATCTGTAGGGGCAGAAATAAATTCTGCCCCTACAACGAAACCAAAACAGCGTCGCAAGCCCAACAAAGAAAATAATGCAGCCCAAATTGGTGCAAACCTTCAAGCCAGACTTGACGCAATGGATAAGAAAAAACCTAACACAAATCATAAAAGAAAAAAATAGTGAAAAAGTATTTAAGGTCACTATTGGATATAATTGAAAAAAAGGATGATATGATGAAAAAGTTTTTATTGTTTTTAATATTTACCCTTATAACAGGGTTTTTCACAAGTGGATGCGCAACATGGCATGGAGTCAAAAAAGACACAAGCCGTACATGGCATGTGATCACCGCATAGCACACCACAGGAGGCAGATCCCGTATCTGCTTTTCACCTGCAAGGTACAACCTTTAAGCATCTCCATTCTATAATATAATACTAAACATCTTATAAGAGGAAAAGGAGATGATCATGCAAAACCAGATCGTAAACTATCTCGACAGGGCGATGACACAAATACGGGACCTTGGGCTTGCACCTGAGAAGACGCAGGAGGCCCCTGTAGTGGCGATCATCGAGAAGATCGCCGATATTGACGAGGCGAAGAGCGTTGCCATTGCACGTACGCTTTCGCAGGCATCTGTCTTTAATGATGTGGTGCGCAACGAGATCTCCCAGATGAATGTGGGTGAACGCTACAAGGAGATCACCGATGCGTTCAATTCTATTCGTGATGATGCCAAGAGCATGGTAGAACAGGTAGAAGATGGCAAGATCGATACCTTTGAACGCATAGGCAATGTCTGGATGAAGGTCACGCGCGGTGACATTGCGACACGTTTTGAAGATATCAAGAAGACCTATCTTGACGTAGCGGCCGACTCCAAAGACCAGATAGAGAGGGAAGCGCGTATTCTCAATGCTTATCAGGATTTCAGAGGAGCTATCAAGGAGGCGGAGATACTCTCACTGGATATCCTCAAACAGGCGGAAGCCCTCTGGAACACCGCCAAAGGCAAGCTTGAACAGGCAAGCGAAGCGGTCGAGAGCTACCAGGGTGATGATCTTGCTGCACGGGCAAAGCTGGAGCTGACCCGTGACGAGCGACTGCGTGAACTTCAGGGTGCCGAAGAGCGCTACCAGATAGCCAAAGATCTTGCAGACAATCTGAGCATCAACTACAACACCTCCGAAGTGATCATGACCCGTCTGATGCAGACGACTTCCATCAAAAAACGTGTCTATCAGCAGGCAGTCACTTTCTTTGGTACCAACGAGACAGTACTGACTGCTTTAAGTGCCTCTTTTACCGGGCTTTTCGGACTGCATGAGAGTACACAGACCCTTGAAGCGATGAAAGAGGGGGTCTCCAAAAGTCTTGAAGACCTCGCAGACATCGGCGGCAAGGTCCAGGATGCTGCTATCAAGGCTGGCTATGGACCTACCATCCGTGCCGAAGCGGTCAAAAAACTGGTCGATTCTGTTGTGAATTTCCAGGAACGTACCATTGAAATGGTCGATGAGATGCGCAAACTCTCACAAAAGAACAGCGAAGAGATACGTGATGCGGTAGAAGAGGGCAAACAGCGCCTCAGCCACATCATTAACCGGGGCAGCTCCCTGGCATTGCCCCACAAGGTCTAAGCAGTAATGTCCAAGAAGAGAATACCGCTTGATGAACTGATGGTAGCGATGGATGCGGTCGATGCGCTGCGCCATCAGGAGAATCTTGTCCAAAAGGAGCTTAGCGGTGAAGACCGCCGCGCCAAACTCATAGCAAAACTGCGCGAGATCTATGCAGAGCAGGGCATTGAAGTCACCGATGAGATGCTCGAAGAGGGCGTTAGGGCACTGGAAGAAGAGCGTTTTGTATTTCATCCTCCCAAAGCAGGGTTTCAGACATGGCTGGCGACACGTTATGTGCGAAGAGGACGATGGATCAAACCGCTGCTTGTGACACTGGGGCTCCTGGGAGCAGGCGGTGCAGGCTACTATGCCGTAGCTGTCTACACCGAGCAGGCAGCTGTCCGGCAGATGCCCAAAACCCTGCAGCAGCTTTATGCACAGATCACCACCATCAGTAGGGATGCGCAGGCACAAAAGCAGGCCAACCTTCTGGCTGCAGAAGCCAAGGAGGCACTTGCGCAGGGAGATGTCACATCGGCAAAGCACAAACTCAAAGCACTTGAAGCACTGCTTTCACAGCTCAAGCTACACTACACTATCCGTATTGTGCAGGGAGCCAAGAAGCGTTCGGGTATCTGGCGTATACCGCCACACAATCCCGGAGTCAAGAACTACTACCTGATCGTAGAAGCGGTCGATACGAATGGAAAGATACTTTCTGTTCCGGTGCAAAATGAAGAGAATGATGTCATTAAGGAGGTGAGTCAGTGGGGATTGCGCGTCGATAGAGATACGTATGAGCGTGTCAAGCGGGACAAACTTGATGACAGCATTATCCAGAACAGAGTAGTAGGCAAAAAAGAGCGCGGGAAACGCAAGCCCGTATACAGTGTGCCTACAAGCGGAAGCACGATCACACAATGGTAGGAGAAGCAGATGATACGCGGTATTGAAACCCTTGGGGAACTTGAAGAAGCCATCCGTTCGATCCGTAATGAGGTGACATCACTGGATACGGAAAAAGAGGCACTCTTCCGCTCTTCCCAGGAGAATAAACGTCAACAGGCAGCACTCCTGAGTAAGATCGCGCAGGTGCACTTCGAGGCATTACAGAAAGGTGAAGATGCAGGGGTCTACAGGGATGATCTTCAGATAGAGAGACTCCTTGATCAGCGTGAAAGTGCTTTTACCCATTTGCAGGAAAAGATCGAAGCACTTGGAAATACGCTGGAGAAAACAGAAGAGGAACGCAGCCTGGCGCACAGGAAGCTTGAAGAGGCACTGATGCGTCTTGCCCGAATACAGGAAGAGGTACAGAAAACCTTACAAGGTGATCCGGCCTATACGGCACAGCTGAGCAAGACCCAAGAGGCAAAGGAGATTGCCAAAACAACCGCACAGAAGGCACAGGAGTCCATAGAGAACTATAAGGAGAAGATGCGCCCGTTTGAAGAGAATGAACTTTTCTGGTATCTCTGGCAGCGGCACTACAGCACGAGTGCGTATGAAGCAGGGGGGATCACAAAGATGCTCGATGGCTGGGTGGCATCACTGTGTGACTATGAGGCGTACCGTGTGACCTACTGGACCCTCTCTCAGATCCCCGAACGTCTTGAAGCGCATGCGAAGAACAAGCAGAAAGCCTACGAGAGCGAGCTGCAAAAGCTGATAGCACTTGAGAAAAAAGAGGCTCAGGCACAGGGGATGGAAAGCGCTAAAACAGAAGTGTCGCAAAAACAGCAAAGCGTCGATACACTTGATGGGAAGATAGTAGCACAGGAGCACGATCTGGATACTGCGTTACAGGAGCAAAAGGAGTACCTCCAGGAACATGACAGCTACGCCAGAGAGATCGTCGGGCACATAGAATCCTCATTGAAGCGGTATGGTGTAGAGACGATCTACGAGATCAGCCAAAAGACCGCTTCAGCTACGGATGATCATCTCGTAACACAGCTTGACTCACTGCAGCAAAAAGAGAAAGCACTTACCAAAGCACTTGAAGAAAACCGGGTGGCGTATGAAGAGAAGCTAAGTGCACTTCGTGAAACCGAAGCATTACGTCGGAGATTTAAGCAGCACCGTTATGATGATATCCATTCGGGCTTTGAGAATGAAGGACAAATAGGCTCGGTTCTGGGTGAGATACTTGGCGGTGTACTCAATAATGCAGGAGCATGGGAGAGGATGAGCCGGCATCAGCGACCCTTAGATAGCGGATGGTCCTCAGACTTTGGAAGTGGTGGCTTTACCCGGGCAGACTCACCGTGGTACAGCCCAAGTTCCTCAAGTGATTTAGATATGCCTGGTATCGGCGGCATGTCCGATGCGGACGATTTTCGTACCGGCGGCGGGTTTTAGCCGCATCTCTCTTTTGCGGGCAGACACACACCTTGTCTGAACCTTGCAATGAAACTGTTAACACCCCGTTAATATAACCCCTGTACCATTTGACTACCACAATACAAAAGGAAACATAACAATGATAAAAAAATTAGCACTTACTTCTATCGCGGCACTCTCACTCATTATGGTCACTGCACAGGCAGAAGGGCCTAAATGCGGAGGAGGCAAATGCGGGACAGGGATGATGAAAAAAGCCAATATGGTTAAAAAAAATAAAAGAATGCATTCGCCCTTTCTCATAAAGCATGGCCTTCCGCATTATACAAAGATGATCATGAAAAGCTGGGATGACCCGAAACTGGCACTTACGCAAGAGCAAAAAACCAAACTGCTTGAAGTGCGTAAAGAAACCATTGGCAGTATAGCAGCACTCAAACCACAGATCATGTCTTTGACCAAAACGATCGTTCAAGCCAGTAAAGCAGGTACCAAAGCATCTGAACTTAAAACAAAAGTTGAGAAGCTTGCTGCATTGGAAGCCGAGGCTACCATGACGCACCTAAAATGTATTGACAATACCAAGGCAGTACTCAAGCCAGAACAGTTTGCTTACTTGATGGAAAAGAGAAAAGCACAGCAAAAAATGAAAAAAGGTATGAAGTGTGCATCAGGGAAATGCGGTTCAAAATAAACGTGTGAACCAGTAAAATATCTTTCCGCCAAATACCATAGTTTACTTATTGCACATATAGCCTTGTGTAATAAGTAAGAATCTTGGCCTAGATATATTCATAGGTTAACATAATATAAATTCTATTAAAAAAGTAAGTCTCTTCTCTCTCACGCAATAATGTAAATGCAAAACGATTTTTAAAATCGCATAAAAGTTATGTTTTGTACGTGAGCACAAAATAAGATTTCCCCACTACCTAAAAAGCTTCATTTGATTTAGTATTTTTTGATTTAGTATTTCTATATAAAATCAAGAACAAAACAAAATAGTATGATCTGCATTTAAGACCAGAAATAATATTCAATATTCTGTTTTAAGTTGTTTTGTATTTTTTACTCATTGATAACACAATAAAGAGAAATAAATAATATTAATTAGTATATTTCTTACCAATTGTTTCACTCAATTGAGCGGTAAATAGAATATCCAAAATTCATATTTATTAGTATAATATGCATACTATTTTGATATCACCTGCTTCACCTTCATGTGTTAAATATACATATCTCTCTAAAGCACGTAATACAGGGCTCAATAGCATATATTGTGAACAAATGTTCTTTTGTGGGGATATTCAAAACTATATAAATGAACAAGTGTTCTTTTATAAATTAGAACAAAAAGTTAAATAAGAACAAGTGTTCATAAGTAATTTATCCCCCGTACTTGACTTATGAACATTTGTTCACTATAATATGGCCAAAGGAGCCACAATGACCGATGAGAGCGTTACTTCCCTGCCTACCAAAGGAAGCAAAACAAAAGAAAAAATACTCAAAACAGCCCTTAAACTCTTTTCATCCAAAGGTTACAAGGCTACGACTGTGCGTGACATTGCCGGTGCTATGGGAGTGAAACAGAGTGCGCTGTATAACCACTTTAAGAACAAAGATGAAATACTTGAAACCCTTATAAGCAACCTAACCTCGTCCGCCATAGTGACATTATTTGACGATAAAGAGGCTCAAAACGCCCATAAACAAGGAAAGTCTCTACTTATGAGCATTGCCACTACTTTTAAACTTTTAAGCTTCGATAGCCAAAATGAAGCACTTTTCAAGCTTTTAATGCAGGAAATGTTTCGAAATGAACGTATACGGGAGATTTATAACGAATATTTTTACCAGGAGAACGTGAAAAAGCTCTCTACCTACTTTTTTATGATGATGCAGGAGGAGCAGATCAGGTCTTCAGACCCTTTGTTGCTGGCAAATGAGTTCTTTTCGCCACTGTTTTTCTACCAGATGCAGGTAAGTTTGTTAAAACTGGATAAAAAATCAACCTCCTCTGTGGTATCATTGTTTGAAAAACATGTAGAATTGTTTTGGGATAATATTAAGATCGAGAAGCAGGCTAGCCTGTTTTAGGTCTAATACTAAATAGTATCAATAAAATATGAATAAATAATATTAAGGAATATTAAAATGGAAAACAATAAAGATCTCTTTGCCCATAAGTCAAAATCGTGGGATATGAGCTCCAGACGCGTGCAGAATGCCAAAGCAATAGCGGATTTAATAGTAAAAAATATAGAATTCAATAAAGAGATGGAGATCATGGACTTTGGTGCCGGTACAGGACTTTTGAGTTATTTTATCGCACCTTTTGTAAAGAAGATCGTTGCGGTAGATAACTCCCCTTCCATGCTTTTGGAATTTCAAAATAAATGTAATGAATTTTTATGCGAGACTGAAGTCGTAGAAAAAGATCTAAGCAGTGATACATTGGATAGAAAATTTGACGGTATTATCTCTTCGATGACCATTCACCACCTCAAAGACATACTTGCCCTCTTCCATAAGCTTTACGACATGCTTGAAGATGGCGGCTTTATAGCGATCGCAGATCTGGACACAGAGGATGGCAGCTTCCATAGTGATGATACAGGTGTCCATCATCATGGGTTCGACAGAGAAGCACTGAAGGTGATCGCAGAAGATGCAGGTTTCAGGAATGTGAAGTTTGAGACAGCAAGCACGATTTCCAAGCCGCATCGTGAATTTACTGTTTTCTTAATGACGGCAAATAAGTAGGGGAAAGGAGGCTCCCCCTATCTTCTGTTCTGTGGATAAATATATTTTTTAATGTTTCTTGATTTCTGAAACAATAACACCTCTGAGGTCACCTTCTTTAAAGCCTGTTGCTTTGTCTTGAGGATAGGCACTTTTGATCGCATCGGCGATTTTGGGGTTCAGGTCGCTTCCGTGACACTTAAGGCAAACGGGTTTGGTGATCAAAGGTTTATAGACACGTGTCACATTACCCTCTTCTACTACTTTAATGTCCTTTGGTGAGAATGTCTTGGCAGCGATCGCCTCTTCATAAGCTTTCATCACTTTTTCATCTGTAGCATCAGGTGTGTTGACGGACTCATTTCTTACTTTGAATGCAGTTCTTCTTACTTTTGCGTATGCCGGCAACTTTGTGTTGACCTCTTTGGTGATCTTGTCTGCACTTCCTGTACAAAATGCCAAGGCTTCAAGCCCGGAAGGGTCTTTTTTCATGTGAGCTTTAAGTTCGGTTTTAAGTGCTCCACCTAACATTTTAATGTATTTGACACCCTCTTGTTTTACGGTTAAGGGTTGCGTGGCGTTGTTGTCTGCTGCCATGGCAGAAAGTGTTAGTAATGTAGTTAGAGTAAAAACTTGAAATCTCATTGATTATCCTTATATTTTATATTTCATATGATTATAGAATAAAAAGATTAATCTATTATTTTTTGCTTGGGTTTTAGTTGTGTCAGTTTCATAGGCATAGGTTTCTCCAGCTTTTACTATTTCACTAAAAATAGGCCAGATAGAATCCCAATCATTTGTTGTAGCTTCTCTTATATTCATATCTCTCTTCTTGACATAACGGCCACGGCATAAGCTGCACGAGCACGCTTAAAAAACTTTCAAAATGCAAAAAACCCGGACGCGTGCTCGTGTCAGACTTAATGCCGATGTTATGCCCATTTTAAATTTGCCTATTATTTTCAGAATAGTTTTATTTGCTTTTTACTTTTTAATATTTTTAAAAAATAGTGTTAGTAATACGCTGCTTATAATTGTAAGTATGATAAATATACCTGCAACTGATGTTTCGTCATTTATGCCTTTTATTTTTAACATGATTACCATGGCTATAAGCGCAATTGTCAAAATTATTGTGAATACAAGAAAAACAGGACTAAAGATAAAACCTAATTGGTGTTTTCTTATCAGTAATATGGAAGTAATTATGAGACCTGGTAAAGCAATAGCTATATCTAATACATGAACTGGATTAACCAATAAATTATAATCACTAACATTCTTTG
>JANTHR010000024.1 GCA_024762315.1 Sulfurovum sp.
CAAAGGAGTCGAAAATGGAAAGAGTGACGGTGGACGATCTTGTCAAAATGGGGCTGGGTGCCATGCTGGTAGCCAAAGAGAAGGCAGAAAGCTTTATTGACGAGGCTATGAAACAGGGAGATATCAGCAAAGAAGAGGGAGAACAATTCCTCGCAAACATCAAAAAACAGGTGGATGAAAAAGCGACAGAAGCTGATAAGAGTATGCGAAAAGAGATACATGAACAGCTTAAGTCCCTTGGATTGGCGACAAAAGAAGATATTGCTTCTTTGCGACATGAAATTACAGCATTGAAACATGAGATACAGAACCTGAATAAGCAAGACTGATATGTTTGATACACTTCTGCAGGCAGAGCGTACCAAAACGATCGTGGCTGTGCTTGTTAAAAACGGTTTTCACGATATTGTAAATGTGATGGGGGTCAAGAAGTATATAAAGTTCTCTATCCCTAAAACTTCACAGCAGGAACTGAAACTAAGCAGAAGTGAGCATATCAGAAAAACGGTAGAGGAACTTGGCCCCACTTTCATTAAAATGGCTCAGATCCTTTCAACACGTCCAGACCTCATTCCCCTGGAACTCGCTGATGAATTTTCCAAGCTTCAAGATAATGTGGAAGCGATGCCTTTTGCACAGATGCGATCGCGCTTTGTCGAGGAGTTTGGAAAAGATGCCAACGAGATCTTTGAAGGAAAGCTGACCTTGATAGCTTCTGCTTCACTGGGTCAGGTTTACAAGGGCCAACTGAAAAGTGGTGAAGAGGTAGCTGTCAAGGTACTTAGACCCGGTACACAGAAGATGATCCGGTCAGATATACAGATCATGTACCACATCGCATCTTTACTGGAGGACAGGCTCTATAGTTACGGGATCGATTCTCCCACAAAGATCGTGGAGGAGTTTGAAAAAACAATCAAAAAAGAGCTCGATTACAATACAGAGGCTCTTAGCTTGAAACGGTTTTCCAGAAACTTTGAAGGGAATGAGCGTATTCTCGTACCAAAGCTTTACGAAGCATATTCGGGCAGTACCGTATTGACCATGGAATTTGTAAAGGGAATCAAAGTGACCGATACAGAGAAGCTCGAAGAGAACGGTATTGATCCCAGAGTGGTTGCAAAGAGTGGTTTTGACCTGATCTGTGAACAGATTTTTGAACACCGGTTTTTCCATGCCGATCCTCATCCGGGCAATATTTTTGCTCTTCCTGACGGGCGTATCTCCTTTGTGGATTTTGGGATGATGGGAAGCATCGCAGAGCGAAACAGAAAAGATTTTGTCGATATGATCTATTACATCGTTAAAGAAGAAGAAGAGAAAGCAGCGTTTTGTATTTTAAAATTGGCAAAAGTAGAAAATGATAATCTCGATACGGATGCATTTGCCAAAGATATGGGTGACGTGATCCGTACCTATTTCTACGGTTCTCTTAAAGATATCAAGATCAAGAATCTCATCAATGATGTTGTTGCTTTGATGAGCCGGCATAAAGTCTATTTTAAAGAGAACAATTACCTGCTTACAAAAGCACTGATCACCATAGAAGGTGTAGGGAAAATACTCGATCCGGATTTTAATGCAGCAGAGGAGATAAAACCCTTTGTGTTGCGTTTCTATAAAGAAAATTTCTCCTTCTCGACTTTTTTGTCAAGAGCCGGTGAAATGCCAAAAGAGTTCGGTGATTTCCTTGTTCAGTTCCCTCAGGACATCAAATCGATCGTTGAAAAAATGAAAAGCGGAAAACTCAAAATCGAGTTTCAGCACATGGGATTGGAAGAAATGGAGGAGAGTATTGAAAAATCAGCAAATCGTCTTTCCATATCCATTATTATTGCTGCCATTTTGATCGGTTCGGCACTCCTGCTACTTGCCAAAACACCGCCGATGATTTTCGGCATACCGATTTTAGGGCTTGCGGGGTTTGTAACAGCTGTTGGAATGGGCATTGTACTGATCCGTTCGATCTATAAAAAAGGGAGACTCTGACTTCAGGAATCTCTCTTCATACAAGGGATCAGAGAAAAATAACTATGGACGTATGTCTTCTTTTTCCAAAGGGACATTTTGGATACAATATTTGCAGAGGAGATGAATATGTCAAAAAAGAAAGCGATCTCACTGGTACTCGGAAGCGGCGGGGCAAGAGGCTATGCACATATAGGTGTGATAGAAGAATTGCTGCAGTACGGTTATGAGATCAGATCGGTTTCCGGCTCATCCATGGGAGCGCTCATCGGTGGGTTGTATGCCTGCGGTAAACTGGATGCCTACAAAGAGTGGGTATTGGGACTTGATCTTTTTGATGTGGCAAAATTGGTGGATTTTTCTTTTACGGGCACCGGTATTATTCAGGGTGACAAGGTATTCCATGTGATCGAAGAGATGGTAGGCGATGTACTTATTGAAGACCTTCCCATACCTTTTACCGCTGTGGCTACTGATCTTATTAGACAGAAGGAAGTCTGGTTGCAGAAAGGAAAGCTCATTGATGCGATCAGGGCTTCGATCGCCATTCCTACGGTTTTTACTCCCAAGCAGATAGGAGATCGTCACCTGGTAGACGGCGGGGTGCTTAACCCTCTTCCTATTGCCCCTACTGTGGCAGATGATACCCAGATGACGATTGCTGTAAATCTCAGTGCCAATATTCCCAATGTGTATCATATAGATGTTCCAAGAAAAGAGATGGAAAAAGCCAGCGGTATGCAGGAGATCTTTTTTGAAATGGCACAAAAGGCGGAAGAGTTGTTTGCACGCGAAAAAAAAAGCACCTTTGATGAAATGGGTATGTTCGACATTATGGGACGCACGATCGACATTATGCAAAATGCAGTACTGGAGTGTAAAATGGCAGGATATTCACCGGATATCATCATGGGAATCCCGAACAATGCCTGCGGTTTTTATGAATTCAACAGAGGATATGAGATGATAGAACTGGGCAGGATGATCGCCAAAGAACACCTTGGGGAGAGTATATAGAAGGTATTCGTTCTCTATTACATTCCATTTTTGATTTTGCTTATAATGCTAAAGTGAAAATAGATCAATAAGATACATGGTACATAGAAGCATGGAACCTGGTCTAAAGTATTGAATAAGAAGTATATCTTCTATGAGAGTGATAATGAACTTTTGATAATGAAATAGCTTGTCATACATAAAATAAATAACAGATAGACAATACAATGAAAATAGTTATTTTTTTAGTTTAGCACATATGTGGTGCATAATCGTGCTATAATCTAATAAGGGGGAATATAATTCCCTCTATATTAGAAAGAAAAGGAGTGAGTATGAAGCAAATTGCTAAGTCTATTGCAACAATGATAACATTAAGCATTGTGGGGTATGCGGGTGGAAATATTGTACCTGTTGAACCAGTGGTGCCGGAAACAGCAGAACCTGTAGTCAGTGAAAGTGCATTCTATGTAGGTTTAGGATTTTCATATATGAGTTTGCGTGATGATCTCAGTGATGAGGAATTTTCTGCAACAGGTGTGATGCTGCAGGCTGGATATCAATTTAACAAATATTTTGCCTTAGAGGGCAGATATACAAGAGATATCAGTGATGTTGAGTATGATCACGGTGACACGATTAATCCTGATTATGATGACTATCCTACAGATTTCAGTAATATTGCTATCTATCTTAAGCCGATGTATCCTCTCGAGAACTTTAATGTCTATGCATTGCTCGGATATGGGCGTACAGAACTGACCAATATTCCTCTGGGAGGACCGGGTATCAGTGCCGATAGAGCAGAGAGCGGTTTCCAGTGGGGCTTAGGTGCAGCTTACAATGCAACAGAACAGATCTCTGTCTTTGTTGATTATGTCAGATTTTATGATGATACAGGATTTGATTATAGAGCGCAACGTGCCGATGTTAATTCAGATGCTTGGACATTAGGTGTCTCTTATAAATTTTAAGATGATTATGAAAGGGAAAAAATGAAATCAAATCATATGAAAATATTTACATTATTGGCAAGTTTATTGATGATATTCGCATTAAATGCATGTGATCTAAGCGGTGATGGTAAAGATGGTGCACATTCTTTAAGAAACTTGCTGAATGAAGGGCAGCCGCCTGTAGCAAATGCCGGAATAGACCAATCAGCAGTAGCAGGTGATACCGTTGTACTTGACGGAAGCAAGAGTTATGATCCGGATGGTACGATTGAATCATATGTATGGAGTTTTGGCGACGATTTAGGCAACAGAACCGGTGCAACAGTAACAGAAATCATTCCAAGCGATGCAGCATCAGGAGACTATGTAGTCACATTGACTGTTACAGACAACGATGGAAACACGGACAGTGATACCGTTACGATTACGGTAGAAGGTGTAGAAGAGGAACCTGTAAATACACCACCTGTTGCAAATGACAAGAGTGTAAATATTATGTGTTCATCAACTGTACCGGAAGATATAGAATTGACAGCAACTGATGCAGATGGTGATGCTTTGACCTATAGTATAGTCACTGAACCAAAGTATGGTACTGTTACCATAACAGGCAATATTGCATCGTATCATATCAATGATGATGTTGATAGCATCAATGCCATGTGTGAAGCTTTGGAAACAGATACATTTACATTTAAAGTCAATGACGGTACTGTGGATTCCTCACCTGCTACCGTGAGTATAACTGTAGTAAATGAAGCGACTTGATGAATTGACTCTATATGATGATGCACAGGTTCCTGAATGGGAACATGTGTCAAAGAGACAGTTTGACTATTCATATGGAACACAAATGCAGTAAAGACAAACTCAAAATGATTTTCAATAGAGGATTACAATGAAAAAAAACAATGGTGATTGCAATAATAGTCTTAGCTATAATTGGCTGTGGCAAAAGCTTGCCTGTAAAAAGTGAGGCACTTGGTTCGTCTGTAGAGAAAACTGAAAGTAAAACCAAAACAACGACGATACTCGGCACCTATTCATGGGATGTCGAAACAGATACCTTGGGTTCTACGTCTAAAAGTGATTTTTGGTGGGAACGCATAGATACAACAAAAGGTAATCTTGTTGCACAAAACGGTACTACAGTTGAGGTGACGGCTAAAGATTTTGCTTCTATTGATAAAAAATATATACAACAATTCCCTGTACTGAGATATGGCAGAATAAACTATAGCGATATAAAGCCAGGAACGGTAGTTATGTTTAAAACAGGAGAAGGGCATTACGGAAAGCTTCGTATAAAAGGGTATCGTGCATTGCATGATTTTGATTTCAAAGAAGCACGGGAGTATTTGGAAGCATCATGGAAAAATTTTGTGATGCATAAACAGGATATAAAAAGCTATCACCTGATAGTAGAATATACTTTATTTAAATAAAATGTTACATAGTGATAGATGTTAAGAAACAATGATGGTTGAGATAGGAGTTCTAAGGGATATTATTATGGTACAATTGTGTTACCTAAACATTACCTCTTGCTTAAGAGTACCAAGGAAAAGATATGTTTTTAAATGCAAAGGTGATCATATTATTTCTTTTCATGGTAAATGGCACATTTCTTTATGCGGAAGTTGGACAAAAGAGATATGATGTCAAATCCGGTGTGATCAAATATGTTATTAACGGAGGCGGTGCATTGACTCCTGAGACAAATCTTACCATTAGAGGTGAGGGGAAACTCCGTTTTCGAGACTGGGGCAGAGTAGAGCTTTTTGAAGAAGCCGTAGAAGAGGTGACCTCAGGTGCCATCAAAAATATTGAAACTACGCAGGTATGCAAAAAGATAAGTCATGATCGGAAATTGGATGTTGATTTTAAAAACAAGAAGATACTTGAACGTTCAATAGTTAGAGGAGAAAAGAAAACGGTTTTAAAAGGCCTGCTGCATAAAGGTCAAGATAAGATTGCAGGGTACACCTGTGATGTGTGGGAAGGAGAGGGGATACGGAAATGTATCTATAAAGGTATCCCGTTACTTATTGAGTATAGTGTATTGGGTATGTCTTATCAGAAAAAAGCCGTGAGTGCAACATTCGATATCAAAACTTCTTTGGATCAATGTACTATTCCGAGTTATCCTATACAAAAATTTGCACTATTTAAAAGCACTATTAAAACGAAAAGCAAGATGCTCCCTAAAGTGTTCTCACAACGTTTATTGGAAATATCCAAAGAACTTCAAAAAGAATTAAAGGATAATAATATCACAGAGGCAGACCTTCCTTTGCAAAGAAGAAAGTTATGGTTAGAGAAAATAGGTGACAATATTTTTCAAAAACAAAAAAAACTTTTACCTAAAATTCTTTTAAGCATGAAAAAGACACGGGTTTGCTTGCAGCAAACAAACAATCGGATAGATGCCAACAGTTGCCTGAAAGAAGTTTCAGATATCAAAAGTCAATTTACTAAGGATGTACGAGATAATGTCGGATCATGGAAAGGTGAGGAAAAAACAAAGATACTGAACGAGTTCGATACAAATATTTCTCTGCTTGAATCAAAAATGCAATGTATCCGAAGTGCCAAAAACATCACTGATCTTTCAAGTTGTATGAAAAAGTGAGGTTTTATCGTATTTACGTAGAGATCACGAATGTTTGTGGTCTCAGCTGCAGTTTCTGTCCTACTAAAGCATTGCCCTCTAAGCAGATGGATCTTGATTTTTTTGAGTCCGTTATCAATCAGGCACAGCACTATACCAAAGAGATAGCATGCCATGTGGTTGGGGATCCTCTTACGCAGTCCAACCTTCATGATTACCTTGATATCATACATAAATATGGGCTTAAGGCAATGTTGACTACCAGTGGGTATTTTCTAAAGAAACATAGCTATGATACACTTTTTCATCCCTGTGTAAAGCAGATCAATATTTCGCTTAACAGCTTTAATAAAAACGATACAGCTTTAACATTTGAACAGTATATTACACCCGTCTTGGATCTGTGTAAAGCCAAGTTGAGCAGGAAAGAAGAACTCTTTATTAATCTGCGTGTATGGAACCTCGATGAGATAATGAGTGAGCGTACTTTTAATGAGACACTCTTTGCTACACTCTCTAAAGCCTTTGATACCTCATTATCTTTAGAAGAGATTTATGCTGAGCGACCTAAAAATATACGCTTAGCTTCAAAAATACTTGTACATTTTGACAACTACTTCGAATGGCCCTCTTTGAAAAATAAAAATTACGGCCATGGTACATGTCAGGGCCTGCAGTCGCATATTGCCATTTTAGCAAGCGGGAAAATGGTACCCTGCTGTTTGGATTGTGACGGCATTATCGAATTGGGAGATCTGCATGAAGAGAGCATGGATACAATATTGGCTAACAGCCGTACAGTGAATATGATAGAAGGGTTTAAAGAAGGTAAAGCAGTAGAAATGCTTTGTCAGAAGTGTTCTTACAAAGAGAGGTTTAACCTCTCCTGATGTTATTGCGGAATGATCCTTGTAAATTTCGTACCTTCAAGTGTCAGGTTATACATGAGTCCTTTGGCACCATAAACAAAAGCATAGATAGGTTTTTCATAACTAATGGAACTGATATCTTTTCCTACCCCCCATTTGACCACAGTAATCGCACCATCGACACCTGCTTCCCAACCGTCACTTTTAATAAAGTTCTTTAAAGCAGATTCAGACACAAAGGCAATAATGACCGATCTTTTTTGTAATCCAGCCTGAAATCCAATAGAACCTGATGCCATACTGTAATAGTGGAGTGTTTTTCCATTGACACGCAGGGCGCCTTCTCCATATTCTCCGCCAATAACGAATCCGCCTTTTACGACAGAAGGAAAGACAAGGTAACCTTTTACTTTGGAAAGGAACTTTTCACCTCCCTTTACCTCTTTGTCGAACTGTTTGATCGCTTCATTGACTTTAGCCTCAATGACAGAAGCAGGCTCAGCCATAGCACAGCTTCCAAAAAGTAGTATTGCTGCCATCATAATGCTCAGAGGGTTCAATCTTTTTCTCATATTCTATTCCTTAAACTAATTTAGTGCATTATATCAAAGAAATGTAAATCAATTGTGTATAAACCCAGCTTGTAAGGAATAGAGATGCAGCGAATGACCATGAAGGCTTATGCGATAAAACATAAACTCAGTATATTTAACGTAATGAAGATGACAAAATCAGGTAAGTTGAAAACTGATATTGTGGAAGAAAATGGAAAAGAGATCACCTATATTCTGCTTGATGATGCCATAGAAAAAGATGTTGAAGAGGGAATCGTCCCTATGGAAGAGAGAGATGAGACTATGCTGAAAATGGAAGTAATGACGCTTAAAAAAGAAGTGCAGCATTTAAAAGAAGAGATAGAAGAACTCAAAAAAAGGTTATAATGGATAAAAAGGAATGATCGTGAAAGTTGCTTATATTACAGACGATATTTATCTGGAACATGATACAGGGATTGCCCATCCTGAATCGAAGCAGAGGTTGATTGCCATTAACAAGGCTGTTGAGCCACTGCGTCATAAATTAACCAAGAGAGAGCCTATCTGGGTCTCCAAAGAGATATTGCAGCGTGTACATTCTTCTGAACACATTGAACATATCATAGAAGCAAGTGAGTATGGTATACCCATTGATTCCGATACGATATGCAGTAAGGACTCCTACAAAGCTGCAACCAAGGCAGCAGGTGCAGGGATAGTAGCTATAGATGGCATTAAAAAAGGGGAGTTTGAGCGGGCTTTTTGTGCAGTACGGCCACCGGGACACCATGCTACACCTACACAGGCAATGGGTTTTTGTCTTTTCAATAACATAGCTGTTGCAGCGAGGTATGCCCAAAGCAATGGGTATGAAAAAGTTATGATCGTTGACTTCGATGTGCATCATGGAAACGGTACGCAAGATACTTTCTATGAAGATGATACTGTTTTTTACTTCTCCAGCCATCAGGCTTTTGCCTATCCGGGGACAGGAATGGAGAATGAAAAAGGAGCAGGTAGAGGAGAAGGATTTACGGCAAATTTCTTAGTGATGCCTGACAGTGGAGACAGTGAACTTTTAGATATTTATGAGAATGACTTGTCTGTCTATGTGGATCGTTTTAAGCCAGATATCGTTTTGGTCTCTGCCGGATATGATCTACATGAGAGTGACCCTTTGGCACAGTTGAATGTCACTACAGAGGGAATAAGAAAAATAGTGCGTCTCATTCTCGATAGTGCAGATGTTCCTTTTGTTTTCTTTTTGGAGGGCGGCTATGATGTGGATGCTTTAGGCAGGAATGTAAAAGTGACGCTGGAAGAGATGTTAAAGAAATAAAGTAGAGTAGATTTATAGATATTCTTGTTTATATTACACACAATTTTTATTATCCTCATTATAAAAGATAAATATTATTTATATTTAACCATAAATAATGATATAATTTTTTTATGGAACTCTATAAGATCAAAAATATTGCAGGACATCTGTCCAAAGCGTTTCTTAGCAATCCTCTGACACCGATACTTGCCATTGCTATTTTACTGCTTGGCTTTGTCTCTTTACAGACGATGCCCCGTGAGGAAGATCCTCAGATCGAGGTGAGTGGCGGTGCAGTGATGGTCGCTCTGCCGGGTGCCTCACCCAAAGAGGTGCTTAATGTCGTTGTCAAACCGCTTGAGCGTCGTATTCGTGAGATCAAAGGTGTGGAACATGTTTACGGTACTGCGATGAACAACTTCGGCATTGTGAATGTACAGTATTTCATCGGGGAGGACCGCGAATCTTCCAACCTCAAGCTTTATGATAAAGTCATGCAGAATATGGACCAGCTTCCCAAAGGAACTATGCCTCCTCTGGTAAAACCTTTTGATATCGATATTGATATTCCCATCCTGACAGCAGCATTTTATCAGCTCCCCAACGTTCAGCCCAATGTGGTGGAACTCTATCAGACCATTCGTGAACTACAGCAGGAGATCAATGCGCTTGACAATGTCTCCAAGACAACACTAAAAGGGGTGAAGCGTCCGCAGTTCAATGTGCTTATAGACCTGCATAAACTTTCTGCCTACCATATCTCGCTAGGGCAGGTTGCACAGGCGATCAAGTCCATCTCGACCAATGCCCCGATGATCGATACGGTGAACAATAAAGGTAAAATGGTGGTATTCGGTGTGGAGAATGCCATCGATACCATTGATGACCTTAGAGAGCTGATCATTGCACAATATATGGGTTCACCGATCTACCTAAAGAATATTGCAGAGGTTGATTACAATTATGATATTCAGAACTATCAGGAATCCCTGATCGCCTATCAGAAAGGGATGGACAAGGACCCCGAAGCGGTGAGAGAACATGAGGAGAAAGAAGAAGGCAGCGAGGGTGAAGGGCATGCTGCTGTCAGTTTTCGAAGTTTGACAAGCCAGATCACACTGACCGTCTCGAAACTCAAAGGAACGAATGCCGTCTACATCGCAGAAGAGGCAATAGAGAAGATACAGGAAGCCAAAAAGAAATTGAACAATGCCGGAGTAGGATTCATCATTACACGCAACTATGGTGTCAGGGCGGACGAGGCGGTCAACGAATTGGTGCATCACCTGGAGATCACCATTTTCATTATTATGCTGATCCTCATTCCTTTTCTGGGCTGGCGGGAGTCCATGGTCGTGACTGTAGCCGTCCCGATGATCCTCGCGACAACACTTTTCATTGCACAGCTGACAGATCAGACCATCAACCGCATCACGCTGTTTGCGTTCCTGCTTTCTCTGGGGCTTATTGTCGATGATGCCATCATCGTGATCGAAAATATCCACAGGCGTCTGCATCTGGATATCGACAAGAAAAGCGTTGATGAGATCATCGTACAGGCAACCGACGAGATAGGCCCGTCGACCAACATTGCCACCATTGCTATCATCCTGACGATGGTTCCTATGGCTTTTGTCGGTGGGATGATGGGGCAGTTCATGAAGCCCATACCGCTCAATGTACCTGTAGGCCTTGCCGTCTCACTTTTTGTTGCGTATGTCTTTGCCCCCTATATGGCAAGAAAGTTCATCAACTTCAAGAAGATCAAGGCAGAGGTGATCGCCCATCATAAAAAAGAGCAGGGAGAGGTGCAGGAAGATGCAACAGGCAAAGAGGAGAAGGGCAAATGAAATTCGAGCATTTCCTTTACCGCATCCTCGACAGCAGACGAAACAAGTGGATCGTCATAGGGCTGGTGCTTCTTGCGTTGATGGGGTCGGTCATGATGATCCCTACCAAGCTGGTGTTGGCAAAAATGCTTCCGGGCAAGAGTGCCAATACCCTGACGGTCTATATCGATACGGCTACCAATGCATCCATAAAAGAGACACAGCAGGTGGCCCAGTGTGTTGTGAATGAATTGGAAAAAGAGCCTGAAGTAACCGATATGGAAGTCTTTCTGGGGCAGGGCGCACCGCTTGACTATGCCGGTCTGGTTAAGGGGAGTGCGTTCAAGCGTTTTCAAAACCAGGCGGAAGTAGTGGTCAACCTGACAGACAAGCACAAGCGGGATGAACCTTCCTTTATGATGGTACACCGCTTGCGCCCGCAAATACAAAAAACCTGTGGATCATTGCTGCCTTCAACGAATATCAAATTCATTGAAATGCCCTCCGGGCCTCCAACGCTGGCTACTATCGTTGTGGAGCTTTATGCCAAGAGTGATGAACAGCTGCGTACAATGGCCGGAAAAGTTTCGCAATTACTTTCCAAAACAGAGGGTCTGGTAGATGTGGATGTTATGATGGATGATATTTACAAGACATATATGCTTTCTCCCAATAAGGAAAAGATCATACGCAGTGCCCTGAGCGTAGACCAGGTCAACAAGATCATTTACCTTGCATTCAAGGGAATGCCGGTTGCTGAGAAAAATACCAAGAATCAGCAGGATCAAATACCGATCTTTCTGCGCCTAAACACTGAATCCCGCATGATCGACGGTGAGAGCAGAAGAACCCTGAAGAACAAGCTTTCAAGTCTGCGGCTGATGAATCAGAAAGGAATGATGGTCCCGGTGACTGAAGTAGTGGACATCAAAGAGGTTGACTCCAGTCCCACGATCTTCAGAAAAGATCTGAAAAACATGGCGATCATTACAGCAGAATGCGATATGGTCTCCCAGGTGTATCCTCTGCTGGAGGCACGTGACAAAATGCTTGACGTATTGAAAGATCAATATACTATAGAGAAGGTGCCCGGTATTACGACCTATATGTTCGATCTCAAGGCAAAAGACAAGTTAACAGGTGAGGAGATACTGATACGCTGGGATGGTGAGATGAAAGTATCACTCGATACTTTCAGGGATCTTGGAGGTGCCTTCATTGCGGCATTGATACTGATGTTCCTGCTGATGGTCGTGTACTATAAATCGTTCGTACTCAGCGGGATCGTACTGGCAGGCAGTTTCCTTTCGATCATAGGCGTGATCGTCGGTCACTGGGTGACAGACAAGATCTCTCTTGCTTTTACCGATACCAACTTCTTCCTGACAGCGACCTCGCTTATTGGCTTCATCTCACTCATGGGGATCTCAGCGCGGGGTTCACTGCTGCTCATTGATTTTTCCAAATCCTTGATGCAGGAAGGGCACGAGAAGAAACGCGCCATTGCCATTGCTACGGCCACACGGGCCAAACCGATCCTTATGACTGCGGTTGCAATTATCCTCGGCTCACTGCTCCTTTCAACAGACCCGATCTTCGGAGGGTTGGGGATCGCACTTATCTTTGGAAGTATCGCAGCAACACTTGTGGCACTTTTCTTTATTCCTGTATTGATGGATGGTGCAAAAGCAATGGACCCTCATGCCGGAAAAGAGTGTGGTGAGGGTGAAGTGTTTGATGAGGAAGAGCATCTCTGTGTGCTGACAGATAATCTGAAAACGATCCTCTTCCCTGAAAAACATAATAAGGATTGTGATGAAGAGAAATAAGTTATACCCAAATATTTTATAGATATTTGGGTAGTTTAGAGCAGATCAATGAGAAGAGAAACTACTCTCATAGAGAGCAGGATTGTACTCTATCAGTATCTTGGTATACATGCCGGGATAGATTTTTTTATTATCTCTTTTGAACTTTATGCGGATCGTAAAGGTGTGTGTCATGGGATTGGCACTTGGTACGATAGATTTAATGCGTCCTCTTCCCTTGTATCGGATAGAAGGGATCTGAAACTTGACGAAATCACCTTCATTTATTTTAAGCAGGTCACTCTCCGAGACCTGGGCCTCTATTTCGAGATGATCAAGATCGACGAGGATCATGACGGGAAAACCTGGCATGACCATATCGCCGACATGCAGATTTTTCTGCACAATGATCCCGTTGCTGGGTGCTTTGACTTCAAGATAGTGTGATATGACACTGACCTCTTTGGCTTTCTGTGCAGCATTTCTAACGATCGCCTGCATGGCTTTCAGCATGGACTGCGTATGTTCTGCTGTGATGGAAAGATTTTCGTTCATGTCATTAAAATTGAATGCACTGTTTTTGTTTCTTGAAAGCAGTGCTTTGTTACGTCTGATCTCATCAAGTTTGCTGCGGTAAACATCGGTAAGTATCTCTGCCTGTTCGAGTGCCAGATTGGTCTGTTCCTTAAGAATGTCAAATTCGGCTGAATCCATTTTAAAAAGATCATCCTCTCTTTTTACCCTGTCTCCTATATTCACATACACCTCTTTGACATACCCCATGTAGCGGGCACCAATATATTTTTGGTTATCAGATACAACCGTACCTGTAATACTGATGGTATTGGCATGAAGAGAAAGTGTTAAAAAAAATAGTGAAGAGACGGAAAGTATGATTTTATGCATCATGTATCTCCTGTGTTATTCATGTGTTTCAATTCTCTCTCTGCCATGCGGCAGAGTAAGGTCTTAGAATTTATAGGTTAACTGAAAGGATAAACTGTTTTCCGAGTGATCCGTGCTCACTGAATCAAGACCCATTGGAAGTGCACTTACATCAAATGTTTCAGTATTTTCTGCAGCATACACATACGCTACATCAACTGAGAATTGATCATTGAATGCATAGCTACCACCTACTGTATAGTGTTGTTCTTCTGTTGCAGGGAAGCCTAGAAGGTTGAACATATTCTTTCTGGGGTCCAGAGTTTCTACAACCGCACTGTCAGCATAGTTATATCCTAGTCTTAGTGCCCAGTTATCCTGTGAATATTCATAACCGACAGCATACACATCCTGATCTTTCCATTCAAAATAATCGTATCCTTTAGCAGATGACCATTGAATCTTCTTATAGTCAAAGCCAAAAGTATGTTGACCCACGGTGTATGCGATACCTGCACCGATCTCAGCTGGCTGTTCCAAATGGTCACCATCGGGAGGCAGCATTCCAAATGCACCTGTTGCAGTCGTCAGCTGATTGGTATATTCCATATCAATCTCAGATTTGTATACGGCACCCAGTACAAGACCATTTGAAAAATCATATGTAGCACCAATATTATATCCAAAACCAAAATCCTGTGCTAATCCTGCACCAAATGATGCAGTCATTGGATTTGGTGGTGTCATTCCGGTTGGCATAGTAAAACTGATATCAAGGTTTCCGTACATGATAATAGGCGCTACGGCTATACTGAAACCATCTGCTTTGTAGGCCAAAGGGATAGCAAACTGCATCATTTGTAAATTGGTTACCATGTCAAAGTTATTGAATTTTCCTTGCGGCAGTGTATTGGCAATACCGGTACCCTGGCTGTAATCGGTTCCCATTCCTCCAGTCCCCCACATACCTACACCTACATAAAAATTTTCAGTGATCTTATGGGCCAGAGATACCTCCGGGATCAGGTTCATGTCTGCATCACTTGTCAATTTCCCTTGCGGGGGAAGTGCCTGAGGATTAGCATTTAATTGGGTTTTTATATCCGGCATGAAAACCGTACCACCAAAAGAGATCTCGGTAGATTGAATATTGGTAATGAGTGCTGGATTGTTCAGGGCAGATTCTGCACCATGACTAAGGGCGATTCCAACACCACCCATACCACGGGCTTTGGCACCTACTGAAATGAGGTGATCCCCATTTGTAGCATGTAGTAGTGTAGAGGTCACAAGTGACAAAGCAATACCGGTTCCAAGTAGGTTTAGGTTACTTTTTTTCATCATTTTCCTTGAAGTATTTATTTGTAAATAAGCAGTATAGTTGAATAATTCTTTAATGTCAAGTAAATCAATAGATTTTATTGAATTATATATTTAGCTTATAATAATTATAGATGCTATAATGTCATCAAAAAAGGAATTCCTATATCTAAAACACTTTATTGTATCGCACAATTTACACCGAAAGAGGGTAAGTTTGATGCGCTTTTTGAAACACTCAAAGCATTGGAACCCGATACACTGAGAGAAGAAGGGTGTTTGAGTTATCGAGTGACTAAACAAATTCAGAATCCATTTGCAGAAGGTAAAAGTATGCCGATCGTCTTTAATGAAAGATGGTCAAGTGTTGAGGCTTTTGAAAAACATTGCCAAAGGCAGAAGATCGTTGATTTTTTTGAGAAAGAATGTTTGGCTGATGATGGGTTAGTGGCAGAGTATAATGTGACAGCTTATATGGATGAGTAGGCAAGACCTACTCAAATTCAACTAGATTTTACTTTTAATAAATGTTTCCATATCCTCAACTACTTCATCCAGTGTTCTTTCACCGTTAATAACGGTAAGAAGACCTTTCTCTGTGTAGAATTTCTGGATTGCAGCCAAGGGGTCAGTGTAAATTTTCATTCTGTCATTGAAAACCTCTTCACTGTCATCACTTCTTTCTTCACCCGGAGCCGCTTCCGCTCTACGTCCGAGTATTCTTTCTCTGGCCACTTCTTCGCTGACTCTTACTTCAATGACAGAGACAAGTTCGATATCATCTTCTTGGCTGACAAGTTCATCAAAGGCAGTCATCTGCTCTTCACTTCTTGGGTAACCGTCGATAAGTACATTGTCCACAGGAGCATTGTTAATAGCAGATACGATAGTGTTGACGATAATATCTAACGGTACCAGGGCACCTTTAGAGATATAGCTCTCTATCTCTTGTCCGAGTTTGCTTCCGCTTGCTACCTCTTCTCTAAGCATATCGCCCGTAGAGTAATGAACAATGTTATCATTCTTTTCAGCAATGATACTTGCATCAGTTGTTTTACCTGAACCTGGTGCTCCGATGATTAAAAATAGTTTTTTCATTTGTCTTTCCTTTTAGAATTTATATTTATATTCTGTAGGGTTGTTGTGTTCCTACAGCACCTTTTTTACGATTGGATTTCATTGGTGTTGTCATGAGACAACACCCTACAATTACGCTGTTGGTGCTTGCTGTCTGATACGTAAACTTAACTCTTTAAGCTGTTCAGCATCTACAGAACTTGGTGCCTGTGTAAGAAGGCACTGCGCTCTTTGTGTTTTAGGGAAAGCAATCACATCACGAATACTCTCTGTTCCTGTCATAAGCATAATGAGTCTGTCAAGTCCAAGTGCAAATCCGCCGTGTGGCGGTGCACCAAATTTAAGTGCATCAAGTAAGAAACCGAATTTCTCCTGTGCTTCCTCTTCGGAAATGCCAAGAAGTTTAAAGATCTCCGCCTGCATATCTTCTTTGTGAATACGAATAGACCCTCCACCCAGCTCTGTACCGTTGAGAACGATATCATAAGCGATAGACTCTATCTCTTCGATATCCTCATAGTCTAGTGACTTAGGTTGTGTAAATGGATGGTGAAGTGCTTTTACGCGGCCATCTTCCACTTCAAACATAGGGAAGTCCATGACCCATAGGAATTCAAACACATCTTCAGGGATGATCTCCATGATCTCTGCAAGATAGATACGGAAACGGCCCATATAGTCAAGTACTGTTTTCTTTTCCCCTGCACCGAAGAATACGACATCACCTACTTCAAGTCCGCATCTGTCTATGATCGCTTGAATGTCATCTTCTGTGAAGAATTTGGTCAGAGGGCCTTTAAGACCGTCTTCTTTCATCTGGAAGTAGCCAAGCCCCTGTGCACCGAATTTACGTACATAGTCCTCAAACCCTTTCATTTGGCGTTTTGAAAACAGGTTGTCACCGTTAGGTACCTTAAGTGCTTTGATACGGTTCTTCTTAGGTGTTTTAGCAATGCTGGCGAAGATCTCATTATCACATCTTCCAAAGATATCAATGACATCCACCATTGCCATATCATAACGCATATCCGGTTTGTCCGAACCGTATTTTTCCATAGCATCATTGTGTGTCATACGCTTGAATGTAGCTGGAATGCTGAATCCGCATTGTGTAAATATATCATTGATGAGTTTTTCTGCTACTTTGATGACATCTTCCTGGTCACAAAAAGACATCTCGACATCTATTTGTGTGAACTCCGGCTGTCTGTCAGCTCTTAAGTCTTCATCACGGAAACATTTGGCAATCTGGAAGTAACGGTCAAAACCGCTTACCATGAGAAGCTGCTTGAAAAGTTGCGGTGACTGTGGGAGTGCGTAGAATTCACCGCTATGTACACGGCTTGGTACAAGATAGTCTCTTGCTCCTTCGGGTGTGGACTTCGTAAGTATTGGCGTCTCAACTTCAAGGAAATCAAGTTCATCCAGTGAGTTACGTGCAGCAATAGTCGCTTTTGAACGAAGTTTGAAAATGTCGTAAGACTTTTGACTTCTAAGTTCGAGGTATCTGTATTTAAGTCTGATCTCCTCATTTACTTTTTCATCGCCAAGATCAAAAGGCATAGGCAAAGAACGGTTCTCAATAATGAGTTCATCGACGACGATCTCAACTTTACCTGTTTTTAGGTTGGGATTTTCAAGACCTTCACCTCTTGCTCTTACTTTACCTTTGGCAATAAGTACGAACTGGTCTCTTACCTCTTCAGCGATCTTATGAGCATCGGCATTGTCTGCCGGGTCACACACAAGTTGGAGCACTTCGTCTTTATCCCTAAGGTCGATGAATATCACTCCGCCATGATCTCTACGGCTTGCAACCCAGCCTGCTACGGTTATTTCCTGACCGATATGCTCTTCGTTTACTTCTGCACAATAATGTGTTCTCACGTTCTGTCCTCATGTAAAAATAGTGTCGCGATTATATCTAAAACTACTTTAGGGTTGAATTTATTAAAAGTATCGTAAAATATATGACAATATGACATATTTTTAGACCACAAAGCAAGATTATGCTACCCTAACACTATTATTTCTTAAACAGATAGGAAAACAATGAGTCATCAAAAATTAGAACAGATCAAAAAAGCGGGGTTCATACTTAAGCCTGATGCACCGGAGATAAAACCGCTTTATGAGAAAATAAAAGCACAGTTTGAGGCTAGAGGTATATCTGTAACCTTGGCAGAACGCTCTGCCAATATGATAGACGAAAAAGGCGTTCCTTTTGAGACAATGTGCAAAGAAGTTGATTTTCTTGTTTCTCTTGGTGGAGACGGTACACTGCTTTCTTTAGTGCGTCGCAGCTATATGTACCGTAAACCGGTTGTGGGTATCAATGCCGGAAACCTCGGTTTTTTGGCAGATATCACTATTGATGATGTAGATATATTCTTGGAGCAGCTGCTTAGTGAAGAGTATCGGATCGATGATCGTATGATGATAGAGGGATATTTGAAAAAAGGCTCCGGTGAGAAAAAAGAGTTTTTTGCGCTTAATGATGTAGTGATCACCAGTCCCCAACCTTCAAAAATGGTAAAGGTCAATGCCTCTATCGACGGGGAACGGTTCAACAGCTACAGGGGTGACGGGCTCATTATCTCTACGCCGACAGGATCTACCGCGTATAATTTGGCAGCGGGAGGACCGGTTGTCTATCCTTTGACCAAAGCATTCATCATGACACCTATTTCGGCACATTCTCTGACCAATCAGCGTCCGTTGGTTGTTCCTGCAGATTTTGATATTGAGCTCGATGCGGAAAAATATGAAGCTATTGCCATGGTAGATGGACAGGAGAGATATGAGATTGAAGAGGGTGATATTCTCTATATAGGAGGTGCGAGAAGAAATGCTAAACTTATACATAGAAAAGAAAGAAATTACTTCTCTATACTCCGTGAGAAACTGCATTGGGGTGACAGACAGTGGTAGAACGGCTCTTTTTTCGTGATCTCGTTACTTTTAAAGAGGTGGAGATAGAGTTTGATCAGGGGCTGGTCGTGTTTACCGGTCCAAGCGGAGCAGGTAAATCTGTACTCATTTCAACCATCCTTTCAAGTTTCGGATATGCTACGCAGGGCACAGCAGCTTTGTGTGAGGTAACTCTGAAAAAGCCTTTGAAGCTGCAGAGTGATGTGTACGAACTGGAAGATGAGCTCACTATTAAAACACTCAAAAAAGAGAAACTCCGTTATTTTATTGAGGGACAGAACATCTCCAAAAAAGTTTTGGGTGAAATGTTCTCTCCTTATGTCCAATACCTTTCCGTGCGTGACAAAGGTACTTTTGAGAGTGAGACACTTTTGGAGATGATAGATTCCCAACTTTCAGCCAAAGATAAAACTTTTAAAAAATTGCTCAAAGAATATAAAAAACGTTATACGAACTATAAAGAGAAGGCACAGCAGTTAGCCAAATTAAAAGAAGATGAAGCCAAACTGGCAGAGCTCATAGAGTTTGCCAAGTACGAGATAGAGAAAATAAACTCCATCAATCCCCAGATAGGCGAAGAGGAAGAATTGCTGAAAGTGAAACAGCAGCTTTCACGCATTGACAAGATCAAAGATGCCCTAAGCAGTGCCGATGCGATATTTGCTTATGAAGCAAAGGTAGAAGAGGTATACAGACTTTTAGACAAAGATATCTCTGCATTTTCTGAAATGATGAACCAACTGCGTGCGGACTTTGAAGATACCGAGAGTTTGGCAGATGAACTTGCAGAAGTGAACGTGGAAGAGGTACTTGACAGGCTGAGCGACCTTACAGCACTGAAGAGGCGTTATGGTACCATAGAAGAGGCTTTGGCATATAAAGAAACGAAAAGTAAAGAGCTTGCGGGATATGAGAACATCGAGCAGGATAAAAGTATGTTGGAGTCTTTTTTACAGATAGAGTTCACGGAACTGAATATCATTGCTGCAAGACTCTCTCAATTACGCAAAAAAGAAGCAAAGGAGCTGGAGAAAGTATTGAAAGAGTATCTTGAAACACTGAAACTGCCTAAGCTCAGTTTTCATTTTGAACCTACAATACTCTCTCAGAGCGGTCTGGACACTATCGAAGTAATGCTTGGCAGTTCTAAAACAGCAACACTCAGCGGCGGTGAGTTCAACCGTGTACGTCTAGCGCTAATGGCAGCTACTCTTCCTGATGAGAGCACGATGCAAGGTGTTCTGATACTTGATGAGATAGATGCCAATGTCAGCGGAGATGAGTCTATTGCCATTGCAGAGTTGATCGCAAAACTCTCTTTGGCCTATCAGATATTTGCCATATCACATCAGCCCCATCTCTCTGCTAAAGCCCGGCAACATATTGTGGTAAACAAAGAGGGTGGAACAAGCTGCGTTGAAGTGTTGGATAATAAAGGCAGAGTGCAGGAGATCGCACGTATTATAGCAGGAGAAAACCCTACATCCCAAGCTTTGGAATTTGCTAAAAAGTTAAGAGCTTAAGCAGAATACTGCTTTTCCAATTCTTTGAGTTGATATTGAAGATACATTAAGTATCTTTGGATGATCGCGATCTCTTTGCCTGTTTTAAGATAGGTATTGTAGTCGACAAGAAGATCCGAAACGCCCCCGGTCCCTATATTGGTTGCAGAACCTTTAATGCTGTGTGTCAGTCGCTCCATAGTATGAAAATCGAGATCATACATAGCTTCTTTGATCAGAGGTATTTGTGTTTTTATCTGTGTGATGAGCTCTTGAATGAATTCTTTAGCCTCCTCTTGGGAGAGTCCCATATCAATGAGACGGGAATGGTCGAACTTAGGATAGCTCGCTTTAGGTAGTGCAATGGCTTCCTTCGGTGCTTCAGGAGGTATGACAACCGCTTCGGTCTTTTTTTCGATCTGCTGTGCAGTTTCGGTTTCAGAGACGATCGTATCTGGTATCTCTTGAATGACTTCAGGCTGTTGGCTTTGTACTTCAGGGGTGATAGTTTCCTGAACCGGAGGGATAACGGGAGATGCCGGCTCTTCTTCTTTTTGGTATTGCTGACCTCGTTCTTCCTGATGTGTTTTTTCTTTTTTTAATCCTTTATATACCAGAATACCCAGCACAATGACAAGAACGAAAATAATAAACCAGGTAAACAACATTTTAGGTCTCCGTAGAAGTGATTTACAAGATTAACTATAACTTATTTAAAATTAGAATAAGGTTCATAAATTTTGAAATAGAAGAATTTCGCTATAATCTGATTAAAAAATATTAGGTTGAAGATGATAGTAGATACACATTGTCATTTGGATGATGAACGTTATAATGATGATCTGGACAAAGTTTTGGAAAATGCCAGACAGCAGGGTGTGGAGAAGTTTATTATCCCCGGTGCCGATCCCAAAAGTCTGGAAAGGGCAGTAGAGATAGCCGAAGACTATAATGATGTCTATTTTGCCGTGGGTGTACATCCTTATGATGCAGAAAATTATGATAGAAGTTACCTGGAAAAATTTGCAATGCATCCAAAATGTGTAGCCATAGGGGAATGTGGACTGGATTATTACAGGCTGCCTGAAACCCTGGAAGAGATCGAGGCTGAGAAAAAACTGCAAAAAGAAGTTTTTGTTGACCAGATACTTTGGGCAAAGGAGCTTAAAAAACCCTTGATCGTTCATATCAGGGAGTCGAGTGCAGATTGCCTGGAACTGTTGGAAAAATATGCAGGAGAAGAGGGCGGCGTACTGCATTGCTATAATGCGGATGAGTCTTTGTTGAAACTTGCCAAGCGCAATTTCTATTACGGGATAGGCGGTGTGCTTACTTTTAAGAATGCGAGAAAACTTATTAATGTCTATCCAAAAATACCGCTGGAGAGACTTTTGATCGAAACAGATGCTCCTTATTTGACGCCCCATCCTCACCGCGGAGAGAGAAACGAGCCCGCGTATACGACACTGGTTGCAGACAAAATGGGTGAACTCTCCTCTCTGAGTCGTGATGAGATATCAAGGATCACCACGGAAAATGCGCAAAGGCTTTTTGGTATTTAAATGAAAAGAACTGTGGGATATTTCGGAAACATTTTATTGATATATCTATTTTTAACCAGCAGTGTTCCGGCACTGTCCCTCTCCCAAAAATATCCCAGTTATACCTATGTATTTCATGAATTCGATGTAGATGAATCATACCTGTATGATACGGATTTTATCTCTTTTGTCTCAAAGTATGAAGAAAAATTAAAGAGATTCTACAGGCATTCTTTGCAACGGGGCAAAGTTGTACTTCCGACTATGCAGGGCTTACTTGCCAATGAAGGCGTGAGTGATCTTTTTATCTATCTCTCTATGGTTGAATCCGGTTTTTCTTCCAATGCTGTATCACCTAAAAAAGCGGTAGGATTATGGCAATTCATGCCTGCAACGGCAAGACATTACGATCTTACAGTCTGCAACAGTTATGATGAACGCTGCGACACTGTAAGCTCCACTTCTGCAGCAATACATTATCTCAATAAACTGCATAAACAATTCGGTAAATGGTATCTTGCAGCTATGGCATACAATTGTGGAGAAGGGTGTGTACAGAGGGCGATAGCAAAAGCCGGTTCGGATGATCTGGGTATTTTAACGGATAATGAATTGAAATATCTGCCGCGTGAGACACGAGAGTACATCAGGAAAATACTTCTTGTAGCCATGATAGGTGAAAATGCCACTTTGGATTTTGCTTACTCTAAAAATGATAGTTTGGAAAATGGGCTGATAGAAGTGGAAATCGCAGGAGGGACATCTTTAAAGGATCTGGCTAAAATTTTAAAAATGAAAACTGAAAAACTTTTAAAGCTCAACGGAAAAATGAAACATGCAATGACCAACGGTCAAAAGAACAACCGTAAGATCATAATACCTATAGAAAAAGTATTTGCTTTCTATCTTCGGTATGATCTTCCGGAAAAAAAGAAGCTTCCAAAGCCACATCTTGTTTCCCATTATGTAACTTTGGGAGAGACCCTTGAAAGTATTGCCAATAAGTACCATACTGATACTGAAGAGATCAAGGCAGCAAATCATCTGGATGATGATTATTTGATATTGGATCAATTTTTGGTGATCCCTGTTAGCCAAAAGATTTTTGAGAATATTTCACTAGGGAAGAAATAAATATATTTATGCTAGAATAAATCTCTTGTAAGGTTCATAGAGCATATATGTACTTTAGAAGCAGGGATTAAAAATAGGGATTTATTTTCATGTTCAAAAAATATTTACAGTTTATTATCATAGTATTACCGATCGTTATTCTCTTGACTGCAAGTACCTACCTTGGGTACGATGCCTGGCAAAAATATAAAACTAGCGCCAATTTGAAAGAACAGTTGAACAATGCGCAACTCATGCAATCTTTCGAACATTCTGTCTTAAATGAGATTGTATGTGTTGCAACCATGAGCCAGCATAAAGAGCTCATGGCAAAAGTATGCAGCAAGACACAGAAAACCACAAATGACTTTATGCAGCAGATCATGCAGCAAAAGAATGACAAATCACTGTATACTTTGGAAAAAGTACTTTACAATATACGAACTTCTGTAAAGGACAGCGGTGTTGCTGCAGTTGAAAAGCTGGTCAACGGTGATCTCGATAAGCAG
>JANTHR010000025.1 GCA_024762315.1 Sulfurovum sp.
ATTTTCCCTATTGACAAAGCAAACGAGAATGCCTGTAAACTGGTTGACAGAGGCGGGCTCTTCGGCTACAGCCATGATTGGACAGGGCTTAAAGAGAAAGTAAAAACAGACGGTATGAGAAACGGTTATTTGATGGCTATTGCCCCTACATCTTCCATCTCTATTTTGACAGGTACGACACAGGCGATCGAGCCGGTCTATAAAAGAAAGTGGTTTGAAGAGAATCTCTCCGGGCTTATTCCTGTAGTAGCACCGAACCTCAACCCAGACACATGGCAGTACTACACGCCAAGTTATGACCTGGATCAAAATATTCTCATTAAAGCCGGAGCCATCCGTCAAAAATGGATAGACCAGGGTCAGTCACTGAACATCTTCATTACGCTTGACAAAGCAAGCGGTAAGTACCTCAATGAGATCTATATGAATGCCTGGAAGTTTGGGTTGAAGTCAACGTATTATCTACGTTCTCAGTCGCCTGAGAGTAGTAATGATGTTGAGGATAGAAGTCAAGAATGTGTGGGGTGTCAGTAGCACTTTTATTTCACTATATCTTTCACCAAACGGCTTCGTTCCGTTCGGTCACTTACTACCAGTAAGCCCCCTCTCTCTCCACTCACGCCGTTTGATAAAATCTACAGCAAACTGAAAGGCTATTATTATTTTGATATTTTTTCTTGTTACTACGGTTTACGTGCTAACGCATACTCCGATATTTCTTCATCTAGAACTTTTATCTCTTTCTCTTTCATTCCTTTTTTTCTTTGTTGATGCAACAAAAGAATAAAACGAATCCAAAAAAAGAAAATGCAAACTGCTAACGCTGGAAAGTGAGTATGTCTATTATTTTAAATGTTATGAAGTAAATAGCTTATCCTTATATGTCGTATATGTAAAGCAGGGGAACAAAGAAAAATACATTGATAATAAAATTTTGAAATTGGCGATAGCCTAGGCATATTAAAAAACAATGTCGTGGTGAACGACCTTGAAAGCGAAGCGATTCGAGAACCACGACGATTTTTTGTTTCGTTTTTTTAAAAAAATGAAAAGAGAAACAACGCCACAGTTAAAATAAACGGAAATATTGGCAAATTCAATAATAAACTATCTAGGATACAAAATAAGCCATTTTAATTGCTTTTTTAACCCATAGTATGGAAAATAAAATAAAAATGCTTATTTTGGCTTGTGATTTTGGGTATTTTGTAGGGTCTTGTCCCATGACAACACCTTGAAGGTTATCACGTCATTCGAGTTTTTATGATAATTCACATTTTTGGTGTTGTGAGGGCACAACACCCTGCGATTATTCTCCCGTATACAATTGTCTCGGCCTGGCAATTTTTGACGTTTTGTCTTTTTTAAATTCTATCCATTGGGTTATCCATCCCACTGATCTTCCTATGACAAAAATGGGAGTGAACATCGGTTTTGGTATTTTTAGTGCAGTTAAGATGATTCCGGTGTAAAAATCTATGTTCGGATAGAGTTTTCGTGAAACGAAATAATCATCGTTCAAAGCGATCTCTTCTATTTTGCCTGCAATTTCCATGAGATGCGAATCAAGATTGAGTTCCTCTTTGAGTTCGTCCTGGAGTTTTTTGAGGATTTTGGCGCGTGGATCAAAATTTTTATAGACCCTGTGCCCAAAGCCCATGAGCTTAAAATCATCATTGGGGTCTTTGGCCCTTTCGATGAAAGCTTCTACATTATCTACATGTCCTATATATTCAAGTTGGGCGATGACAGACTCGTTGGCTCCGCCGTGTGCACGACCCCACAGTGCTGCGATGCCCGATGAGATCGCAACATAAGGGTGTGCCCCTGTGGAAGCAACACTTCTTACTACGGTTGTGGAAGCATTTTGTTCATGGTCCGCATGAAGGGTGAAGATGGTATCTAGCGCCCGCACTTCAACCTCTTTGATCTCTTCATGTCCGTTTGCATAAAGGTGCATCTTTCCTCCCGGGTAGGCACGCATCATAGTAAGGAAATTTTTTGTAAAACTGAGATCGATGTCCGGCTGGATGAACGGAATGCCTAGAAAATGCCTATAGGAAAATGCTGCAATAGTAGGGATCTTGGAGATGATGCGCCGTGCCATCATCTGGTATCCTGCTTCGTCTTCTATGTCCAAATGTTCATCATAAAAAGAGGCCAATGCAGTCACTGCCGCCGAGAGGGTCGCCATAGGATGCGCATTGTCCGGAAAAGCATTGAAGAGGTGTCGTAAACCTTCGTGCAAAAAGGCACGATGTCGTATCTCCAGATCGAAGTCATAGAGTTCCTCTTGTGAAGGCAATCGCCCATTTAACAGAAGATAGCAGCTTTCAAGATAGGTATGATTATTTGCCAGATCTTCTATGGGGATGCCTCGGTAACGTAATTCTCCCTTTCCGCCGTCTATGAATGTGATTTTTGATTCACAGCTTGCTGTAGAAGTATATCCGGGGTCATAGGTGAACATACCTGTATCTTGAAAGAAAGTACGTATATCGACCACAGAAGGACCCCTTGTAGCATCAAGGATGTTATATTCGTATGTTTTACCTGTGCGGTTGTCGGTTAATGTAGCAGTATTCTTTTTCATCACATAGCTCCTTTTTTATTTTTCGTTTGAGTAGATCTACCCCTAAAAAGTCACAAAGTATCTTTGCATCTTCAAAAGCGTTTCCAAGGCAGCTTGAAGCACCTGGAGATGGGGTCATATTGAAAATGATACCTTTACCTGTATCAATTTTAGCTTCACCAAGAAGTAATTTTTTTGCTTTTTTATCGATGATCTGCGGACGCATACCACCGTAGCCGTCGGCATATTCTATGTCATCACTGCTTAGCGTTGGAATAAGCTTTCGTACCTCTTTTATGAAGAATTCATTGCCGATGTGCGGCAGTTCATGGACAAAGTTACGCATAATGTAGGCACGGATATCTTCATCTTTCATCAGGTCATAGTAAACGCCGAGTACAGAGCGGTCAAGACTGAGAAGGTCAAAAAGATTGAGGATCTCCATATCATGGTAACGCTCCAGGGTCATCATGGCAAAGGCGGTTGGACCAAAGCGTGTTCTCCAGTTTGCAGTGAGGTCAGGGTCGCCATGCACGGCTGCAAAAGGCAGTTTTGGATTTTGCATCGTATAGACTTTTGCATGAAGCAGTTGCGTTTTTGCAAAGTAAAAACTTCCGCCAATAGGAAGCATGGCATACTTATCTCCATACCCCATTTCGTGTGCAAGGAGTAAAGAGTGTGCCCCGGCATTGACGACCACTGCGTCACTCATGAATTCACCTTTATCGGTATGGATAAGAAATTTATCCCATTTTTTGGTGATATGTGTTACTTCTGTATTGAACTTAAGATCTACGGCGCAATGTTCATCTTTGGAAAGTTCAATGAAAGTCTGGCTGAGTTTTTCAAAATCAACTGTAGTGATCTTGTCTTTGGTTCCCATGGCCAAAATGGGCTCCTTACGTCCCTTGGTCAGCATGGGTTCAATTTCCTCAAGCGCTCCCTTGTCCCAGAGTTCAAGGTAGGGGAAAAGAGTTTTAAAGGCGCTATATCGCTTTTTAAGCTCGGCGATCTCCTCCTCTCCTACGGCTAAAACCATTTTGGGTTTTCTGAAACCTATGCTTCCTTCATAGTTGAAATGGGTAATGAAATTAGCAACCATTGATGAAGAGGTAGAGACTTTTTTTGCTTTTCCAAAGTCATAGTTGGTCTCAATATCCCCAATATGCAGGGTTTGTGAGTTTGCTTTGGCAGAAGAGTTCAGTGTGGCGGGTTTGCCATATTTTTCAAAAAGCATGACAGACTCTATCTGTGTATATCGTGAAAGCATAAAAAGCAGTGCCGCTCCTGAGATACCCCCGCCTATGATGGCGACTTGTGTATAGTATGATCCCTTTCTCATTAGGTATATCCTCTGTTGATATAGTGTAAGTATAGTAGTCATCCGTAGAATTTGTGTGTAATGTTGTTTTGCTATAATTCTTTAAAATGCAAAAGGCTTAAAATGAAAAATTTTGAAAATGTCAGTGTAGCACTGGAAGGTAACAGTTATTTTGATGGAGCAGTGACAAGCCGTACGGTGAATTTTGCAGACGGAAGTAAAAAAACCTTAGGGTTTATGTTGCCAGGAGAGTATGAGTTTGGCACGGCTGCAGCGGAGTTGATGGAGATCACTTCGGGTGAGCTGGATGTAAAACTGCCCGGTTCTAAAGAGTGGGTAAACGTAAAGGGAGGCGCATCATTTAATGTGCCAGCAAACAGTAAATTTCAAGTGAATGTAAAAACTGTTACGGATTATTGTTGTTCTTATCTATAATTTCACAATCAATACACAAAAAAGAGCTATACTTCTCACATGAAGGTCGTAGAGTGTCATCCCTTCTCCCCTTTTTGACACTCTGTCCATATAGATAGGGTGGATTGGCCTTCTAGGTAACTTTTCATATTTATTTGTGCTTATTTCCCTCCTCGGCACAACCTCCTTTAAATTATAGCTTATTTGAAAAGTTACCTTTATTTTATCTGCATGGCTGCATTTACTGCGCACATTTCGATTATTTCGGTTCCGTAGCTAAAAACAACAAGCAATTGTTGTTCTGTTAATGCTTTGCCTTTGCGGGTCGCTTTGTTCCACCGCTCCGGTTTCGTAGCTAACACAACAAGCAGTTGTTGTTTTCTTAACGCTACTCACCCCATCCATGCATTTTTTTTGAGATGAGTACATCATAGTTTTCAAATAGATCATCAATAGTGTTGCTTGCGACATAATAATGTTCTTCGAGCAGTGCCATCCAGTCGTAGCGCTCTTCATAGCTTCCTTTGGGAAGAAAGATGATGATATTTCCTGCATTTTTAATAATGCCATGAACCTTCTTGAGAAAGTCTCCTCTCATCTCTTTTTCAATGGTTGCCGTTACAAAAACATATTCATACATTTTGCCTTGTATCATATATGTAGGACGGTCAAGATTGAACTTCGTGATGTGTATATGGGGTTGATCTTTGTACTTTGTTATTGCTTTATCGTAACAGCCGTCTTTGATGCAGTTAAGTTGGTATTCATAGTCTTTTTTTTTGCAAAAAGCACTTAACGTTTTAGTCAAAGTATGGCTTCCCTCGCTAAAGTGCCCGAGTCGTAGTTTTGGATAGGGATGAATAATTTGCAGCAGTTGTTCAAGTTTCTCTTGTTCTAAATTTTTCATATCTGTAGTCTACCTAAAAATCAGCCAAAATGTGTATAATGTTTTAAATTAATATTATGAAAATTTAGCAAGGTATACATATGGAACGAAAAAAAATATACAATCCTGAATCACAGGAAAAAACCAGTGAACGAAAAATATTCGGCGGGGACCCGACAGGGATATTTGAACTTAATGATATCAAATACCAATGGGCTTATAATCTTTGGGAAATGATGCTGAACAATACATGGTTCCCAAAAGAAGTTGACATGACAAGAGATGTGAACGATTATAAACATCTTACAGATGCTGAGAAATCAGCGTACGATAAAGTACTCGCACAGCTTATCTTTATGGATTCGCTTCAGACCAACAATATCATTGACAACCTAAATCCCTTTATTACTTCTCCGGAGGTGAACCTTATCTTGGTAAGACAGGCATTTGAAGAGGCACTGCACTCGCAAAGTTATGCGGTGATGGTAGACAGTATCTCTACGAATTCACAGGAGATCTATGAGCTTTGGAGAAGAGATATGAAGCTCAAATCCAAGAATGATGCTATTGCGAAGGTCTATGAAGAGTTGTCTGAAAATCCGACAGATGAGAATATCGTTAAAGCGATGTTCGCCAACCAGATCCTGGAAGGCATCTACTTTTATAGCGGCTTTGCCTATATCTATACGCTGGCACGTTCAGATAAAATGTTGGGAAGTGCCCAGATGATCCGTTTTATCCAAAGAGATGAGGTAACGCACCTATTACTTTTTCAAAATATGATCAATGCGACAAAAAAAGAGAGACCGGAACTTTTCACCAAGGAGCTGATAGATGAAGTCTATCAAATGTTCAGAGATGCCGTAAAGCTGGAGTGTGAGTGGGGTGCATATATTACTCAGGGACAGATATTGGGGCTTACAGATAAAATTATCGAACAGTATATTCAGCATCTTGCAGACAAAAGACTTCATGCTGTAGGACTTGAGAAGCTTTATAATGTGGAACATCCTATTAAATGGGTGGATAACTTTTCTCAATTTAATGACCAAAAAACTAACTTTTTTGAGGGGAATGTGACGAATTATTCAAAAGGAAGTCTGGACCTCGATGACTTTTAGGGGTCATTATCACAGGAGGCAATATGACAGGGAAACCTAAAAAAATGGAAGCTGTTGTCCTGCAGCTTCCAAGTGCAAAACGCTATCAGGAGAATTTTGATAAGCTGCTCGAACAGATTAAAATACATAAAGACAAACATATCATCGTGGTTCCGGAAGTCTATTTGACGGCATATGATTATGCACATTTGACTACTGCGGCAAAATTCTCTGCCAAAGCGCTGAAAATACTGAAACAAGAAATAGATGAGCAAATAGTGGCCATTACGCTGATCCTTGAAGACGGAGATGAGTTCGTCAATCAGGCAGTGGTCATTCACAAGCACAAAGTAGTACACAGACAAGATAAGGTTAAACTTTTTAAACTCGGGGATGAAGATATCTACCTTAGAGCAGGCAAAAAGAGAAAGATCAAACCTTTTGAGATAGAGGGGGTGAGCTATGCACTCCTTATCTGTTTTGAATTACGTTTTAAGGACCTCTGGAAGCAGATAGAGGGTGTGGACATTGTGCTTGTTCCCGCACGATGGGGATTGCCTCGTAAACGACATTTGGAGATCCTCTCCTCGGCATTAGCCGTGATGAACCAGTGCTATGTGCTTGTGGCAAACAGTTCAGACAGCGATATGGCAAGCTCATCAGCGATCATTTCCCCCAATGGTGATATTGTGATGGATGATGAAAAAGAAGCCATAGAAGGAACAGTGGATTTCAGAGAGATCAAGAAAATACGCCGCTATATCGTCATGGATTAATCACAGTTAGGATAAAATTCGCTTAATGAACGGGGATAAAAGGGATCAATAGAGATGATAAAAGCAAGAAATAGACAAAATCTTGTAAATGAAATAGAGCAACATTTTAAACTTGACACACATGTAAAAGAGGCTTTTCTAAAAGTAGACAGAGAAGCTTTTGTGCCAAATGAGTTTAAGCATCTTTCTTATAAGCTTGATGCGCTTCCTCTGGCTGCGAGCCAATGGATCTCTTCTCCTTTGACCGTTGCAAAGATGACACAGCATCTTGAGCTAAAAGGGGTGGATTCTGTCCTTGAAGTGGGGTGTGGAAGTGGTTATCAGGCAGCGATTCTCTCTCAGATCTGTCGCCGTGTGTTTACGATAGAACGCATTGATGAATTGCTTAAAACAGCAAAAACAACCTTCTCAAACCTTGAAATACATAATATCTTTACCCGCTTTGATGATGGGCAACGAGGCTGGAAACAATATGCGCCGTTTGAGCGTATATTATTTTCCGCTACCGCAAAAGAAATACCTGAAGTACTTTTTGAGCAGCTTGCCGAGGGAGGGATACTTATCGCTCCTATAGCACAGAGCAAAGATTATCATATTATCACACGCTTTTACAAAAAGAATGGACGGATCACCAGTGAAAGCATAGAACAGTGCCTGTTCGTTCCTGTTCTGGATGGAACGCAAAAGTAAATCAGCATACTGTAAACCTTTCATCAAATTTATGCTATGATTTACAAAACTGTAAACAGGGGTAAAGAATGGAAAAATTGATGAAACCCGCAGAGTATGCCAAAGAGCTTGGTATTTCAAGACAAGCGGTTTATGCGAAGATCAAAAGAGGGATACTTGCAGCCAAGAATGTGGATGGTAAACTTTACATTGTAGTTGACAAGGAAAGTAAAGCACAAAAAACACCTGTCCAAACAATGACCCAAATGCCAAAAACAAATGCTGCTGCCAACGAAGACATAAGCAGTTCCGCATCAGAAATAAAAGAGTATAAGGCACTGCTTGCTGCCAAAGATGAGACCATCTCTGTACTTAAGGGAACAGTCAAAGATCTCAAAAAATCCAATAAACAGATATCTACGACACTTAAAGGCGAGATAGATCTGCTCAAAGAAGCATTTTATGAGATGCGTGCTTTGTATGTACATCAATTGGAACATAAGAAAACCCATGATGCCATCGATATTATGGCTGATGAAGAGATGGCTGAAGTAGTAGAGGAACGTTGGATAAGCATTAAAAAGTTTTTCAAACAGGAAAAGGTCACAAAAGACAAGCATCGGGAAAAAGCAGCAAAACGTCTGAAAAAAGCCTATAAATCCGGCGATAAACGCCTTATGAAAGTAGACGGGGAACTTAAACTCAATGCAAGCAAGAACTATGAGGATATTTTAAACTAATATGCAATTTTTAAAAGATTTTTCAAAAGAATACAGTCTCTTTTTGGCCATTGTCACTTATTTTGTCATCAGTCATTTTGAACATACTTTGGTGCAAACAACAGCAGGCAACCTCATAGGTTTTGCCGTCCTGTTTGCTGTGATTGCCTATGCTGCCATGTCAGTGGCACACCATGCAGAGATGCTTGCGGAAAAGTTCGGAGAGCCCTATGGCACACTTATCCTGACTATTTCTGCCGTCATTGTCGAGATAGTCATTATTGTCATTATGATGATACATGAGCATAATGCTGTCCTGGCGCGTGATACCATTTATGCAGCTGTTATGTTGGATATTAATGCCCTTTTGGGACTGGCTGCCATTATAGGCGGCATCAAGCATGGAGAGCAGCCTTACAATGTTGACTCTTCAAACTCCTATCTCTCTATGCTGCTTGTTGCCATAGGTATCGCCATGGTCGTACCGCACTTCATGGATGCCGCGCATATAGATAGGTATATGATGTTCAATGTTGTCATGTTCATCTTGCTCTATATTACTTTTACGCGTATTCAAGTGAAGTCTCATAGGTATTTTTTTGAATACAATGCTGAAGCGATTGAGGCATGTAAAGCAGATGAACAGTGCGAAGTGCATGAGATAAACGGATGGTATCACAGTATCAACCTTGTCCTGTCGATCATCGCTATTGGTGTGCTTTCTGAAATTTTGGCTATCTTTATGAGCAATACACTGCAAGCATATGGGTTGCCTTTGGCCATAGGTGCTGTAGGTGTAGCCCTCATTTCTGCTGCTCCGGAACTCTTTACAGCGGTGCGTGCAGCATTGGATAATCGCATGCAAACCGTTATCAACATTGCCTTGGGTGCATCTTTGGCGACCATCCTTTTGACAATACCGGCTGTGATCCTTGTGACACGCTATATGGATATGGGCTTAAATCTTGCAATTACTCCGGTACAGGGAGTGATGCTGGGGCTGACCCTGCTTGTGAGCATAGTCAACTTCAATGACGGAGAGACGAATGTGCTTGAAGGGTTTTTGCACGTGATCTTGTTTGTCGTGTTTGCGTTTTTGTTATTTGTTTAGGCAAATAACCGAACCAGCTTTCCCACAACTTCATCATCTGTAAAGATCTTGACATATCGTATAACATACCGTGAAAAATGCTCTACCAGCTTCTCGTCATTCTCTCTAAGTTTAGCAAGATACTTCTCTATGCTCCTCTTCCCGAAATAAGTATCTAGTTTGGCATTACTTTTAGGACTGCTGAGCGTCACTTCTCCAAGTTTCTTTGGATTCTCTTCCTCTCTATCACGTATGATGACGGCAATGACTTCATGTTTCTGTGCAAGCAGTGAGAGATCTATCTCTTCGAGAAAATCACCAATGACAAAAACAAGTGAAGGTTTATGCACTCTTTTAAAGAGCTCTTGCATAGAAGCACTGTAGTTTACTGTTGTCCCAAGCACAGAAGCTTCAAAAAGTATTTTGGAAAACTGCTCTATATGGTAGAGTTGTTTTGTGGGCGGTGTTACATGGGTATGATCCTGTCTGTAACCTATGCCTGTGAACAGATCATTGTTTTGCTGTGCAGCATAACCCAGGAGTGTTGCTACTTCGACAAGCTTAGCTTGTTTACTGTTCCCTGAGCCAACATAGAGACCCCCATCCATTAAAGCAGCGACAACAACGGAGAGTTCACGACTGGCATGAAGTTCCTTTATGTACGGTTTCCCAAGCTTTGCCGTGATCGTCCAGTTTATCTTACGGATATCATCGCCTATTTGGTATTCCCGTAACTCGGCAAAATCATACCCCTCTCCGTGAAGTTTGGAGAGATTGTGCCCGGAGAGCAGGGTATAGACCTGATGCCTGGCTTTGAGCTGGAGGGCTTTGAGGGCAACAGTCATGAGGTGACCCCAGGTGAGGGTATACTTTTTTGTAAAAATATTTTAATCTTTAAGGGCCGTTTTATCGTTACAATAGTTATCATTTCTACCTTCTAGGGTATCGGCACTGCCGAAACTATTTCAGAGATCATCTCATCTGAGGTAAGCCCTTTGGCTCTAGCCTCATAGGAAAGCACGATACGATGACGAAGTACATCATGTACCACATATCCAATATCGGCAGGGGTGACAAAATCATTGCCACGCAAAAAAGCTTTTACTCTGCTTGCTTTGTAGAGATCTATGGAAGCTCTTGGACTTGCCCCGAACATGATATTAGTAGCCATGGTATCAAGCCCAAACTTCTCAGGGTCTCTAGTTGCGGAAATGAGCTGCACAATATACTGTTCCAACTCTTTGTCTATGTGTACCTTCTCCACTTCTTCCTGTAAAGTATGGAGCGCTTCAAGGCTGAGTACTTTTTGTACTTCTGCAAAACTTTTGCTTGCGCCCTTGCGCATGATCTCCAGCTCTTCGTCTTCAGAATTGTGCTTGACCACGATCTTCATCATAAACCTGTCCAGCTGTGCTTCAGGCAGGGCGTAAACGCCTTCTTGTTCTATGGGGTTTTGTGTTGCCATAACAAGAAAGGGGGATTCAAGTTTAAAGGTCTCATCAGCGATGGTCACTTGCCTCTCCTGCATTACTTCAAGTAGAGCAGACTGCACTTTGGCAGGGGCACGGTTGATCTCATCGGCAAGTAGCAGATGCGTGAAGAGCGGACCTTTTTTGATGCTGAAGGTATGGTTTTGGGGATTGTATATTTGTGCACCAATAATATCTGAAGGCAGAAGATCCGGAGTGAACTGGATACGTTTGAAGTCCAGACCGAGTGCTTTGGAGAGTGCATTGATGGTTGTGGTCTTCGCCAAACCGGGAACGCCTTCTACCAGAATGTGCCCATCAGAAAGCAGCCCTATAAGCAGCCCTTCTATCATCTCTTCTTGTCCGATGACAGCCTTGCCAAGTTCTTGTTGAAGTTGTATTATCTTTTTATTCATATCCTCTCCAATACCTCTTGTTTAACTTTCTTTAAATTGATTTTACCATTTTCGTATAAATGCTTCTCGAGTTTCTCTATGCTTGAAGTAAAATGACGATTGTCTGCAGCCATAAGCAGCTGCAGTAAAGTTTTCTCATCTTTGCATGCTTCTATTTTTTCTTCAAGGGGATGAGTCTCGACTTGCTTCATGCTTCTCCTCCCTTTTACGCTGACAGCAGTTAAATAACCGGCAGCAAAAGCTGCAAGATACCCAAATAGAGTCGTAAGCCAGGAGTAGCCACTCTGTAAAGGTTTGGGATTATCTTCTTTGTCAACCAGGGCATTGACATCTGCTTTTTTGATGTCAAAATGCTGCTTGGGAATGACAAGTTCATAGCTTTTTTCTTTATGAGGATCGAAAGCATGCAAACGAATAGGGGGCAGATCAAAATTTTTGTCATTTGAAAGAGCCAGAGTGTACGTTGTTTTGTAGGTGATCCCTGTGTGGTCTACATTTTTTTGAATGATAGGTTTTTGGGTAAAAACAGTAATGTTAAGTTCTTTGGGGATCAGCTCTTCGATAAACGGAGGATAGCCTTTCCCTTCTATGGTGACATCCATGGGGATAGGTTCATAGGCATCTGCTTTGTGTGTTTTTATATGATAAGAGAGATGAAAATCCCCTACAAGCTGTGTGTTTTTGGGCAGGGGTTTGACATGAAGTACAATGGGTGCAATCTCTACTTTGCTGTCTGTGGTTTCAAGTTTTTTAAAGTCATCTCTGTCCCCTGAAAAGGAGTAGGCCACTTTTGCATCATCTGTGACACGTTTGACGAGATCAAAAGAGATATTGATATCTCCGCTTCTAAGCGGATGTAAAAGATAGAGTGTGTGAATATGTGTATGGTGCAGGGTATTGTCTTGAGATGAGGCTATCTGCTCCACAGTATAGTCGCTGCTTGGGCGGATACGAAAATGAAAAAAGAGCACTACTGCCGTATTGGTCTGATTGAGATCGATACTCAGCAGCAAAGCTTCTTTTTCATACGGATTTTGGTTGTTGACATGAAAATCATAGCTAAAATCTTCAGCTTGAGCCACTAGGAAGAACAGGCTGACAAAAAGTACTAATTTACCAAGGCTGTGTTTCACGTATGTATCCTTTGTTGATAAGCTCATAGACTTTGGAGCTTAGGGGTTGTTTCTTTTGACTTTCATCAAGTATGAGCTGCTTCTTCTCTTTTTTCTGCCCAGCTTTACTCTCTCCGCCTGATCCGGAACCGGAACTTGGCTGTGCTTCTTCTTTGTTTTGTTTTTTGTCACTCTGCTGAGATTCGCTTTTACCTCCATCAGCACTTTGTGATTTGGGGTGGGCCATACCGAGCGGGGCTTTTTTCTTTTGTAAAAGCGCTACAAGTCTCAGATTGTATGCAGCATCGGCATCCTCTCCTAATTGTAATGCTTTAGTATAGTAGATTTTGGCTTTATCATACACTTTTAACATAGCGTAGCTGTTGGCGATATTGTAGTAGAGTTTCTGTTTTGTCTTTGCTGAGGTGGAATGAATGGCCCGGTAAAGCGTGATCGCTTTTTGATAGTCATGCAGCTTATAGTAGGTATTCGCCAGTGCAAATTGACTTTGTAGAGAACTATTGTCTAAAGTGTCAAGAAGTTTTTTTGTCCGGTTGTAATCTTCTGCATGGTAGCTCTTGTATGCCTGGTTGAGATGATAGCTCTCAAACAGGGAAGCCTCCGCATGAATACCCAAGAAAGAGAAAAGCACAAGGAGCATTTTGACCGCTCTGGTATGGAGAATTAAAAAAAGCAGCAGGGCCAGCAGAAGCGGTATTTGATAGAATTCACTGTAGCGGTACTGTTTTTTTGTGATCAGTTCACTTTTTTGCCTGTGATGCTCCATGGCATCCTGCAGTACCCCGGATGTTGCTTCAGGGGTACTTGAAGCAGTAAGATATTCACCTCCTGTCTTAGAGACCAATTTTTCCAGCATGGGATTAATGCGGGAGACAACAAGATGATGCTCTTTGTCTTTAAGCAGTGTACCGTCGGGAGTCTCAATGGTGCTTCCCTGTTTTGTTCCCAGGGCCAGGACAGTGAGCTTTATGCCTGAATTCTTGATTTGTCTGGCAAGTTCTTCAGGATTGTTTTCCTCTCCCCCGTCTGTTATGAGTAGCAGATTTTTTTCTTCACTTTGCATGGAAGCAATTTTTCTAAAGAGCTTTTTCAGTGAGGTCCCCTTGGTAAGAATGTACTCCGGATTAAAACTTTTGAGCGCCATATTGACAAGTTCATGATCCGTCGTCGGAGGAGAAAGCAGGAGAGGATTGGTAGTAAATGCTATGAGCATGATGTTGTCTTTTGGATTGGCTGCAAGAAAAGCGGCTATGGTCTCTTTGGCAAAGTCATAACGTGTAGGCATGATATCTTTGGCTCTCATAGAATAAGAGACATCCAAGGCGATGATGATATCTTTTGCTTCAACCGCCTGTTCCTGTAGTCCGAGTTTTATGACCGGACGGGTTAATGCAGTCACGATAAGTATCAGGATGATGAGATGCACTGTCGAAATGAGGTTCCTGTTCTTCTTCGTGAAAAAAAGAATGAGCACCGGGATCAAAAGCCATAAAAATGCCGGATAGAGAAGTGTCATGTTTCACTCCTTTTGGTGTAAAGCACCCAAAGAAAAAGGAATAGGAAAACTATACTTAATGGAAAAAATATAAGCAGTTTCTGGTTGAGATAATGCTCGCCCCGAATAAGGCTGGGTTCAAGGGCATTGATCTCCTTGAAGACTTTGGAGAGTTCTTCTTCCGAGCTTGCAGCATAACTTTTTCCTCCGCTCTTTTTCGCTATGGTTTGCAATAGGCTGCTGTCATAATCACGCTTTTGCCCTATCCCTATGGTGTAGATCTTTATCCCTAGCTCTTTTGCTTTTTTTACTGCCTCTTTGGGAGAGCTTCTTCCTGCATTATGATAGCCGTCGGTCAGCAGAATAATTGCTTTGTTTTTGGCTTTTCCGAAGGTAAGCGTATGTATGGACTGCATGAGTGCATCACCAATGGCCGTACTCTCGCCCGCTATGCCGACTGTTGTTGTCCCAAGCAGGAAACTAAGTGCATCAAGATCGTAGGTGAGTGGTGAAGCTGTATAGGCAAAGGTACCAAAAATGACGACCCCCATATTGTCATCCAAACGGTTTTTGATGAATGCCTTTGAGAGTTCCAGCGTCGTTTCATATTTGGTTTTAAACCGATCCTTGGTGTCAAAGCCGCTCTGTGCCATGGAGCCGCTTGCATCGATCGCCAATATGAGATCTCTTCCTTTTTTGTGCTGGTCGGCAGAGCTGTCGTAGATAAACGGTTTGGCCAATGCAATGACCATAAGTGTGTAAAGAAACATTTTAAGCCATGGATCCAGGGTCAAAAGCGGAGATTCTTTTGAGATCCATGACAATTGGGGAAAGTAATACATTTTATTGTAGGGTTTGCACCATAAAAAGCAGGGCAAGAGAAACAATAACAATAAGAAGTAAGGTGAGCCAAAGTTAAAGTGCATAGCTTGATTTTAGCATTTCTCTCATAAGTTTACGATATAATCATTCAAATTTCATTTTATATCAGGGAAAGAGAATGGGACGAACAAGGAATATGCGGCAGGGATGGGCGAGTGTAGCGATCTTCGCTTTTGCACTCGTCATGCAGACTACAATACTTAAGGCCGGAAAACTTGAGTTTCAGGAACATGCTTCAGAAGTGATACTGAATTCACTGCAAAACCAGCCAGAGCGCAGCTTTTTAAAAAAACTCTATACACAATTGCTTTTTGTACCGGTATGGATGCATGAGAAAGACCTCTCTTCTGCAGCAAAAGATCTTTTTGAGTATATTAAGAATGACACGACTCTGGATAAAAATGGCAAACTTTATCAGGATGCATTGCTTCTGGAGAGTAAAGCCAGGGAACTCTATGCAGGCAAAGGGACTTTGGCGCAAAAAATAGACCTTGAATTCAAGATCTCCCAACTGTACGAAGGGTATACGAACTATGCCTATTTAGGGAGTATCAACTGGGGCGCGTTCAATGCACGTATCTCTAACCTTATGGTCAACGATGTCAGTACGGAATGGGTACTGCACAGGCCTAGGGCAAATCCGATCCAAATGCTAGAGAATGCAGCGTTTGGAAGCAGTTTGAAAAAACAGCTTCAGGCAGCTGTGCCCAATGCCTATCACTATAAGGCACTGCAAAAAGAGCTGGAAAGATATATGAAGATAAGAGACAACGGCGGCTGGCCTCCGGTAATACTTCATGGCAAGCTCAAGCCAGGGAAAAGTGATGAAGGGGTATTTGCTCTTCGGGAAAGATTGAGTATTACAGGCGATTACATTCCCTGTGAGAATAGTGAGGAAGATATGGTATATGATGCATGTCTGCAAAAAGCTGTGAAGCACTTCCAGGCACGAAACGGCCTAGTCACAGATGGTGTTGTGGGTCCGGGAACCCTGGCGGTACTTAACAAAACAGTGGATGAACGCATCACAACGATACGCTTGAACCTTGATCGTATCAAATGGCTCAATGAGCGGCACTCGAGAAAGCATATTATCATCAATATCCCGGATTTTAAACTCTATTTTGAAGAAGACGGAAAACTGATGCAGACCATGAGGGTGATTACAGGAAAGCCGAATCATCCTACACCTATATTCAGTGATACGGTAGAATATATTGTGCTGAACCCTTATTGGAATGTGCCTAAAAGTATTATTCAAAAAGAGTTCGTGCCAAAATTGATACGAAATCCCAATGCGATGAAAAGAAAAGACATAGAGATACGTCGGGGATGGGGGAAGAATGCCAAGATTGTGGATCCATCTTCTATTAATTGGCGCAATTATGTAGACGGTACGCCGATGCCGTTCCATTTTGCACAGCTCCCGGGGAAAAAGAATGCTTTGGGAAAAGTGAAGTTCCTTTTCCCGAACAAATTCTCGGTCTATATGCATGATACACCGGGCAAAAGTCTTTTTAAAAGAAGCAAAAGAGCATTCAGTCATGGGTGTATTCGTTTGCAAAAACCAAGAGAACTGCTTAAAACATTCTCTACGTTCAATAGCAATATAGACTTCGACAAAGCGCAAAAGATCCTTAAAGGGAAAGAAAAAACACACATCAACCTGAGAGAAAAAGTGCCTATAGATGTGATCTACCTGACTGCCTGGGTAGATTATGACGGGAAGTTACAGTTTAGAAATGATGTGTACGGTTATGACCGGATGCAGCTTAAATCCTTTAGAAAATGGTAACAGGGTATAAGTATAGATGGACTTTCAGTATGCAATTGCTTTAACCGGTGGCATTGCCACAGGGAAGAGTACCGTAACGAAGATCTTCTCTTTGTGCGGATTCCATTTCATTGATGCAGATGAGGTAGCACACACTGTCTTGGACGAACAGCACAGGGCCATTGCTGAAATGTTCGGAGAAGAACTGATCATGCATAACAAAAAAGTAGACAGAAAAGCTTTGGGAAGCATTATTTTTGGAGATCCGCAGAAGCGTTTGGCCTTAGAATCGCTTCTGCATCCCCTTATCTATGAGGAGATCAGGCAGCAAGCCCTGGAACAGAACAAAAAGAAGATTCCCTTCATTATAGATATTCCGCTTTTTTTTGAAGGCGGACGTTATGGGATAGAAAAATCCATTGTTGTCTATGCTCCCAAGGAAGAACAGTTAAAAAGACTGATGCAAAGGGACAGGTATAATGAAGAAGATGCATTAAAGCGGATAGAATCGCAGATGGATATAGAAGAGAAACGCAGACGGGCAACGTATGTCATAGATAACAGTGGAGACTTGCAACAGCTGCAGCATGAGTATAAGCGTGTAAAAGAAGAGATTTTAAAGGATTTTTCATGACAGTGACTAAATATTCGGCCAACGGGAATGATTTTGTGATGTTGATAGCACAGGAAAAGGCGGACAGGTCTGAGCTTGCCAAAAAACTGTGCCATCGGCAAAATGGTGTGGGTGCAGACGGTTTGGTCGTACTGCTTCCTCACCCGAAATATGATTTCGAATGGGAGTTCTATAATTCTGATGGCTCTCGTGCAGACATGTGCGGCAATGCCTCTAGAGCGGTAGCACATTTTGCCCACGAAAAAGGTATCTCCAAGGATGGTACAGCAGAATTTCTCACAGGAGCGGGTGTCATCCATGCTACGATCAACGGGCTTTATGTGGTCAGCGATATGACTGCACCGAAGATCATCAGAGATGATATAGAAGAAAATGGAGAGATCTGGTGGCTTATCGACACAGGGGTACCCCATTTGGTAGCTGTCAGAGAAGATATTGAACATTTTGATATTGGGCAGGCACGGGAACTTCGTCACAAATACAATGCCAATGTCAATATCTGCAAGGTTGACGGCGATACAATGTATGTACGCACCTATGAACGCGGTGTGGAAGATGAAACACTGGCATGCGGTACGGGTATGGTAGCCTGTTTCGTCCGCAATCATAAAGAGGGTAAAATACCCGACCAGGTCAAGGTGTACCCAAAGAGCGGTGATGAACTCTATGTGAGTTATGAGAACGGGGTCTATCGTTTTGGCGGGAAAGTAACAAAAACGTTTATCGCCGAGACCATAGAGTAGGAGAGAAGCGTGAGAAAGATGATTATCTTATTGGGTTTAACGTTGTGTGTATGGTCAGGTGATTTTGACCAGGCGGTAAAAGATTACAATCAAGGCAACTATATTAAAGCATTGAATGTTTTTTATGTACTGGCGAAAAAGGGAGATGCCCAAGCCCAATACAATGTAGGGTTGATCTATGCCAATGGCAAAGGGGTCAAGGCAGATGTTTCTGAGGCGATGCAGTGGTATGAAAAAGCAGCCAAGCAAGGCATTGGTACAGCACAGTACAATCTTGCACAACTTTATTACCAAAAAGGCGAGAACGGTGAGCCCCATGCCTATGAAAAAGCAAAATACTGGTATGAAAAAGCAATAAAGAACAGTATTAAAGAAGCGTATAATAATTTAGCCTCTTTGTATATGGATGCCAAAGGTGTAGCCAAAGACGAGAAAAGAGCATTTGAACTTTTTGCCAAAGCGGCTGATCTTGGAGACAGTGCTGCGCAGGTAAATGTAGCAGTAATGTATGCTTGGGGCAAAGAGGTAAAACATGATAAGATGAAAGCCTATGAAAATCTTAAAAAAGCATTAAAAAGCGGAAAGAGTGAGGCGAGTGAGTATCTTGATAGATTGTGCAAAGAGAGTGCCTGGGTCTGTCAAGATTAAAAATGGTGATCACGATTGGACTTGAACCAACGACTTCTTCCATGTCAAGGAAGTACTCTACCAACTGAGTTACGCGATCCTATAGGACAGACCGCAAAAGAAGCAAAGCTCCTTTTGCCTGAGCAAACGCCAAGTTTTTCTTAGCGAAAGGCTCATGTGACTGGTCACATAGTCAAAATAGGACAGAAGTATAACGAACAGATACTTAAAATTCTCAAATATCTTCTTTTAATTCATATTTATTTAACTTTTAGCTATAATAATCGCATTTTTAGCGCACGGCATTGTAGGCTGTGACACATAAAGGCTTAATTTGAGTGAAAATCTTATAGGTTACATGGATGACCAGGGAAACATTATAGATACACAGAGTGCAGGAGAGAACTGTACGGCAACACCGATAGAATATGACAATAGTGAAGCAGCATTGGAGATCATTCGCCATTCAACGGCACACCTCATGGCACAGGCCATCAAAGCGCTATACCCTGATGCACAGTTCTTTGTGGGACCGGTAGTGGATGAGGGGTTCTATTATGATTTTAGAGTGGATGAGAAGATCGGTGAAGAGGATCTGAAGACCATTGAAAAAAAGATGAAAGAGCTCATCAAGAAAAAGTATAAGATCGAAAAATATGAGATCAGCAAAGATGAAGCACTGAAAAAATTTGCCAATGATGATCTGAAACAGGCTGTACTCTCTCGTATTCCTGATGAAACGGTCTCCATCTACAAGCAGGGTGAGTTTGAAGACCTCTGCCGTGGCCCGCATGTACCGGCACTGCGCTTTTTAAACAACTTTAAACTGACACGTGTCGCAGGGGCATACCTTGGCGGTGATGAGAATGCAGAGATGCTTACACGTATCTACGGTGTGGCATTTGCGGACAAAGCGTCTCTCAAAGCCTATGTAACCATGATGGAAGAGGCAAAGAAGCGTGACCACAGAAAGATCGGTACCGAGATGGAGCTCTTCATGTTCAACGAAGAGTCAGGGGCCGGTCTTCCGTTTTGGATGCCAAAAGGTGCGAAGCTTCGTTATAAACTGGAGCAGATATTGCACAAAGCGCATCTTGTAAGAGAGTATGAACCGGTACGCGGACCGGAAATTCTCAAGGCAGACATGTGGAGAACATCGGGACACTATGCCTGTTATGGTGAAAATATGTACTTAACCGAGATCGATGGGCAAGAGTATGGAATCAAGCCGATGAACTGTATCGGGCATATCCAGATCTTTAAGCAAACACAAAAGAGTTACCGTGATCTGCCATTACGTTATTATGAGTATGGTGTGGTGCACAGACATGAGAAGTCAGGTGTATTGCACGGATTACTTCGCGTAAGAGAGTTCACCCAGGATGATGCGCATATCTTCTGTACACCGGAGCAGATCGCTGCTGAGGTCATTGAGGTAGTGGAGTTCGTTGACTCTGTGATGAAACTCTTTGGATTTGACTATACGATGGAAGTTTCAACCAAACCGGAAAAAGCCATCGGTGATGATGAGGTATGGGAGATGGCGACACAGGGGCTCAAGGATGCCTTGAATGAAAACAGCTTGCCGTTTACCATAGATGAGGGCGGCGGAGCCTTCTATGGCCCCAAGATCGACATTAAGATCACAGATGCGATCGGGCGTAAATGGCAGTGCGGGACCATTCAGGTAGATTTTAACCTTCCTGAGCGTTTTGAAGTAGAGTATGTCGCCGAGGACAATACACGCAAACAACCGGTGATGATCCACCGTGCGATCCTTGGCTCGTTCGAGCGTTTTATCGGTATCTTGACAGAGCACTATGCCGGAGAGTTTCCGTTCTTCCTGGCACCGACACAGGTGATCTTCATACCGATTACTGAAAACCATGCGGATTATGCAAATACACTTAAGAAAAAACTGATACTGGAGGGCATTGACTCAGAGGTGTATGACAAAAACGATTCCCTTAACAAACGTATCAGGACGGCAGAAAAGCAGCGTGTACCGTATGTTGTGATCATTGGTGACGAAGAGGTGGCCAACAATACGGTGGCGATAAGAAACAGAAGAAACAGAGAACAGTATAATCTAACACAAGACGAATTTATGGTAGAATTAACACAACAACTTCAAGAAGGAAAAATTTGAGTAGACAAAACGACAGAAACAGGGGTAGAAAAAAAGCTGATGATACCATCATGAATGATGCGATCAGGGCAAGTGAACTTAGGGTTCTGGGTGATGACGGTGAACAGTTCGGCATCATCTCCAGAGCAGAAGCACTAAATATTGCAGAAGAGAAAGGACTGGATCTGGTACTGGTCTCTCCGGATGCAAAACCTCCTGTTGCCAAGGTCATGGACTACGGAAAACACAAATATGAACTTGAAAAGAAGAAGAAAGAAGCGAGAAAGAAGCAAAAGAAAATAGAAGTCAAAGAGGTGAAATTCTCTTGTAAGATCGCTGAAAATGATATTGCCTATAAAGTAAAACATGCCAGAGAGTTCCTTGAGAAAGGTAAACATGTAAAACTTCGTGTTTTCCTTAGAGGACGTGAAATGGCAAACCCCGAATGGGGTGTTGAGGTGCTTAACCGTGTTTGGCCGATGCTCGAAGATATTGCTCAGCTGGAGTCACCTCCAAAACAGGAAGGACGCTACATTAATATGTACGTGACACCGCTTAAAAAGTAACTTCACCTTCCTTTATGTCTAAAGTGATCATATCTCAATCATTTTAGACATCAAAAACAATTCTTCTTGCATACTGTAATTATTATAAAAAACCTAAGATATTACGAACTTTTTTAAATAATTTACATAATATTCATACTTTTATTCACAAGAAAGCCATAATGGTAGTGGATTTTGACATTTTTTGACATTTTTTCAGTATAATAAAAACGTGATTTAGTGCCCTATGCACTACAGAGTAAAAGCCAAACCTGACTGAAAAGCAGGGACGGAAAGCCACGGATCTCCCCCCCCCACTTTGGAAAAGACCGCCGGGTTACTTTAACATTCATGACTGACGAGTCATAAATATAGGGAAGACAATGAAATATATACAACAATGGTTAAAGCTACTTATACTTATTACATTTACTACGATTTTTGTAACTTCTTTGCATGCTGTTGATATAGAATTAGATAATACGATCACCAAAACAAACGGAGATGGTAATTTGACTACCTGTTTAACAGGTGATATTTATCGTTTGGGAACAAATGCAAGCTATAACGGGCAAGCGCTTGATCTTCTTGTCGAAATAACAGCAGAAGACAATGAATATGATCAAATTACCCAAAGCGGTAATTGTATTGATGTAGACAGTGGTATTCTTGAAACAAGATTAAGAGATAGAGATGCAGATGACAATCTTGCATATATGGATCTTAAAATAACGGTAGTTGAGCAGGGAACAACAAACCCTGTTGATGTAGATAGAATAGTATTTACAGGATTTGACCTTGATAAAAATAATGCTACAAGTGGTCAATATATTACAGGGACGGATGATATCTATATGATAGCTCCAAGTCGAGCCTATATACAAGCTAATGGGAACTCGGATGTGACTTATGGTGAAGGAAGTTATGGTTCTGGATATGATGTAAAATTAAAAGGTAAAGATGACGGTAACTGTAATGATTCAGCTACAAGCCCTGATGCTGCATGTAGGGGAGGTGGTATTGCAATAGTCGGACCCGATGGACCCAATAATATCTCTTCTGTGAACCTTAGGGTATCCAATGATAATGCATATGGAGATACAGATCATGCCTCGGCATACAGATTAATAGACATTTCATTTAAAGAAGCAGATTTTGAAGCAATTCTAATAGATCATAATGATCATGGGGATGCTCCTTCAAGTTATGGAGATGCGAAACATCAATCAACTGTTTATACAGTATTGGGCTATGGTTTTCCTCCAGATAATGAAGCTGCACAATACTCCACTAATGCAGATGCAGATGACGATCCAGATACAGGAAATATTAATTTTGATGACGAAGACGGGGTACGTATAGGTAGTCAGCCTACGGTAAGTTCTGAACTTAATATGACGGTAGGTTTTGATTATGATCTCAATGTAACCTCTGTAGGAACAGGGTATTTAAGTGCATGGATCGATTTAAACGGTGATGGAGATTTTTCGGATGCGGGTGAGCAATTACTTTCAGATTATGCTATCTCCAGCACTGTTGCCGTTGAAACAATTATCCCTATAAGTGTTCCGAGTGATAATTATACAGGACAATCGTATGTGAGATTTAGATTTTCAGAAAATACCGGAGTCGGATCTTCCGGAGATGGGGGGAAAGGTGAGGTTGAGGATTATACCGTATTTTTTAACCCAGCTGGGAATATAGTCGGGCATATTTATAATGATTTAAATGGTAATGGCACTCAGGATGCAGGTGAGCCTGATCTAGCGGATGTAAATATTACAATAACAGCGGCTAATGGAGAAATTCAAACTGTTTCAACCGATGCTAACGGTGATTACAATGCAACCGCAGTTGCGGTAGGAGATGCCACTGTCGATATAGACGAGAATACATTGCCTGCAGGTGCATTACAAACTGAAGGAGGCGATCCTACTACCGTAACTGTGAATGCAGATGAAGATAATTTTGAAGAGAACAATGGCTATCAAATGCAGGCCAACCTTGTCACCACGAAAGTCGTAGATAACAGTACCCTGAATGAGGGTGACACTGTCGTCTATACGATCACCGTGACCAATAACGGTGCGGCACAGGCGACCAATGTTTCTTTGACCGATACCCTTCCGGCAGGGGTGAGTTATGTGAGTGATGACAGTGCGGGTGCGTATGACGCTGGTACCGGTCTCTGGACGATCGGCACACTCAATAACGGGGCAACTGCGACATTGAAGATCACAGCAACCGTAGATGCCGGCACGTCAGGAGATACGATCACCAATACCACCACCGCAGCCAGCACCCCGGATCAAAACGATCCGAGTACGACGGGTGATGACCTGAATGAGAGTATTACCGT
>JANTHR010000026.1 GCA_024762315.1 Sulfurovum sp.
TAGGGAACAGGGACAATATGTTTGACGGAGTCATGGATGGAGTGCTGCGTGATGACATTCCCGGTCAAAGCAACAACCTGCAGGTCAACAATGACGGGGTGGATATAGACCGTTATGATGTCTCACCTTTAATGACTGGATACAGGGACAATAACCCTGATATCAACGATGTCTATATCAAAGTCTACAGCAATAACGACTACATTACACCAAGTATGTTCGCCTTTTCTGCGGAACTCTATAAGCCCAATATATGTTATGATTACTCTGTACGGAATGACAATTATACACTCCCCTCCCAAAACAGAGAGATCAAGACCCTTGGCAATGGAAAACTTCATCTTAACATCTCTATACGAAGCTTAGAAGGGGATTTTGACCTTCAAAATACCACACTGGCGCTGGATGTAAATCCTTCAAACAAAGTCTCGTTCGACAAAGCACTCTATTCTAAAACTGGTACCAATGTCATGGTGCCCGCAATAGTCACTAATGCCTCCAAGCCCGAGATCGCTTTTGGTAAAGATGTCAATGCCTCCGGTGGTACGCTGGGTGCCTTTGAGACCTATTTCAGCCGATTTGATTTTGACTTTACCTCATCAGACTATTTTGACGGCTATTTTGACATCGATCTCATAGGATATATCGATTTTGGATCCGGTCCCGCTCCTTTGCCACTAAGCACAAAAAGCGGTACACTCCCAAGATGTGAACAAAACCCTGTCTATAATCCCGAATGGGGCATGTTCAATATTGAAAGGCTTGACAGTGGAAACTTCAACACAGACAGGGAGAGATTTCCTCTCTTTACCCAAATAGCAGGAAGGGACTTTGACTTCTCTTTGGTCGCTTATGACCCGACAGATCTGAGACATGAAAAGACGATCAGCGGATATACCGTCGATGTAGAGTTGATCGATGCCTCACCCTATGACGACAATAACTCCATCTTCACCTGCCAGAATACCGATCCGAGTATCATCCACTCCAACAGTATCTTCATCCAGTTTCCAGACAGCCAAAGCAAATCAAGGATCAACATGCAAGATAGCAATGATATGCGGATCAACAGTGCCCTTAAAAATGCTGCCTACAGGATGTGGGTACTTGTAGATGAAAATAACACGATCATTCCCCACACCTGTACGATCGATGATGATGACTGCTTCATCAACACTGTCTATCAACCCCATCTGCAAGCAAGTGACAGTGAAGGAAACTGTGCAAACTGCAAAAGCTATGTGAATGCCGAGCGTGGTGTTTCGGGATGCTATGCCTGCCTGAGAGATTTCTTTGGTAAACCTTACTGTTCGCGTGATAATTTCTCAATAAGGCCCGAAAGTTATCGTATTGCGGTTATTGATGCGGATGAGCACAATGAAAGTAGCGCTCCAAAAATCCAGATTGCAAACAATAACAATCCTACCGGTGCAATCTTGGCTGCGGAATACGACTACAGATTAGAAGCCAACGCTACAACTTTCAACAGTGACAATATTGCACTCAATTATTATCAGGAGCTTAACAGTACCCTTGAGTTTAATGATCTTAGCTCCTGCAATGACACGAATGATAGCAATATTACTTATGAATTCAGAAACGGTCAGGTACTCTATGACTGGAAAAATCAATTACCTTACAATTTATCACATAATAATGTCGGAAACTACCGTTTTCATATTATCGATAGCACCTGGACCAAAGTAGATCAAAAAACCTATCGGTACAAAAGATTTTACAGTGACGACTGTAACCTTGGCGATGCAAGTACTTCATCCGATGGAAATACACTCTCAGGCTGTAATACAGCTTCGAATTTTGATGCTACGCACCGTGAAATGAATCTGAACTTTAATCCATACACCTATGATGTAAAAGGCATAATAATAAGTATGCCAAATAATAACAACTTTGTTTACATGAATGATCTTAACACCACAAACATTCCAGATCGTGCCATGGCTGTACGCTTCAACGGTCCATTGGTTGCAAGAGGAAAATCAGGTACACAGCTTACTAACTATACTGCCTCATGTGCTGCAAAGCCGGTAATATTTGACATCAATCGTACCATTACACAAAATAGTTCACCTGTTGATAAAAATACAATTATGAGCATAGATCCGGATGGGTATCTCCCTCCAGAAAAAACCAGTTTGCAAAGATACAATAGTTCACAGGACACCAATACTTCTTTGAGTTACAGCAAAGACAATAACGATACCAACAGCACTTTTGCTATCCGTATTGACAGCACACAATTTAAAAATGAGAATAACGGTTCAGCCAATATTAGTCTTGAATACAATTTTGAACGCAAGGCAAATCTCGTCTCTAATCCACTTGCTGTAACCTTCAATTTCAAAGAAGCAAACTCTACAGCAGCAAGTTCAAATGCACATATGATAGCAAATTACATTCCCGAGGGAAATGCGACTGTTAATAGTACAGTCAATTTTATCTATGGGCGTATTGCAGCAAGTCAAAACACACCTTATATCGTTACTCCAAGTGAATCACAAACAACTATACCAATGTTTGTAGAAGGCTATTGCAGCGGTTTAGCTATGGATGGCACTATAATGAACTGTGCTCTTTATGATTTAAACATTTCAAGCCCAAGAGATAATGGTCAATGGTGGGTCAATACAAAGCATGACTCCACCAAAGGTGATGGGCAGATAGGAAGCTTGACAGATGCAAGACAAGGTTCTGCATTATCTATTACACCAAATAGCAATATCGATCTTAACAACCCTACAAACATTACGGTCAGCCTTCCTAACAATATACAACGTCCATACAACACCACGATAGTAGTGGTTCCTAGTGTTCCCTGGTTAGGCTATAACCCCAATGGCGTCTTTAATCCCATCGTGAATTTCCAGGGCGGAGGTGGCTGGGCAGGTAAAGGCAATACAGGTATGGTTTTGGATACCAATGCAAGTTATAACCCAAATTCAAAACGTATAGAGTGGTAAAAAACATGCTCATTCTAAGACCTGCCATCGCAATGATAGAACTGATCTTTGCTATTGTTGTTATAGGGATAACACTCTTAAGTGCTCCTCTTGTACTCAATCAAAGCATCCAAAGCAGCAATGTAGCATTACAGCAAGAATCCATTGCTGCAGCAGCTTCACAGATAAGCCTTATATTAACACAAAGTTGGGATGAAAATGATACTAACAAGACAGGCATACTTACAGTAAATGGCGGAGATTCAGAACTTGCTGTCGGCACAAGAGATCTCAACCTATCCTACTTAAGTCGAAGTATGAATCCTGCTCAATTCATAAATGCAGCACCGGCCAATAGACTTAGTCGTGAAATATCCGATAATAACATCAGTGATGACGTGGATGATTACAATGGCCTAAGCAGCAAAATCACCGTATATAATACTGAGGAATCAAAACTTGAAAACAATATAGGTGAATATGTGGATAAAAGTATATCCATTGCAAATACGGTCTCTTATGCTAAAGATAGTACCAACTATGCGAACAGCCCTATTGTATTTAATAATCCGTTCCAGACTTCATCCATTTCAACCAATATCAAACTCATTTCTGTAACACTGACAAGTACCTCAGGGGCTTCTGAATATAATAAGTCTATTGTGCTCAGTGCTTTTGTCTGTAACATCGGTACGCCGAATGTCATATCTGTACCGTTACAACCATAAAGGAAGTCTATGAAGATCATATTGCTTAAAAAAGGGTTTACACTCTTGGAAGTTGTGTTTGTTATTGTCATTCTGGGTATTGTCTCATCCATAGGCTCCTCCCTGATCGCACAACTTTATGAAAATTATATTGTTCAAAATGCGATGCACAGGGTTACACTCAAAACAGAATTGGCTGTTAATCAGATCGTTAACAGACTTACCTATCGGATCGGTAACTCAGTCATTACAAGAAAATCTAATGGTACCTATATTCCACTAGTAGATATGATATATGACACCAATGGTACTGACAGGGCTGTCCTTGAATGGATAGGTTATGACAATGAAAGCTTCTCGTCAAAAACCAGACCAGGATGGAGTGGTTACTGTGATGTCAATGCCAGTACCGCTAGTACAGGAATAAGTACGCCAGGTTCACGACTAAACAAAATAACAAAACCTATTATACAAAATTTGTCAGGAAGCAATAGTATGCCTCCTCTTGCCCTTCTTTTTTCACTTAACGGACAAAAAGATGGTACAAATTTTCAAAACCCTGATTGTTTTGGGTATGATGGCAATACAAGCTGTATTCATCAGGTAAGTATTAGAAACAATACTACCTTTCGCACCAACCGAGCCTCAGGAGGAGCAAATACGATGATCTCCGACCAGTATAAACTCGCATGGAGTGCATATGCGATCGTAGCGGTAAATAAAAATGCACTCTACCCTGAAGATGGTGGTCTAAGAAACGGTAACATAGTTCCAGACGCAGATAATACGCCACGTTCATTCGATCTGGAAATACGCTATGGCTATCAACCCTGGGCCGGCACCCATTTTGATGATGTGAACACACCTCGTTCTACGCTCATACGTAATGTCACATCATTTAAATATGCTGAGCAAGGAGGAACCATAAGGATCAAGCTATGTGCAACAGAACGTGTTGGCGATACGAACAGTTCAACCAATGTGTCTGCATGTAAAGAAAAGGTGGTGATGCGATGAGAAAAGCTTTTTCTATGCTGACAGCTATTGTAGTCATTGTATTGATGGCTGGGATTACTGCATTGGTAATGAACCTATCGGGAAAAATTGTCTCAGAGACAAGCACGCAATATCGTAAAGAGCAGGCAATTTTGCTTGCTAAAAGCTATACAGAATATGCTGTTTTGGCTATACAAGGGCATAATATGCAGACAAATGGCTGTCTTAAAACAATCAGGGGACTTGTCAACTCTACTGTCTTTGATATTCCAAATACCGGTGGAGCCAATAATGGCACAGGTTACCTTATCACTGTACGCATGCGGTATATAGATCTTCCTTCAAGCATTGCTTGTACTTCAAGACTTGATACCAGCACAACAAAAACAACATATCACACCTCTGTTCTGGTCGATGTCAACGTACGTTACAAAAACCCTGATTCCGCCGATGTTACAAATGCACCATGGATAAACTATAACCGTCGTACTCTCCAAAGACTCTAGGCCATTTACCCTTCATTAAGTTATTTAAGCTACAATTAAGTATGGATAGTTGATATCCATATCTTATAGTTAAAGGATTTATCATGAATAAAAGTATTGTAGGAAGACAATTCGAACTTACTGAAGCCATTAAAGCATATGCCGATGCAGCACTTGAGGGACTTAAAAAATACAACCTGGACATCATCTCTGCGACAACAGTGATCAGCGGTGATGAAAAAAATGGCAAAAAGGGATTTTCAGTAGAATTTGTGATCAATCTTAAAGATAAAAATACGATCGTTGTCACACAAAAAGATAAAGATGTATATGCTGCTATAGACCTTGCTATAGAGAGAGTAAAAAAATCACTCAGACGTCATGCGGACAAGATAAAAAATCACCGTATTATGAGCTTTAAGGATATGGGAGAAGAAGCAGAAGCCGTATCTGAGCTGGAAACGGATGAAATAGAGATCGTACCTATGGATCTTGAGCTTCATAAACCGCTTGATTTCGATGAGGCCATCGAAGCACTTAAAGCAGAAAAAAAACGACAATTCATTGTCTTCAACGATGAAGAAGGGCTTATGAGGGTCATGTATAAAAGAGCCGATGGAAAATTTGGACTCTACTAATAGAGTGTGGGCGTATTGCCCACATACCATAACTCCTCATTCTTAATTCTTAATTCTTAATTCTTAATTTGGCGTAAGCCACCACTTTCTCATCTTCAGCCATATCCAGCCACTTGAATCGTTGACCGCTTTGTATCGTACCATCAAGTATATCTCCGCTGTCACGGAATTTAAGATCAAGCTTTGCGATGTCAAAACCGTTGGCAGTCTGGGTAAACTGAGTCAATCGTTTATTGGCTTGAGAATTACTGTAAAGGTAACACCAGCTCTTTAGACCATTCCTCCCTACTCTTCCTCTAAGTTGATGCAAAGTAGCCAGACCCAGACGTTCTGCACCTACAATGACGATAAGGGTAAGCCTTGGCAGAGAGATACCTACTTCCACAACAGTAGTTGCCAGTAAAATATCGCCTTTTTCCCTAAACTCAAGCAGCACCTCTTCTTTTTGCTTGTCCTTACCGTGGGTGACATAGACATTTTCAAATTTACTCTCCCAAAAGCCTCTACTCTCCTCTAAAGACTGATAGGGAACTTCTGTACTCTCTTCCACCAAAGGGTAGATGATAAGAACCTGATGTTTTTGTGATATCTCCTCTTTGATGTGTGTAAGCAGGTTTGGAAAATCCTGTCTGGAAATGGTTTGTGTCAACACTTCTCTCTCAAACGGTGTGGTGGTAATGAGGCTGACATCAAGCAGTTCAGACTCCATCATCGCCTGTGTTCTTGGTATGGGAGTAGCAGAAAACTGAATATAATGAGGTTTACGTAACAATAGAGGGGTCTGGCGATCATGATTTGTCGCCTCAAGCGATGAATCGTTATCACCTGACTCACTCGGTGTGCCACTAGCCAATGCTTCCAGACTGGCACGTTGTTTCGTACCGAAACGATGCTGTTCATCTACCATCACCAATGATGCTTCCGGCAGATCTTCTTTATAGAGAAGTGCATGCGTACCGATAATGAAATCTGCCTGGGTATAATCACCTTCATCCTTACCCTGCATCACAAGAGCAATATTTACCTCTTTAGGCAAATACTTACAGGCCTCTTCATAAAGCTGCAAAGCAAGTAAAGAAGTCGGTGCCATCAAAATACTTTTATGAGGAAGTGCCATCATCACCGAAGCCAGAATGACCATGGTCTTTCCTGAACCCACATCCCCAACAACCATCCGCTTGGCTGCTTTATCTTCGCGTGAAAGATCTTTTTGAATAGCTGCTATTACGGTTTGCTGTTCTTTGGTCAGCACAAAGGGTAAATGCTCTACAAAAGTTTTGATATCTCCATGTAATGCCCTAAGTGCAGGGAAATCAACCTTTTTACCCCGTAATTTCTTTAAATGGTTAAAGGCTTCTACAAATTTAAGCACCTCGATGAACTCAGGTTTAAAACTACCGTTCTCATACACCTCTTCCATGCTTTTGGGAAAGTGTATGTGCATGAGAGTCGCCACCTCTTTGGAATCCAACCCTTCATTAAAAAGATTTCTCTCTGTCACATAAAGTTCTATGAGAGAAGCGATCTCACTCTCTTTGAGTACTGTTTTATATTTAGGGGTTATTTTGCCTATCTGTTTAATGGACTTTGGCTGTGACATTTGCAGGTAGCCTTTATACTCCTCAAGTTTTCCCTGTATGACATGGGAAGAACCTACTTCAAATAGTTTATGATGGTAGGGGGTGACACGAAAGAACATGGAAGAGAGCCGTCTGCCTGACTGCGTAAGATTGAAGGTCACACGGAGTTTACCATTATAAACAGAGGTATCTGTCACCTTTGCTTCAAGTGTATTGACTTTACCCAGTTCCAATGTTGTTGAGAGTGTGGTATCGTTATAGGAAGTGGGGATGATGAGGGCAAGATCAAGGAGAGAGTACATCTTGAGTTTCTTGAACAGCAGCTTTGCTTCTTCCATACAGGCTTCCTATGTGTTTGATAAGTAAATTATAACGAAGCTTTTTGAAGATGGATAAAAATATGTCATATTGACATATTTTTCATGTAGGGTGTTGTCCCATGACAACACCAAAACCAGGCATAGATATAAATTTTGTTTAGATTTTTGGTGTTGTAAGGGTACAACACCCTACAAAATATTTTATTTCTTCGTCACAATAGCAAATGAAAGCTCAGACAGCTCTTTATGCGACTTTATAAAAGCATTCATCTCTTCAAGTGAAACAGACTCTATTTTCTTTAACTGCTCTTTGGAAAAACCAAGAGGTCTGCCGTAATAATATTCATTATAGGCTCTACTTAACCTTTGAGAGAGTGTTTCTGTACGTAGAGGCTCCGAACCGACCAAAAACTCTTTAGCCGCTTTGAGCTCCTCTTTGGTGATCCCTTTGGTTACGAAATCATCCACCACTTTTTGGACAAGCGCTTTGGCTTCATCCTGTGTGCTCAGTTTCGTTTGAAGATATCCGCTCAGATAAGAAGCCGATTTCGTACGTCTCAGTGCTGAGTATGCACCGTATGTCAAACCCCTCTTCACACGTATCTCTTCCATAAGACGTGAACCGAATCCTGCGCCGCCAAGCAAATACTCCGCTATTTTGGCTTTGTACTGATCTTTGGCTTCATATGAGTAGTTAAAGGGTGCACCAAAGTAAATGTATGCCTGCTGCGTATCTTCATTAATAAGTACGGTCTCTTTTTTATCGGATGCCTTAACTTTCTCTATGGGCGTTATCTCTACCTTGGGAAGTAAATTCAATACATCTTCAAGATACTTCTGTGCTTCTATAAAAGAGATGTCTCCCCCAACAACACCGATGGCATTGTTATATCCCAAATGCGAAGTAACAAATGTTTTCACATCATCCAGAGAGATACTTTTCACACTTTCCAAAGTTCCGTCATACGGACGGGAAAGTGCTGAACCCTTAAAAAGTATCTCTCGTAGTTTGGATGCTGCAATATAGTCAAAATCACTTTTCTTCTGTGTCAGCCAACCTATTTTTTGACGTTTGACCTGAGCCAAGGCTTCTTCTGTATAATTAGGATCCTGAAGTAATTCTTTAAGCCGTTCTACTGCATAAGGAAATTCGCTTTTGAGTGCAGAGAGCTCTATGACAAAACTCTCTCTGCCCACATATGCACTCAACTCTACAGCATGTGCATCAAGTTTTTCTGCAAAATCTACACTTCCGTCTTTGCCTGTTCCCTCATTAAGAAGTTTTGCCGACATATCCGCCAAACCATCTTTGGTGTTGCTCAAATGTCCTGCATTTTTAAATACCAGCTGCATAGAAACAATAGGTACAAAGTTTCCTGTCTCAAAGACTACCGGTACTTTTGTATCTTTTACTTCTATCTCTTTCACTGTTTCTGCCATAAGTAGTCCTTGTAATACCAATAATAAAATAAATAATTTTTTCATATAACCCTCATAGGATGCTGTGCCCTCACAACACCAAAAATAAAATACATAAGGGTGTTGTCAGTGGACAACACCACCTACATTAAAATCTCTCCAAAATTTCATACGCCGTATTACGCTTCGCAGGATTCTCCCCCACATCACGAATTAGTTCTATCATCTCATTTTGATTCATAGAATTTGCCGCACCGGCTGCGGAGACGACATTCTCTTCCATCATGGTCGAACCAAGATCATTCGCCCCAAAAAGCAGTGCCATCTGACCGATGTAGCTTCCTTGGGTAACCCATGAACTCTGAATATTCGGTACATTGTCCAAAAAGAGTCTGGCGACTGCCAAGTAACGTAAATACTGATTTGAAGTGGTTTTGCTGATCGTTGGCAATTCGCGTTTAAGCTGTGTATTGTCACTTTGGTAACTCCACATGATAAAGGCTCTGAAGCCGCCTGTCTCATCCTGCAGCTGACGTACCAGATCAAAGTGCTCCACGATTTCACGTGTCGTCTCTACCGTTCCGTACATCATAGTCGCTGTAGATTTAATGCCCAGCTTATGTGCTTCTCTATGTACCTCTAACCAAGTATCTTTATCAAGCTTCTTTGGCGCGATAATATCGCGCACTCTGTCACTCAGTATCTCTGCTCCTGCTCCGGGAATAGAACTCAATCCTTTAGCCTGAAGTCTCGCAAGTACTTCTTTGATACTGATCTTTGACCGTTGTGCTATATAGTCTATCTCAATGGCAGAAAAACCATGAATGGTCACTTGCGGATATTTGTTATGGATGTGTTCTACAAGGTCCTCGTACCACTCTATTTCAAGTTTGGGGTGTACGCCGCCCTGAAAAAGTATCTGCGTCCCGCCAATAGCAATAAGCTCATCTATTTTCTGGTCTATCTCATCAAATGTGAGGATATAGGCATCCTCTTTCTTTTCATGCGTATAAAATGCGCAGAATTTACAGTCAACCCAGCAGATGTTGGTATAGTTGATATTTCTGTCTACTACAAAAGTGGTGACCTTCTTAGGGTGAAGTTCACGCTTACGCTCCAGTGCCATTTTCCCTAAAGTTTTAAGATCGGCATTTTCTATGAGATCAACTGCTTCATCGATGGTCATACGTTTTGTCATATTCATTGTCATGTTTACCCTTGTAGGGTGTTGTGCCCTCACAACACCCAATGTATATTGATTGCAAACGGCATATTGTCAGAAGACAACGCCCTGCAATTATTTTTTTTCACCCAATGCGTCCAATACACCATTGATAAACTTCGGTGACTTCTCATCAGCAAGTTTTTTTGCAAGTTCAACGGCTTCATTGATAATGATGGCCTTGTCTGTCTTAGCCACCAATATCTCATACGCACCCAATCTCATGATCGCTTTTTCCACTTTACCGATGGCATCATAATCCCATTCAGTCAGATGTGTCTGTATCTCTTTGTCCAGCATTTCAAGATTTTCTACTGTACCTGTAAAAAGTGAATTGGAAAATTCTCTTTGTTTGTTACGTATCTTACCCTCTTCAAGGATCTCATCTGAAAATTTTGCAATGTTTTTATTGCCCAGGTCATAGGCATAGAGTAGTCCTACAACTGCTGTTCTTGCTTGATGTCGTGTAGCCATTAAGCAAGTTCCCCATAAAGATTCATCAGTTCAATGAGCCCTACCATTGCTTCACCACCTTTGTTTCCGGCTTTCGTACCCGCTCTTTCTATGGCTTGTTCTATACTATCTACGGTCAGCACACCGAAAGTCACCGGTTTCCCATACTTTAGCGCCATATTTGCAACACCTTTTGTCGCTTCGGCAGACACATAATCAAAATGAGGCGTGGCCCCTCTTATCACTGCACCTACACAGCATACTGCATCGTATTTGTCTGATGCCAGAATCTTATCTAATGCAAAGGGGATCTCAAATGCACCCGGAACCAAAATGAGATCAAGATCATCAGCATCCCCCCCGTGTCTTGCATACGCATCCTGCGCACCTTCTACCAACCTGTCCGTAATGAAGTGATTGAATCTTGCATTGATGATGGCTACTTTCTTGCTCTTGTCTACCTGTAGGTTGCCTTCTACTATTTTCATTTGTTTCCTTATTGATTGATTTTTAAATGACTCTTGGAAGTGGAGACTTCAGTCCCACCTCATAGTCTAAACTGAATAGAAATATTATATCTTTTTTGCAGCCATGATTTCTAGTGGGACTGAAGTCTCCACTTCCTTCAATTCTATTCTACTATGGTTCTGATCGCATCGATCTGGTCGATCAATGTGTCCAGTTTCTTTAATTCTATCATATTTGGACCATCGCTCAAAGCAATGCTTGGATCAAAGTGTGTTTCAAAAAAGAAACCATCCACACCTACCGCTGCAGCTGCACGACTAAGATAGGGCACAAGCTCACTGTCTCCACCCGATGTTGCTCCGCCGCTTGCAGGTTGCTGTACCGAGTGCGTCGCATCAAATATGACCGGTGCGAACTCACGCATAGTTACAAGCCCACGCATATCCACCACAAGATTTCCATATCCGAAACTTGAACCACGTTCTGTGAGCCATACATTGTATTTTTTTGCATTCTCGTAACTTACGTCACCCTCAAACCCCCTGGTCTTAAGTACTTTTGCTACAGAGTGTTCCATTGCGGCAGGTGCAAGGAACTGCCCTTTTTTAATGTTTACTATCGCCGAGGTTTCTGCTGCTGCAACAAGCAGATCCGTTTGACGACATAAAAATGCAGGGATCTGAAGAACATCCGCTACTTCAGCTGCTGCAGCAGGCTGTGTGTAGTCATGTACATCTGTTAAGATCTTGTATCCGAACTGTTCTTTTACTTCTTGAAGCATCTTCAAACCTTCTTCAAGTCCCGGACCCCTAAAAGAATCCAGGCTCGTTCGGTTTGCTTTGTCAAAACTTGCTTTGAAATAAAAGTCTTTCGTACAATCCTCATGGTATTTACCCAAAGACTCCGCGATGCGCATCACATTATCACGACTCTCAAGTACACAAGGGCCTGCTATTAAAATCATTTTTGTCCTTTGTTGTGTTATTGTTTTCATAAGACTTACACTCTCTCTTTTGAAAAAGCAACCATTAATCCTGATACAATAACCAAGATTATACCCAAAACTGTCCAAAAATCAGGAATAGGGTCTCCCAACATTATACCTATGAACACGGCAAAGACAATATTGCTGTAACTGATCGTACCAACGATCCCTGCTTTGGTAAGTTCATAGGCTTTTGTCATAAGCAGTTGCGACACCGTTGCAAACACACCTACGGCGGTCACATACCCCCACTGTATACCTTCAGGCATCACAAACTCTGCAAACATCCAGTCAAACTCTGATGAGACATTCACATAAGGAGTGACCAGCATCAACAGAAGCGGTGCAGCCGTACCTACACCCATAAAGGACATTACAATGGCACGGGTATCGTAATATTTTCTAAGTTCCCGTATGGATGTGTAGGCAAGTGCTGCTCCTATACCCGAGAAGATACCCAGTATATCATATTTATCAAACTCCCCACCCTGAGGTTGAGCGACCAGAACGATCCCTACAAAGCCCAATACAATAGCTATTAGAGCACTTGGATGCAGTTTTTCATTTAAGAACAGATAAGCAAAAATAGCCACAAAAATAGGGGATGTCTTGTTATAGGTGACTGCTTCCCCAAGCGGAATATGCGCCATAATGTAAAAATATGCCAAAAGTGCTGCAAAGCCCATAGAACCGCGAAATAGAAGCAGCAGGAACTTTCCGCCTGTTTGCTTAAGCGGTACCTTGTAAATAGCGATCCCCACAAGTACTACACCAAAAATATTTCTAAAAAATGTCACTTCCACAGGAGGCAATACCTGGCTCACCACTTTTGCAAAACCACCCATGGCTGCAAAGCTCAATGATGCAAGTAACATAAAAAGGATACCTCTATCCATATTTTTAATCATTTTCTTCAAATAATCTATCCTGATTTTTTGTCGAAGTGTAGCATAATAGATTTATGATTTATCATGTGTCTCCTGAACCACCTCAGCCAATTCCTGTTCTGCCGCCTCATCTATACCCAGATTCTCATCAGTCAATATTCCTGCTTCGGGATCATTATAGATACGCTCATCCATTTTACTTTCACTCTTGGCAACAATAACCGATACCGCTGCATCGCCGGAGACGTTGACAGCTGTGCGTATCATATCCAAGAGTCTATCTACACCTAAAATAAGCCCTATACCTTCAACAGGAAGCCCTACCTGCGTAAATACCATCGAGAGCATAATAAGCCCGACACCCGGAACACCCGCTGTACCTATGGAAGCCAGTACCGACATGAGGACGACCGTTAAGTAGCCCGTCATACCCAGTTCAACACCATAAGCATTTGCGATGAAAACCGTGGCAACTCCTTGCATGATGGCTGTACCATCCATGTTGATCGTAGCTCCAAAAGGCACAGTAAATGAAGCTACAGAATTACTGACTCCCAATCTTTCCGTCACCGCCCTGAGTGTTACGGGAATCGTTGCATTTGAACTTGATGTAGAAAAAGCAAAGACCTGTGTCTCTCTCATTTTTTTAAGAAAAATGAATGGGCTCATGCCTGAGAAGATCTTTAGTATACCCATTAGTGTCACAAAAAGATGCAGCATCAATGCGATGATCAGGACCACGACATATCCCGCCAGGTCAGCAAGAAGATCAAGTCCCAGATTGGCTATGGCTTTTGCAAGCAGCGCAAATACTGCATACGGTGCTGCAGCCATAACAATATTGACCATTTTCATCATGACTTCATTGGCGATCTCTATCAGCTCTGCCATAGGCTCTGCTTTTTTACCTACCATCAAAATAGAGATACCTGTTAATATAGAAAAAAAGATGATCTGCAACATCTTCCCTTCTGCCATGGCATTGATGATGTTGCTCGGGATAATATTGATAAGTACAGAACTCAAAGAGGGGGCTTCTTTTACCGTAAAAGCAGTAACGGTTGGAAGGTTCACCCCCTCGCCTATACCGCTTAGTACTGCTAAGGTGATGGCAACTGTTATGGCTATGGCTGTTGTCAAAAGATACAAAGCAAAAGACTTTGCTCCGACTTTTCCCAAGCTACCAATATCTCCAATCCCCATTACTCCCGAGATAAGAGAAAAAAAGACTAACGGCACAACAAGCATTTTAAGTGCGGTTACGAACATCATTCCTATACTGGCAAAAAGCCCGTTGACAATATTGTCTCCGATAAAGTTACCCGCATTTAAACCAAGAAGGTTGATGATCAACCCAACTGCAATACCCAACCCCATTCCCATAATCACTTTTGTCGTAAGTGTCATTTTTTTCTCTTGTGTCATTTTTCTCCCCCTTTTTTAATCCACATTGGATGATCATACTACTTGATACGCTCCGATACCAGGTCGCCAAACATAATAAGATCTTTTAATACAGCCTTTTGCGTAATGCCATCTTTGCCAACGGCAAGCATCAGTTCACCTTTGTTGCTTGAGAATATCTTCTGATAGATGATCGCTGTCATATACCAGTAGTCACCTTTTCCCAGGGTTCTCTTATATACTTCGATCTCCTTGGAAGCAGGTATTTTTATTTTAACCAACCCTTTTTGACGTTCTGCACCGACTGCTCTCAATTTATAGATACCTGATTTGGATTTATCTTTGATCATTTTGGGAAGATTGAAGTAAAGCGTTAAAAGATCATTTTTACTGTAAAAATCCAGTACCGTATGTTCTTCTCCCGTTATTTTGCCTTTTTTCTTTTTGACATAATCTTTCTTTACCCTCTTTTTTTTGTGATCAATATGATAGATCTTCTCTATATGTTTATTCCCGTATGTTTTGACCACCCTATAGGTATCTGAGACAAACATACCCTTGACGATATGCCCTTTACTGATATGTCTCTCTTTTCTATTTTGGCTTAGTGCTTTTGCCATACCGGTCGCTTTCATACCGATATCTATGGTATAGGTATTTCCTTTTGTCTCCATATGTGCATTTGCAATTCCCATTTGTCCAAATATTCCAAAACTTACTTTGTATCTTACATCCAATACTTTTGCATGTATTAGTGTTGAAAAAATCATACATACCCACAAAACCATAAAACTTTTTTTCATATCTTTAGCTCCAATGTCACAGTTTGAACCAAATTCTACTATAATTATGTGGATAAACCGTGAAGGATCATAAAATATGGCAACAACACCATCTCTTGAAGCAAACGCAACGAAAGCTTTAGATGTCATAGAAAATTTGGATATGGGCTTTGCCCAAACCGTGCAAAACTGGCTTACCCCTGTATATACATCAAAATACGGAGCATTTTTTCAGCAGACTTTTCTTGATATCCCCCTTGCAAATTTTATTTTAGCTATTTTAGTTTTTTTATTTATTCTAATTTTACGAAAATTATTTACCAAAATAGTCATTGTATTTATACAAAAAATGGCCAGGAACACTGAAACTTTTTATGATGACAGGATCATATCATCACTTAAAGACCCCCTGGCGTTTGCATTTATCATACTGGCTTTGCATCTTTTCTTTTTACTTATCTTCAAAGAGGGGCAAACCATTAAAAACATACTCAACACCCTTCTTGTTTTTGATATATTCTGGATGATCCTTGCTGTTGCAGAAGCTTTACGCGGGCTTATTTACAACATAACAGGAAAACTCGATACTGAACTTTCCAGAGAAATGGGAAATTTCATTCTGAGAATCATTAAATTTTTAATAGGAGGCCTGGGCCTTGCAGCCATGCTTCAGGTATGGGGGATCAATGTCACTGCACTTATCGCCTCTTTGGGACTCGGGGGCCTGGCATTTGCACTTGCCGCCAAAGATACTGCTTCAAATCTTTTTGGTTCGTTTTCTCTGCTCGCCGATAAGTCCATCCGTATAGGAGAATGGATCAAAGTGAACGGGGTTGAAGGAGTTGTAGAAGATATCGGTATGAGAACGACCAAGATACGCTCGTTTCAAAAATCCCTTATCACTGTTCCAAACCAGATCGTAGCCAACCACCCCATAGAGAATTTTTCAAGAAGAGGTATCCGACGTATCAAAATGGATATAGGACTGACCTATGGCACATCAAGTTCTCAAATATCCCAGATCATTAAAGATATCAAAGAGATGCTACAAAATCATGAAGGTATTTCCCAAAAAGACAGCCTCATGGTCAACTTTGATGCCTTTGGCGACAGTGCTCTGAATATCTTTATTTATACTTTTACCAATACTTCCAACTGGGAAAGATATTTGCAGACTCTCGAAGAGATCAATCTAAAGATCATGAAGATCGTTGAAGAGAACGGTTCCTCCTTTGCTTTTCCGTCACAGTCTATTTATGTGGAACAGTTGCCCTCTGCAAAATCATAGGCCAAAGTAGCCTTACGCCGACATCCCAACATGGACTTTTTTGAATTGGCTTTTATGCCGGGAAGAGGGCATCCCGGCCTAGGTATTTTCTGCTATAATTGCATCAATTATCTACAGAAAGAATATTTATGCAAGAACAAGAACTAAAAAAAGTAGCCATATTGGGACGCCCGAATGTTGGAAAGAGTTCTCTTTTTAACCGTTTGGCAAGGCAGAGAGATGCCATTACATCAGACATGTCCGGAACGACCAGAGATGTGAAAAAACGTATTGTCACTATTTCCGGAAACCGTGAATTTGAAGTCATAGACACAGGAGGTATAGACTACTCTTCCGAACTCTTCTCAAAAGTAGCTGATTTTTCACTCAGAGCTGCCGAGGCGGCCGATGTGATCATCTATATGGTTGACGGAAAGACATTGCCTGATGAAGAGGACAGAGAACTCTTTTATAAACTTCAGCAACTTGGGAAACCGCTGGCACTGGTCGTCAACAAGATAGACAATGACAAAGAAGAGGAGCGTTACTGGGAGTTTTTGGAATTCGGTGCAGATACCACCTTCCCTATGTCGGTCAGCCATAACAGATACTTCAATGACTTTTATGCCTGGCTGGAACAGTATATACCGGCCAAGGAAGAACCTCAGGGGCTTGAACTTACTGAAGATACACAGATCGATCCGTTCGATGAAATAGTACGTGACATTAACGCTACCAGGGAAGAAGAAGATAATGAAATACGGGTTGCCATCATCGGACGTGTCAATACAGGCAAGAGTTCCCTGCTTAATGCACTGCTTGGCAAAGAACGTTCCATAGTCTCTGATGTGGCAGGAACGACCATAGATCCTATAGATGAGGCCATAGAACATGACGGATATAAGATCACTTTCATCGATACGGCAGGCATCAGAAGAAGAAGCAAGATCGTAGGCATTGAAAAATATGCCCTTGCAAGAACAACCGAAATGCTGAAAAAAGCCGACCTGGTTCTTCTTATGATAGATGCCACAGTAGGGGTAACAGAGCTTGATGAAAGGGTGGCCGGCCTCATAGAGGAACATAAGCTTGCCTGTCTCATCGTCATCAACAAATGGGATATTAGAGAAGATAAAACCTATGAGAAAATGGTGGAAGAGATCCGCGATGAACTTAAATTCCTGCACTATGCCCCGCTTATTACGATCTCTGCAAAGACAGGTATGAGAGTGAACAAAATACTCGATCAGCTCACAGCGGTCTACGGACGTTACAAATTCCGTATTCCAACATCAGAACTGAATGATGCACTGCGTGAAGCCATGAAAAGACACCATGTACCCTCGCATAACGGTGCAGTGGTAAACATTAAGTTTGCAACGCAATATGAGACAAAACCACCAAAGATCGCACTGATCTCAAACCGTCCGGAATTCATACACTTCTCCTACAAACGCTATCTGGCAAACTTCCTTAGGGAAAAATTTGACTTTGAGGGTGTTCCTTTAGATATTGTCGCCAGAAAAAGAGGTGAACGTTTCGATGAAGATGAGTAGTGTGAAGAAATCGTGAACTGCTTCACGATGTTAGCTACGTAACCGAAGTGGTGCCCGCAGGAAATACCCTTGGGGTGCGAAACTAAGTCTAGCCACGTAGGCAAAAAGCTATACTACCAATGGTACCGTCTGAAGACAATACCCTACAAATTATCCACACACCTCAAAATGTCAAGCTTTTTGAAAAAAAGCATACCCAATTTTTCATTTCTAATTTCTAATTTCTAATTCTCCTGCTATAATTTGCAAAAATTATGCAGGTTTACACAGGAGATGCAAATGCGTGTACTTACAGGAATACAAGCTTCGGGGAAACTCCATATAGGAAACTATTTTGGAGCCATGAAACCTATGATAGAACTTCAGGAAGAGCATGAGCTTTTTACATTTATCGCCAATTATCACTCACTTACAACCTCCAAAGATGCTGCTACACTCAAACAATATACTATTGATGCCGCTGCAGATTATCTATCACTTGGTCTTGACCCGGAAAAAACAACATTCTGGATACAAAGTCACGTACCTGAGGTTCTGGAACTCTACTGGATACTCTCCAAATTTACCCCCATGGGTTTACTTGAGCGTGCACACAGCTATAAAGACAAAGTGGCCAAAGGCATACCCGCGAGCCACGCACTTTTCTCTTACCCTGTCCTCATGGCTGCGGATATTTTGATACTCGACACCCAAAAAGTTCCTGTGGGAAAAGACCAGATCCAGCATGTCGAAATGACACGGGACATTGCTACAAAATTCAATAATGAGTATGGGGAGATATTTGTGCTTCCTGAACATATGGTACAGGAGGATGTCGCCACCATACCGGGCATAGACGGGCAGAAGATGAGTAAAAGCTATGACAATGCCATTGACATTTTCATGGATGAAAAAGCACTGCAGAAAAGATGCAACAAGATCATCTCTTCCTCTACACCATTAGGTGAACCGTTGGAATACGAAAACGACAATATTTTCGCACTTGCATCACTCTTTTTGGACAAAAGAGAGACCCTGGAGTTGCAGGCGCGCTATCAAAGCGGCCAGGAAGGATATGGCCATTTCAAAAAATACCTCAAGGAATTGATTTGGGAAGAGTTTGCCAAGGCCAGAGAAAAACGGGCATATTATTTGGACCATATGGATGAAGTTAATGACATTTTGGAGCAAGGTGCCAAAAAAGCCCGTGCTATCGCCAAGGCTAAACTGGAAACCGTAAAGGATGCGATCGGATTGATCTAGTCAAATATACTCATATATCGATCTTTTTTAAGTCTATTGCCCCGCCAATAAGACGACTGATGATAGTACGATCAATATCATCTGTACTATAAAGAGCGATCTGAAGATCGCCCTCATTTCTATGTCCTTTATTTTTTCCCAAAGAGAGCAAACGTTTGGCAATCGCATCACCGGTATGGATAAGGTTCAATTCTCTCTGCATGATCTTTTTTATCATGTCACTTACAAGCGGATAGTGTGTACAGCCCAATACCACAGTATCGACATCATTTTCCCGCATTGGGTGTAGCCATCCTTCAAGCATCTCTTGTGTTTGGGGATGATCGATCTTCCCCTGCTCTATCTGCTCGACCAGACCTGGACAGGCCTGCTCAAAAAGCGTGACATCCTTTTGCATGGCCAATTCGTTTGCAAGCTGCTGATATTTGGCGCCTTGAAGTGTAGCAGGCGTTGCCAATACCCCTACTTTTCCTGTTCTGGTCTGCTCCATAGCAGGCTTAATCCCCGGCTCGGTACCGATGATAATAAGCTCAGGGTATTTTTCACGTAACGCTTTGACAGCTGCTGAAGTTGCTGTATTGCATGCAATGATCAGTGCGTCAATATTATGTTTTTGGAGAAAATACGCTGTAATGTCAAAAGCGTATTGAAGTATTTGTTCTTCTGTTTTTTCACCGTAAGGGGCATGTTTTGTATCGGCTATATAGAATATCTGAGCACCTTTGATAAGTCGGATCATAGCCTGAACAACTGTCAAACCGCCTAACCCGGAATCAAAAACACCGATCCTTAACGCATCACTCCTCACTCCTTGCTCCTCGCTTGATAAAAGCAACCGCTTTTATCATGCACCTTCATTCATCATAGAGAGGAACTCTTCATTGCTTTTTGTCTTCATCATTTTAGAGAAAAGGAATTTAAGTCCTTCAACTTCTTCCATGTTCTGCATTGCATTTCTCAGCGCCCATACCTTCTGAAGTGTTTCCGGACTTACCATTAACTCTTCTTTTCTTGTACCTGATTTCGTTACATCGATCGCAGGGTAGATACGTCTTTCAGAAACATGACGGCTCAGTACCACTTCCGAGTTACCTGTACCTTTGAACTCTTCAAAGATCACTTCATCCATACGGCTTCCCGTATCTATCAATGCTGTAGCGATGATGGTCAAAGAACCGCCCTCTTCTATGTTTCTGGCCGCACCGAAGAAACGTTTTGGCTTATGAAGCGCATTGGCATCCACACCGCCTGAAAGTACTTTACCGGAACTTGGCGTTACAGTATTGTAAGCACGTGCGAGTCTGGTAATGGAGTCCAGCAGGATGACAACATCTTTGCCCATCTCTACACGTCTTTTTGCTTTTTCTATGACCATTTCAGCCGTTCTGACATGGTTCTGTGCAGGAAGATCAAAGGTAGAAGCATAGACTTCACCTTTGACTGAACGCTGCATATCGGTCACTTCTTCAGGTCTTTCATCTACAAGAAGTACCATAAGTGAAGCATCCGGATTGTTATGTGACACACCGTGTGCAAGTTCTTTAAGAAGTTCTGTTTTCCCTGTTCTCGGAGGTGCAACGATCAACGCTCTTTGTCCTTTACCTATAGGTGCGAACAGATCAAGTACACGCCCTGTCATCTTCATGGGATTGTACTCCATTTTCAGTTGTTCACTTGCATAAAGAGGGGTAAGGTTGTCAAAAAGAGGTCTCTGTTTGGACTTCTCCGGTGCCAGATAATTGATAGCCTCGATCTTAAGCAGAGCATAGTACTTCTCCTGATCTTTTGGAGGACGTACCTGTCCTGTAACTATATCACCATTTCTTAGGGCAAATCTTTTTACCTGCGTACCGCTTACATACGTATCGTTACCCGAATTCGCAAAGTTCCCGTCAATGGAACGCAAGAACCCATACCCGTCATTCATAATTTCAAGAATACCCGTGTAGAGAATGAAACCGCCCTGACTGACTTGTGATTTTAAAATTTCGAAAATAAGGTCTTTACGCTGGAATTCATTGGGATTCTCTACTTTGACCTCTTTGGCTATCTTAACAAGTTCATCAAGCGGTTTTTGCTGAAGGTCTTCGATCTTGTAGCCCTGTACAGGTACATGTGTTCTGTTTTTTCTGTTGGTATTGTTGCCATTGGAAGATTTTTTAGTGTCGCTCATAATTCCTCTTAATTCTGTGGTCTTTCGCATTTATGTTCATAGGCTTCAAAATCCGCTCTTTTCTCCTGTTCTCAACTCTTTTTGTTAAATAGCTACGGCTATTCACCTCAACGATTCAAGAACATGCCTAAAAGATTGCATTTTTCGCTCCAATAAGATAAAACCGAAAAACTTCCAGGTATGATTTTTGGTAATGTAGATATACAACAAAATACAAGTTTGTCGTAGTAGTGGGAGCATTATATTGGTTTTTAGCTGAAAAGTCAAACCCACATCAGCCATTCCTTAGCCAACCAACGCATAAAAAAGCAGAGGCGGATACAGTCCAACTCCCATGAGAAAAAACCATGAAGGTATTTTCCACTCCAACATAGCTGCCAGATCTGCCGGTACATTTTTTTGGATAAATATCTTCTTTATCAACTCTATCTTATAGAATAGATCAAAGATTTTCAAGGTTAAAAGTAGGATCATATAGATATTAAGTCTGTCTGTTGCGATCACCACAAAAAGCGCAAAATAAAAAGCCGGATGCATGAGAAAAAAGAAAAATATACTTTTTTGGTACCACGCATAAAGCTTTTTCATGACACCATAAAGCGTACTTGAACGCTGCATATACGCTTCAAAAAGTTCTAACATGATCATAATAAATACAAATATGGGTATATTTTCCATAGAAGGATTTTACCCATATTTGGATAAAATCCCTACAACAATAATAAAAAGGTGTATCTTTGGCAGAAACAGCTTGTACCCATTGCAATCTTAAATTTGACGAATCCGTCATGATTACCGAAAAGCAGGATGATAAAACACTCTACTTCTGCTGCAAAGGTTGCCAGGGCGTTTACCATCTTCTCGAAAGTGAAGGGCTCGATACTTTTTATGACAAACTGGGGGATACGCAGCTTCAGCCTGCAACCCAATACCATGACGATCTTCACAAATTTGACCTTGAAGGGTTCAAGAACAAGTACATCAAAGAGCATGATGACGGACTCTACGAGATCAACCTCATCATAGAAGGCATTCACTGCTCTGCGTGTATCTGGCTCAATGAAAAAGTACTCCATAAGACAGACGGCATCATAGAAGCGACCATCAACTATACCAACAACAAAGCCAGGGTGGTCTGGGATCCGGATATGATTCAACTTTCCAAAATCATTGAGACCATCCGTTCCATCGGATACAATGCCTACCCCTATGACCCTGCACTGCAGGAGGAACGAGCAGTCAAGACACGCAAAGACTACTACTCACGCATCCTGGTCGGAGTCTTCGGTACCATGAATATCATGTGGATCGCCATTGCCCAGTATACCGGATATTTTACGGGTATGCAGCAGGGATTCAAAGATATACTGAATGTTGCCGAGTTCATCTTGGCTACGCCTGTACTTTTCTACAGCGGATGGATCTTCTTTCGTGGTGCCTACTTCGGATTTAAAAACCGCATTGCCAATATGGATACACTGGTAGCCTCGGGAGCGCTTTTGGCCTACATCTATTCTATCTATGCAATGACGACACAGACAGGAGAAGTCTATTTTGATTCGGTCGTAATGATCATCACCTTTGTACTGGTAGGAAAATATCTCGAAGTACTCAGTAAAAAACACGCTGTAGACACACTCGATTCCATTATGGGAAGCACCCCTACTGAAGTAACCATTATCAAAAACCAGGAAAAGAGTCTGGTCAGTGTAGAAAATGTCATACCCTCTGACATCATCGAACTCAAGCCCGGAGAAAAGGTTGTCATTGATGGCATACTTACCCATGGAGAGGGTTCATTTGACGAGAGTTCTCTTACCGGAGAGAGCGAACC
>JANTHR010000027.1 GCA_024762315.1 Sulfurovum sp.
AATAAAGCACGATGGGAAAGACTCAGTCCTGAGCATCAAGCTATCATCACCGCAGCCAGTGAAGAGATGACTTCCAATATGCTTCAGGAATTCCGTTACAAAAATGCTGTGGCACTGCAAAAACTTTCAAAAAGTGTACAGATTAAAACCTTTCCTGAAGAAATGATGAATGCCGCTAAAAAAGCACTTGCGGAGATATTGGCGGATGAAAGTAGTAAAAGCAGTGATTTTAAACGTGTGTTGAAAAGCTATCAGGCATTTATTAAACTCAATCAACCCTGGGACGATATTGCAAGAAAACATATTTTAGAAATACGAGAATAGCATACAGGTGATGAGAAAAATACACTCTATTGGGAAGATTTTCTCTTTAGAGTAGATAAAGAGAAAACCGGGTCAAATTTCGAAACAGAGTTTTAGCTCAATAAGTAGGCAAACTTCCTTACCCACTCGCTCCATGCACCTGAGCCTTCCACATCTATGTTGTTCTGCTGCATATCTTTTACCAGCATAATGGCAAATTCTCCGGGGAGCTGTAGAGAAAAGTTCAGAACATTCTCTACTGCCTCTTCACTGGAGTTTTCCAAAAGAGCATTCACAAGTCCGATGGCAAGTGCCATCATTACTTTACTGTCATCTTCTTCTAAGGTTGCAAATGTACCATCCAGTATGCTGTTCAGGTCAGGAAGCTCCTTCATTACTTTCTTGAAACTGATATACCCCACAGCTGCATCACGCCCTACAGCACCACTGATACTATCTAATATTAAATCATTATCTATGCCGGACTTTATGATGCTGTCAACATATTCCCATGACCTTGGAGTAGCAAAAGATTTCTCGTTCGAAGAGGCATCAAAGGTAAAAAGCATCGCTTTATCATAAGCCAAATAGGCGATGATACTGCTTTCTATGCCTGCTTTAAAGGCCCATGATTTCCAGTCGGCAAAGTCTACCTCCATCTCAAAATGCACAAACCTGTTCGCAAGCGGAGGCGGCATTTTGTAGACCACTCCCCTGTCATTCTCACGGTTTCCTGCAGCCACAATGCTCCACCCCTCTGGCAGTTCATACTCCCCTACTTTTCTGTCAAGTATGAGCTGATAGGCTGAAGCCTGTACTGCCGGAGGTGCTGTGTTGATCTCATCGAGGAACAAAATACCTTTGGAGTTGGGATCACTCGGCAGAAAACTCGGCTTTGCCCATACACCTTCATTGGTTTGGGCATTAAAGAACGGAATTCCCTTCATATCTGTAGGATCAAGCAGAGACAAACGCAGATCCAAAAACTCCAATCCTTTCTCGGATGCGATCTGTTTGACAATAGAAGACTTTCCTATCCCAGGAGCACCCCAGACGAATGCAGGGAGTTTTTGATCTATGAGTTTTGTGATGACTTTTGTAATATTCGATGCTTTCATATACTATTTTCCTTCTCTTTGGAAGTGGCGACTTTAATCCCACCTCTACTCTTTATAGGCTTTTTGTGGAACTGAAGTCTCCACTTTCGTTATCGTAAGCCCAGCTTCTGCGTAATGCTGGCAACAAATCTCTCATTTGCCGTCAATTCATTACGCAACCGCGTATCGATCTTCAACACATTGAGTATCTCTAACGGCACAGAAGCGTTGGAAGCGATCCCTCTGGTGATCTCGAATTCTTCTCTCTCATAGAGTGCCTTCAGTATCTCGACCGGGGTAGAGGTATTATAGGAGAGTCCAATTAAAATATCCTTCTGCTGCTGCTGATCCCTATAAAGCTTTTCAAGAACAGCCACAGGTGTAGAGGGGTTGATCGCCAGAGATGGATAGGTTTGGGGTACGGCTCTTCCAAAGATACGCTCCAACAATGCACCGTCCAGACTCTCATTCCCCGCAAGATTCACAAGTAATGCCTGGTTGGATGTTTCTACCAACTTTTCCAATACACCGGCATCTATCGTTTTGTTCTCTCCGAGGTAAGCGAACAATGCTTCATCTTTGACAGTACCAAGGAGTTGCTCATACCGCTGCATACTTACAGGCTGATACCAAAGCATCAACTGCGTGACACTCTCACTCTTTTCAAGCAGCGAACGAAACAGTGTCTCATCTATATTTGGGTTGGAAGCCAGGGACTGATTGATCTCTTCATCGTCTTTAAGCGCATACTTTTGTAATACATGCAGTGGCGTAGAGGTATTGGCAGCCAAATACATATCCACACCCGGATCACGAAGGCTCATAAGACGCTCGATAACCTCTTGATCTACATGCGGATTAGTCGCTATGGACTCTCTTAGCGTGATCTTCTGTTTGCCTTTTTGTAAAAAAGTGATATTGGGGAACCCTATAAGTACCTTCAGAAGTTTTGGATCTGTTGCTTCCCGTGCCAGGCGTTTAAGGGTAAGTGATGAATAGAGCAGATCCTCTTCATTTGGTTTTATCTCTATGTAACGTCTCAAAGTGTACATGACGACATCACGGTCTTGCGTATTGTCCTCATCCTCTTCATGCCATTCATACAATCCTAAAAGCTTGATAAAAAGTGCATTGCTTATGTGTGTATTACCCAAAAGTCTGAAGATGCGCTCCTGATCATTGCCAAGCTTCACACCCATAAGAAGTTCATCGTCATTGATGCCCTCAGAGAGCAGTTTTTCAAACTCAGGCAGTTTAAAAAGCGGTACACCGTCATCATATGCCATGCAGGAGATATCCTCTTCTACAGGGTTTAAGGCATGATGCTCCACTACCGCCACAACCCCCTCTTCATAGTTAGAGGTCATGGCCACATCATATTTCTTCAAAAAGCGTTCTGCCTCTTTGGCAGTAAAGATGCCTTCGCGTCCCAGGAAGAGTACCTTCCTGCCCTGTGATGTCTCCAATAGTGTTTTTAGTGTCGGTTTCTCTTTGTTCATACTTTAGTATAGCACGTTGCATTTTAAATAAGAGTTAATAAGTCTTATTTATGGTCGATCTTCCAAATAGTACACAGCGTGAAGCCAAAACACTCTCATTATTTTTGTCGATATGATGTCATATGCTCTCTGCACACCCCATACTAAACCAAATTTTATAAATTATTGATACTATATACTACTCAACAATTCATAGGACTATACGAACAACAAAGGGAACAAATGAATTTCAATATAACAACGGAAAACATAGCGGAGATCAAAAGTGATCTTGAGATCATCATCGTGATAGATAAAAATCTGGACCATCGTTTTGTTCAGGACAAAAAACTGCTAAAAAAGGCCGGTTTCTCCGGGGGGCAGGATGAAATATGCCATCTCATAGAAAAAAACAGGCTTTATGTAGGAGCGGAAACACTCAAGGGCAGAGGTATCCGTCCGGCAGTTGCAACTGCTATACGCTCACTTATAGGTAAAAAAGCCTACAAAAACGTAAAGATCGCCACTTACCTAAGCCATCCGCGATGCACGGCATCGCTCAGAGCTATGGTTGAGGGAATTGTACTGGGGCATTACAGTTACACTACCTATAAAAGCAAAAAAGTAAAATCATCCATCAAAAAAGTCATGATCTCTTTAGAGGGATACAATGAACATGAGGTCACGGCTGAGATCGCAGCCAGAGCAGTACACAATGGCGAGATCACGGCAAACGCTACGAATTTCACCAGAGATATCGTTAACGCAGCTCCTGATGACTGTTACCCTGAAGTGATGGCAAATAGTGCGGCAGATATGGCAAAAGAGACTGGTCTCAAGTGTAAGATACTCAAACCTAAACAACTCAAAGAGGAGAAGATGGAGGCATTGCTTGCCGTAGGACGTGCAAGCCGCCATAAATCAAGGGTCATCCATCTTACACATAAACCCAAAAACCCTAAAGCAGTGATCTCCCTGATCGGAAAAGGTCTTACCTATGACTCCGGAGGACTTAGCCTTAAACCTGCTGAGCATATGGTGACGATGAAGTCCGATAAAAGCGGCGGGGCTACTGTAGTTGGGATCATGAAAGCCGTTGCCGAGATGGATCTTCCTGTAGAAGTACACGGTTTTGTCGGTGCAGTGGAGAATATGATAGGCGGTGATGCCTATAAACCCGATGATGTACTAAAGGCTAAGAACGGCACGACCATCGAGATACGCAATACAGATGCCGAAGGGCGTCTGGTACTTGCCGATACGCTTTGCTATGCACAACAGGAAGTCAAAGCAGACTACCTTTTTGACTTCGCAACACTCACAGGTGCATGTGTAGTAGGTGTAGGACACTACACTTCTGGTGTCATGGGAAATGCGGATGAGCCTAAAGAGCTTGTAGCAAATATGGCAACACAGGCAGGCGAACTGGTAACGAAACTGGACTTCAACCGTCACCTCAAAAAGACTATCAAATCCGAGATCGCCGATGTATGCAACATCTCAAACACCCGCTATGGCGGTGCTATCACTGCCGGACAGTTCCTCTCTGAGTTCATCGATGATGAGCACAGGGAAAAATGGGCCCACATTGATATTGCAGGGCCTGCATTCGTGGAACATGCCTGGGGTGAAAACCCTTACGGTGCCTCTGGTGCAGGTGTCAGAACGATGCTTAGACTCATTGAAAAACTTGCCCGCACACAAGAGAAACAAGACCATACCCCTGATAATTAGAGCATATTTTAAAAAGGATGTCGAATGAAAAGAACCCTGTTACCCCTATTTCTACTTTTAGCATTGACTGCTTGCCAGGAGCGAAACAAGCTTAGTCTGCCTGCTGCCGCAGCTGTTGCAGCAGAAGAAGAGGCCCCTGCCGCTGTTGAAGTGTCCGCCCCTGAAAAGACTACACTCACTCCTCCTGTTGTAAAAAAGAAGGAAAAGCCTCAAGATGCATCCATCAAGAAGCCTGCTCCTTCAGTTGCAAAAACTGCAAAGTCCAATACTAAGCAGGAAATATTTTCCGGAGGCATGATGACAGATGGTTTGGACATAGGTACGGTACGTCTTGGCAGAGAAGGTACTACTACACGCCTGGTCTTTGACAGCTACAAATGGAATATGGATGCCAAAACACCCAGTGTCAGATCCTATGAAAGCGGATACTATACAGTAACCTATGATCCCCAAGCAAGACGCATCACAGCTGTTGTAAACGGTTATCGCGGGTTCTCTGCCTTGCATGGAGCAAAAGAGCGTTCCTTTGGTACGAATAGCATGGTAAAAAAACTTTATTTGGAAAAGTATCTTGATGACAGCGGCTATAAATTCTCTATTGAGCTGAAACACAATGCAAAGGTCAATGTATTTGACTTAAAAGGACCGGCCCGGATCGTAATAGATATTTCCCCTATTTAAGCGGAAGACGGCAGACCAGTGCCTCTTCTGCCAACAGTTCAGTCACAGCATCCCTTCCGTTGATCACATGCTTGATCCCCAGCCCTGATATCACTTCCTCTTCTGCCTTATTGTTTACTTGTACAATGCTGTTTATGTCACTGTCAAATGATACTATATTCCCGCAGATCAATTCTCTTTGGATCTCATTTTCTACGGTTACAATAATGGCATTGCATACATTGACATTAAAATGAGTCAGTACCATTTTTTGTGCAGCATTCGCCAAATAGATATTCTCTTCACCTTTGGCTATGGCATCATCAACGATCTTCACATCATGGTCCAGTATCACATAAAGCAGATTCATTTCTCTGAACTTCACAGCCAGTTTCTGCCCTATTGCACCGTATCCGCAAATAATAATATGGTTATAATAGGTTCCACCTACCAAAGCCCTCTCTCTGAGTTTTTCTGGTTCCTTTATTAACAAATCTGTGATTTTGTTAATATTCTTCAATATAAATGGAGTGATGATCATGGAAAGTACCACTGTAATAATGAGTATCTGGTTCAGCGTATCTGAAATCAGTGCATAGGATTTTGCGAGCGCAAAAACAGCCAGGGCAAATTCCCCGACCTGAAAGAGTGCCAATGCTGTTTTCAGTGCAGATCTTTTTTGGATAAAAAACTGCAATGCCACAAATATGACAGCCCCTTTAAGAAGCAATATAGCGGCTAAAAGTCCAAAGATAACAAAACCGTACGCCATAAAAGAGTGCCAGTCTATCTGCATTCCTATGGTGACAAAAAATACCCCCAACAGAATATCTCTGAATGGTACAAGGTCCGCTTCTATACGGTAGCGGTATTTGGTTTCAGCAATCGTCATACCGATCAAAAAGGCACCCAGAGAGTAGGAAAAACCGAAATACTCGGCCAATACCGAAGCACTGACCACACTCAGCAGTACAGCAATAAGGAAGATCTCTTCAGAATCCGAACTTGTGATCCAGTCAAAAAAACGTTCTATAAAGTATTTACCCAGTATAAAGATGGTCAAAAAAACCACGACCGCACTTCCAAGTGTCTCCAGCAGAAGCATTCCTATGGAACTTGTCCTAGAAGTAAAAATAGATATCATCAGAAGGATCGGGATCACCGCCAGATCCTGAAAGATCAAGATCCCCAAAGATATTTTTCCATACCCGGAATGTATAATATTTTTTTCGTTGAGTATCTTCAGGACGATCGCTGTTGAAGAGAGAGAAAGGGCAAACCCTATGATGATCGCACCTTTTATCTCTATATTGAACAGGAAGTATGCCAAAGCAGTAAAGAGTATGCCTGAAAGCATCACTTCCAGTCCTCCATATACGAAGACCTGCTTTTTCATACTTTTTAAATGATGGATGGAAAATTCCAATCCTATGGTGAACATCAGAAAAACAATACCGAACTCTGCAATATGGGAAAGCATTTCACGGGAATCTTCAGTGAAGTTAAAGAGTGTCGAGATCATGAAACCCGAAATAATATAACCGATGACGGTTGGTATATCAAATTTCTTTAATAATACATTCAAGATCGTCGCCATAGCGATCGTAACGATCAATACCATAAGTACATGTTCCATCTTTTCCTCTTTTTTATGTAATAAAATATTCTTGTATCGAACTATACTACAGAATTATAAAAATACTCTTTCATTCATGCAGGAGCTCCCTGGCTTAACCCCCTCTTCACCAAATTTTAGATAGAATCGCGACAATATATAATTAAAGGAAATACCATGGGACTAGGCATAGGACTTGTCGGACTGCCGAATGTAGGGAAATCTACCACTTTTAACGCACTGACAAAAGCACAGAATGCAGAGAGCGCGAACTACCCTTTCTGTACGATCGAACCGAACAAGGCTGTCGTACCCGTACCGGACAAAAGACTGGATGAACTTTCAAAAATCGTCAATCCGGAACGTGTACAGCACTCCACTCTGGACTTTGTTGACATTGCCGGACTGGTCAAAGGTGCAAGCAAGGGTGAAGGACTTGGAAACAAATTTTTAGGAAATATCCGTGAGACCGAGGTGATCCTGCATATTGTCAGATGTTTTGAAGATCCGAACATTGTACATACAGAAGGCTCTATTGATCCTATCAGAGATGTGGAGATCATTGAGCAGGAACTTTTGTTTGCAGATATTGATGCGGTACTGAAGCGTATAGAGACGCTCAGGAAAAAAGCAAAAGGCAATGACAAAGATGCAAAAATGCAACTTGAAGTGGCCGAAGCCTTACTCTCTCATATCGAAGAAGGCAATCCTGTCTCTACATTTGCAGATATTGACAGTGACGGCTTCAAAGCTCTGAACAGAGATCTGCGTCTTTTGACAAGCAAAGAGATCATCTATGGTGCGAATGTAGATGAAGACGGGCTGAGTGAAGACAATGCATTCGTCAAAGCACTCAAAGCCTATGCCGCGGAGAGAAACAGAGAAGTCATCAAACTTTGTGCCAAGGTGGAAGAGGACATGGTGGATTTTGACGAAGAAGAGAAAGCAGAAATGCTTGCCGATCTTGGTATTGATGAGAGCGGACTAGACCAGATCATTCACAAGGGATTTGACAAACTCGGCCTTCAAAGCTACTTCACTGCCGGTGTAAAAGAGGTGCGTGCCTGGACCATACGTAAAGGAACCACCGCACCAAAGGCGGCAGCAGTCATTCATAACGACTTTGAAAAAGGGTTCATCCGTGCAGAAGTCATCAGCTATGAGGACTTTATAGCCTATGGCGGTGAACAGGGAGCCAAAGAGGCCGGGAAAATGAGACTTGAAGGAAAAGAATATATCGTGCAGGACGGTGATGTCATGCACTTTAGATTTAATGTATAACAAGGAGATGGAGGCTGTAATTGCATTACTCCACCTAGCATGTTCAATTAGCTATAGAGATTTTTATTTTAAGTATAATTTCTTTCACACAATAAATAGAAAATATCATTCTATGCAAATATTTAGTGGGGTTAAAATCACCACTTTCAAAAGGGACTTAAATGAAAAAACTGTTACTGGTCGGTCTTATCGGTCTGGCACTTGTCGGATGTGAGAACAAAAAAGGAGCATTCCTTGAGACGGTGGAGACGAACAACACGGTGCCTGTCGCTGCAAATAAATTGATCGCAGCACTTGGAAGCAAAGGACTTGTCCATTTCCACACGATCGACCATTCCAAAGCGGCAAAAAAAGCAGGAATGCGCCTCAATCCTGAAACACTCGTGGTATTTGGCAACCCGAAAATAGGTACAAAGCTCATGAAGTGCAACCCTTCCATGGGTCTGGACCTTCCCCTGCGCATGCTCTTCACTGCTGATGAGGAAGGGATAACCACTATCACCTATACCAACCCGGAATACTGGAGTCTCAAACATAATATTAAAGATAAGACTTGTTTGGCTATCATACAACAGGCACATCTCGCTTTGCAGGAATTGGCTGAAAAGGCTGCTGCCAAATAGCATAAGTGCCCTAACCCATTGAAAAGGATATTCTTATGAAACGAACACTTCTTCCACTGTTAGCTATGGTCTCCATAGCGTATGCCACTTCGCCTGCAGGCTGTACACTTGTGCAGCCTTCGGACATGAATGTTACCTGGAAAGCTTACAAGACCTTAGGTAAGCTTGGGGTAGGCGGACAATTTACTGCTGTGAAATATACAGCTCATCAACTTGAAGGCAAGAATTTCAGGGAGCTCTTTGTAGGCTCAAAAGTCAGTATAGATATCTCTAAAATAAACACGGGAAACCCGGCAAGAGATGAAACACTTGTAAAAAACTTCTTTGGCAAGCTAAAAGACAAAACCATTGAAGCGAAGATCGTTGATATTAAAAAAACAGACAAACATGTTAAAGGAAAACCTCGTACCGGTACCGTAAATGTAGAGATCACAATGAATGAAAAGACCTTGATCGTTCCGATGAAGTATCACTACAGTCAAGAACATTTTCAAGCTACCGGTACCATAGACCTTTTTGATTTCGGTGCTTCTGATGCCTTGGCTTCCATAAACAAAAGCTGTTATGACCTGCACAAAGGCAAGACCTGGAATGATGTGACCATTGGATTCAGTACGACTGTCAAAGCGACACTTTGTAACGTTGAAATAAAAAAATAGGGAAAATATTGAATACGAATGACATTCTATACAAGATACAAAAGGCATTGAATCTAAGCCGCGAAGATATTCTCAAAGCATACGAACTGGCAGGGTATGAAATGGGTGCATCACGTTTGGATTCGCTGCTGAAGCATCGTTTTGATAAGGGCTTTCAACTTTCTTCCTATGAGGAACTGGGTATCTTTTTGGATGGTCTTGTCATTCTAAAAAGAGGTCCGTCTCCTAAAAAACAGAACAGTGATGAAGCTGTAGAGCTTACCAACAACCTCATACTCAAAAAACTTCGCATAGCCCTGGAGCTTAAAGAACCGGAGACTGAGATCATTTTTGGTCTTGGAGATGTCGGGCTCAGCAAACAGGAACTCAAATCTCTCTTCCGCAAAGAAGGTCATAAAAACTCCAAAGCCTGTTCAGATGAGTTACTCATGGCATTTTTGAATGGATTGGATGAGTTTTATTTTGTTGGAGAGACAGATTAAGGCCATCTTTAAAAGATTTACTGAAAAATGCCAATGAAATCGTTAAAAGCGGTGCAGAAGCAGATATTAGAAAATTTAAAGTCGCTGTTTAGTTTTTAAGTTGTGAATAAAAGCCGTCGGTTAGTAAATGGCGATCAGCAAATCTATTATCCTCTTCTTATTCCCACATTGCATGCAGAAATAGACACCTCCATTCAAATCATATAAGACAGCTTCATGGTACCATCAATCTCTCGTATGCGCTCCCACACCAAGAGGTTGTGAAAGAATTTAGCATTTCAGAAGCGGAGATTTTACTTCCATCCAAAAAAACCACCAAACAGAAATGTTTGCTTATCTACCCAGACTATAATCAATCTTTATCATTGTATTGCTTTTCATAAAACTGTATAAAAATATGTCAAATTGTGCCCTGACCGTAGAGAGGAAATGCCCTTGGGGTGTATATTTGTTGGAATAGTCAGACATTTTTTGTATACTACTAATATGAAAAATAAAGCAATAGTGGGATAAAGTGTTCCCACAATAAATAGTTAGGCCGGAAAAACAATGGAAGTATTCTTTGAACGAAAAAGAAGCAATTGAAAAAGCTACTGCTGATGCATTCATCAAATTATACAACTCTGAAATGGGAACGTCCTTTTCTATTGCTGAATACTCAGATGCCCCAGATATTCGTTGCCAAGATATAGAAGGAAATATATTTAATTTTGAAATTACACTGACAGAGGATAGGCAAGGAGATATACAAGCACTTCTTGGTAGATCGGAAGATAAAGATATTGAATCAATAAGAATACATCTTGCTAAGGTAAAAGCCGGAAAAGCGAGTATTTTTGAAAGAATAAGTTGCCTACAAGATGATGTGACTGTAATAATCATAAGTAGAATAGAATCCAAATTGAAAAAAGACTATGGAAACAATGTTGCCCTTGTAATCAGGGATACATCACCCTTAGATTGGGACTGGGACATGGTTATAGATCAAATTAAATCCCAGCTTGATTTGGAAAGAAATCCATTTGATAAAGGAATTTGGATCATAACTTCCCAAAAGGATAAGATTTATAGAATCTTATGATTTTCAGGAAGCCCTAACCAGTCACTGCAGGAGGAGCGCCAATCACGCTGCGCTCATTCGGCTTGCGGTCTTGTCGGCCCCTGAGCTTTCCGCTAACATCCTTCAAACAACCTACGCTAAAATACAGTATAATTCCATACATCACAAAGGAAGCACCATGACACTCACCCCCGAAGAGAAGACCATTATACTGGACAGCATTAGGGACATCCCGGACTTTCCAAAACCGGGCATCGTCTTTAAAGACATCACTACCCTCCTGAACAATCCAAAAGCTCTTAGTACGCTTATGGATCATCTCACAGAGCGTTATTTGGGTTATGACCTTGACTACATCGCAGGCATAGACGCCAGAGGCTTCATTTTTGGCTCCATTCTGGCAGACAGGCTTGGAGTGGGCTTTGTGCCTGTACGTAAAAAAGGCAAACTCCCCTACACCACCGTCGCTGAAAAATACAGTCTGGAATACGGATTTGATGAAGTAGAGATACACATCGATGCTTTTGGTGAGAACGGCTGCTGCAGTACAGGGGAAAGATCAAAAGTACTTCTCATGGATGACCTCATAGCCACAGGGGGTACAGCCAAAGCCGCTGCAAACCTCATAGACAAAGTGGGCGCGCATTGTGTAGAAGCCTGTTTCATTATGGAACTCGGATTTCTCAATGGACGCGAGGGCATAGAGGCGCCTGTGTATTCTGTGTTGGAGATAGACTAATCTCAGATAGTGAATGTACCGACGAAGAAAAAGCCATACTCGACAGAACCTATTAAAAGTGGGCACTGACCTCCCCCTACACTTAAATTACACCTATTTAAGGCTATAATATAAAATGAGGTGGTTACTATGAGAGTTTATCTGTTTTTTTCACTTTTTCTTCTCTTTTTCTTTGCCCTGCACTACCTTTTTTACTCAAGGGTTATTAAAAAACTGTTGGTAAGCGAACAGATCAAAAAAGTTTTAACTCTATTTTTAAGCTTGAATTTCATCTTCAATCTACTCTATGTTCTAGGCAGATACACAGACATCATAAACAATACATTCTACTATCTGTTTTCTTTGTCTATAGGCATTTCTTTTGTATTGCTTTTGTATTTGATCATCCATGAAATTCTTAATCTATTTCATAAAACACTGAAAAACGTAGATCAGTCAAAAAGAGCATTTATTAAAAAAAGCGGTGACGGCATGATGTTTGCACTTTCAACTTCGTATGTAAGTGCCGGTGCCTATGAGGGGAGTAAAGAGCCTGTTGTGAATGTGGTTGAATTTCATCAATTTGACTTTAGCATCGTGCAGATCAGTGACTTTCACATAGGCGGACTGATCGACAGGGATTTTGTCAAAGCATCAGTAGCCAAGATCAATGCACTTACACCCGATATCGTATTCATCACCGGTGATCTTGTAGATACGGCCATAGATAACATCGAAGATGCCATAAGGGAGCTGGATGCTATCGACTCCAAGCACGGTGTGTACTACATCCTGGGCAATCATGAGTATTTTCATAATCCCCTGAAGATCATTGAGTTTATCAAAACCACACAGATAAAACTGCTGCTTAACGAATCTGTCACCATCGATGCACTCAAGCTCAACATCGTTGGCGTGACAGACCTTTTTGGATACAGGGTGAATATGCTTGAACCAGATATACATCGGGCTTTTGCAGGATGCCGTGCCGACTATAAAACCGTTCTCCTGGCCCATCAGCCCAAATTCATTGAAGAACTGCAAGGGAATACCCCGGAGCTCATTCTCAGCGGTCATACACACGGCGGGCAGATCTGGCCTTTTCAGTATCTCGTTGGACTTCAGCAGCCCTATGTCAAAGGATTGCACAAGCTTCAAAACGGCAGCCATATCTATGTAAACAGCGGTATCGGTTTTTGGGGACCGCCAATGAGACTTGATTCACAGGCTGAGATAGCATATATCATTTAGCACTAACCTCTCCTACGCTATAATTTAGCCAATATTATCACAAGAGAAAATCATGGATCTACATAAAGAAATATATATCCCGAAACCAAGCCCATATGACCCTGATGAGCTCGGCCATTTTGGTAAATTTGGCGGTCGTTTCGTACCAGAAACACTGATGCCGGCACTTGAACAGCTGAGACTTGACTATGAAGCCATACGTTTTGACAAGGATTTCTGGGCTGAAGTGGACTACTACTTCAAAAACTATGTAGGCCGCCCTTCTGCGCTCTACTTTGCCGAAAATCTTTCCAAAGAGCTTGACGCGAAGATCTACCTCAAGCGCGAAGACCTGAACCATACAGGCGCACACAAGATCAACCACTGTATAGCACAGGCCGTACTGGCAAAAAGACTGGGCAAGAAGAAGATCATCGCAGAGACAGGGGCAGGCCAGCATGGTGTGGCTACCGCAACGGTGGCAGCGCTTTTTGGGCTTGAGTGTGAAGTTTTCATGGGAGCCAAAGATGTGGCGCGCCAGGAGCTCAATGTCTTTAGAATGAAACTGCTTGGTGCCAAAGTGCATGCTGTGGAATCCGGAAGCAAAACGCTTAAAGATGCCATGAACGATGCCATCCGCCACTGGGTGACCAATGCAAGAGACACCTACTACCTCATAGGAACTGTTGCCGGGCCTCACCCCTACCCTATGATGGTACGTGACATCCAGTCCATTATCGGCTGGGAAGCCAAAGAACAACTGAATGCGGTTGAAGGATGCCTGCCTGACAAGATCATCGCCTGTATCGGCGGCGGTTCAAATGCACTGGGTATCTTCAGCCACTTTTTGGAAGACGAAAGTGTGGAATGCATCGGTATAGAGGCTGGAGGAGAAGGACTTGGATGTAAACACGGATGTTCTTTGGAAAAAGGCAGCCCCGGTGTACTCCATGGGCAACTCTCTTACCTCCTGCAAAATGAAGACGGACAGATACAGGAAGCTCACTCCATCTCGGCAGGACTGGATTACCCGGGCATCGGGCCGGAACATGCTTTCCTTAAAGACGAAGGTATCGTCACTTACAGCCACATCACAGATGATGAAGCGCTTGATGCCTTTGTCTGGCTTTCACAGGCAGAAGGCATCATTCCTGCACTTGAGAGTTCCCATGCCATTGCCTACCTCAAAAAGATGAAGCCTGAAGAGATGAAAGGAAAGATCATCCTTGTAAACCTCTCAGGACGCGGCGATAAAGATATGATACAGGTGAAAGATATGCTCAAAGAACAGTTTGCATAAGCAGATGATACATCTAAAGGGTTAAGCACCCTCTCTTCTCCTGCGACAAAGAGCCTGTAGCCATCCGTCTGGGAGCACACCTTACGTTTGAACTGCGCTACACCAATACCGATGAGCGGGACAGAGTACTTAAAGCCATAGATAATATAGTAAGCACTTCTTATGTCGATGGCACAGAATCCAGACTCTCGGGAGGCATCCAGAGAGATGTGATGCAACCTTCCCCTGCACAACAGACTTTCATAGACCACATCAATACACTCTGTAACATACAACTGCCCACTGAAAAATGCGGCGGTGTGAGCGATGCCAACATCATTGCCTCCCAAGGTGTAGCCACACTTGACGAATGGGGACCTTACGGAGACGGCGACCACACTGTTCATGAGAGAGCTTCAAAAAAGAGTTTTCAAGAGCGCATCAAACTGGTGAGTGAGATATTTGAACACTTTTTAGAAGGGAAGATATAGGTTCTTCGTATGCATAATACCGAGAATATGGAGAAAATGAAAACCTTATAATATCATGACCCACAGCAGGTCTAGAAGTGAGATGTGGTAGAGAGATGTATTCATACCAAGCTCCTTATTGCTCCACATCTGCCAAAGTTAAAGCAAAAAGTACATTCACATCATGTGCCATCAAAACCTTCTGTGCTTCCTGCAGGGTAATACCAGTAGTGATGATGTCATCGACGAGTATAACATCTATACCTTTTTTACCTGTATAAATGAAATCACGAGGATTATCCAATCGGAATTGTAATGATTTTCCGGAGTAATTCACCTTGTTCCTTGCCATCAGTGAACTATGTTGAGGTTTGATGGATTTTCTTTTCATATTATGTGTCAGTATGGCTACATGGGAGTATCCGCTCTTTACATCTTCATCGATGCCTACAAGGTAGACATCTCCGTCATCATGCTCGCTGAACTCCTTAATGAACGGTTTCATGACCATCTTGGACAAAGCCTTATAGATACGGTGGCCTTCGGGCTTATGTTTGCTGTGAAGAAGTGACTCAAGCGTAGAGTAGCGGTAGAAACTGATGACATCCAGAGTCCCTACTTTTCGTGTACTCACAGTAGGTACGAATAGTTGTTCTTTGCAAGTCTTGCAGATGATGCTAAAGCTTAGTTTTGAACAACTGAAACAACGCATGTTGATCCTTCATATTATCTGCTCAAGCGCTTCGACAGCTCCCATAGGAAGCTCTATATCTGCCCCGAAACTCTCTGTGGGATTAATGCGTATGAGAGATACGCCGAATCTGTCGGCTATCTGTTCAGAGGTATTACGTACAGTCGGCACCGCAGTTCCTGCACCCATCTCAACAATGGCAAGTTTTCCATTCTCGTGTTCTATCCTATCCATCCACTGAACCAACCGCTCTCTTTGGGCATCAGTACGGGCATACTCCCAGCCAAAGTCCCCGAACATCAGTATATTCGGTCTGGCCATTGCCCCGCAGAAGGGACAAGCCGGTAGCGGCTCCTTGGCTTTAAACCCCTCTTCAATCTCTATGAACGTATCATCTGCACCCCAGATCATGCCCTGGCAGTTGTCAATGCATTGCAGATGATGGATGGAGCCGTGACACTCCATGACCTGCGCTTCTTTAAAGCCTGCTTTTTGAAATTGCCCGTCTACATTCGAGGTAAAAACAAAGCTTCCATATTTTTTAGTATTAGAGAGTTCAAGAAGTTTATTGAAGCCTTTGTGAGGTATGGTATCACGGTAAAGATGCAGTCTGTGTCCGTAAAAGGCCCAGGCTAGCCTGGGGTCAGATTCAAACCACTCTGGATTCGCCATCTCTTCAAAACTCAATCTAAACTCTTTTGCTTTGGGGTAGGCATTCCAAAACCCCTCTACCCCTCTGAAATCAGGCAATCCGCTGTCTACCCCCATCCCTGCTCCCGCTGTGATGAAAATGGCATCGGCTTCCTGCAATAACTGTTTTGCTTCTTTTGCCCGATCCGGATAGATCATCTATAGACGATATCCTGAGCAGAAATATCATTCAGATTTTCCAGTCTGTTAAAAAATACACAATCTGAATCCTGTTCTCTTTTCGCATTCATATATTTTTCCACCATCGTAAAAATGACTTCCTGGATGGTATGGTTCGTTGTTCTGAGTTCCGTAGCTACACAATAGGTATGCGTACCGCCATTAAGATGTATGTTGGATAACAGGATTTCTGAGAATTTTTCAGCGCCGTCCTGGTCCGTTGCCTGACAGATCAGCACATACACATTGTTTGCCTTGTCGATCTCAAAAAGAATATCTGTTTCACGTTTCCACTTTTGAAGCATACTGTCGAGTTTTAATCCATCCGTAGACAACAATATGATTGTGAAAGAAGCCTTGCTTCTGTGTTCCATAAGATAATACAAGAACTCCACCGTCGTTCTTAACGTATCCATCATTTTTTTTGCCAATTTCACCTCATCTTCATGAAAAGCTATATCCGTATTCTGTCTTCTTTCATTTGATACCATAAACATCCTTTTTTACTCTTTTAGAAACCCTTTGGATTATTATAACATAAGGATACCTCTAAGAAAAACTTAAATATACTTATCATCACTATTTTGCTATGATTACGGTATGAAAAAAATTATATTCCTATCTCTTTTATTCACCGGGTTTGTTTTTGCCAACATCAATACTGTTGTGAGCATTCTTCCGGAAAAGACTTTTGTAGAAGCCATAGGCGGAGACAAGGTCAACGTTTCACTTATGGTACTTCCGGGCAACTCGCCGCACACGTATGAACCCAAACCTTCACAAATGAAGGATGTGGCACAGGCATCACTTTATTTTGCTATAGGTGTGGAGTTTGAAAATGTCTGGCTTCCGAAATTCAGGGACCTTAATCCCAAGATGCAGGTCATCGATCTTGGGAAAAATATAGACAAAAGAATGATGACTGAAGGAGATAATGACCATGGAACATCTCATATGCATGAAGGGCATGAGCATCATGGAAAAGATCCGCATATCTGGACGGCACCCGAGAATGTCAAGATCATTGCCAAGAACATTTACAGCGCATTGATAAAAGTAGATCCGGACAATAGTGCCTATTACAAAAAGAATTATCAGGCTTTTCTTTCTCTTGTTGAAAACACGGATGCGCAGATCAGAAAAATTCTTAAAAATATTCCGAAAAATACAAAATTCATGGTCTTTCACCCTTCGTGGGGCTACTTTGCACAGGCATATGGACTTGTTCAGCTTCCTGTAGAAGTTGCAGGGAAAGAGCCTAAACCCAGAGAATTGGTACAGCTGATAAAAGAAGCCAAAAAGGAGCATGTCAAAGCCATCTTCACACAGCCTGAATTTTCAGACAATATTGCCCGGGTCATGGCAACAGAGCTGCATATCAAGGTCGTCAAGGTCAGTCCTCTCTCTGCCGACTGGTCCAATAACCTTATAGGCATTGCCCATGCCATTGCAGCATCCGATCAGAAAAACAATGAAAACTGATATGACCGTTATAGACGTAGAACATGTAACATTTGCTTACGACAAAGAGGTCGTACTCGAAGACGTAAACCTAAAAGTGCAAGAGAAGGATTTCCTTGCCGTCATCGGGCCAAATGGCGGAGGAAAATCAACACTGCTCAAACTTATCCTGGGTATCAATCCTATACAGCAGGGCAGCATAAAAGTTTTTGGCAAACCACCCTCTAAAAGTCTTCCATACATAGGCTATGTTCCACAAAACACGAACATCAATACGGATTTTCCCATCAAGGTCATTGAAGTTGTCCTCATCGGCCACGTCGGAGGGAAACGCCCCCTCTTCGGATATGGGAAAGACGAAATAGCCTGTGCCATGGGCGCCTTGGAGCAGGTTGGTATGGAAGCATTTGCACAAAGCAAAATAGGTGCGCTTTCAGGAGGACAGAGGCAAAGGGTCATGATCGCCCGTGCACTCTGTGCACATCCGAAAATACTTATATTGGACGAACCCACTTCAAGCATAGATATCACCGGTCAAAGAGAGATCTATGAACTGCTTAAAGTACTCAACAAAAGTATTACGATCATTGTGGTCAGCCATGACATTTCCGTCATTTTAGAGTATGCGAATAAAGCTGTACACGTCAACAGAGAACTCTCCTACCATGACATCAGCGATAAAAAGAAAACATTCCATACCCACAACAACAAAGGGCATTTCTGTGAGATAGAACTTTTACAAATGCTCGGAGCCGACGGTTGTGGGGTCTGCGATACTTCGACCACTTCGACAGGCTCAATGACCGATAAAACCGAGGTACCCGAGCCTCTGCAAACCAAATGGAAGGAAAACAAATGATAGAAGCACTCTCTTTTGACTTTGTGCAGCATGCCCTTCTTGCCGGTATATTGGTCAGCTTTGCTGCAGGTATCATCGGCTCCCTCATTGTGGTGAACCGTATGGTCTTTCTTGCCGGAGGCATTGCCCATACTTCCTACGGGGGCATCGGGCTTGCGGTATATTTTGGACTCCCCATTTTCCTTGGTGCATCCCTTTTTGCCGTAGGTGCAGCCCTGCTCATAGCAGTCCTTACAATGAAAAGCCGCCACCGCATCGATACTTTCATCGGTCTCATCTGGGCAGTAGGTATGGCAATAGGAGTTATTTTTGTAGACCTTACACCCGGATACAATGTTGACCTTATGAGCTATCTCTTCGGTTCCATCCTTGCAGTCAATACCCAGGACCTTTACTTCATGGGAGGGCTGCTCGTAATGATCCTTCTCATCATTACCTTTGGATACAGAAATATTCTGGCTGTCTCTTATGACAGCGAATACGCTGCTCTGCGCGGCGTGAATGTCAGGTTCTACTATACGCTCACTCTCATTCTTTCTGCCCTGACTGTGGTCGTGGCCATTAAAGTCGTCGGGCTCATACTTGTCATTGCCATGCTCACTATCCCTGTATATATTGCAGAAAAACTCTCCGGAAGTCTGCTCTCCATGATGTTCATCTCCGGAGCCGTTGCAACCTTTTTTACCCTCATAGGGCTATGGTTTTCCTACACATACAATCTTACATCTGGTGCGTCCATCATTTTGGTATCTGCGGTATTTTTAGGTATATTTTTACTCTTATATAGAAGAAAATGATATAATCGGCCATGAAACTTTTTATCCTATTACTTATGTCACTTTTCTTTTTTACTGCCTGTTCATCCGGCATTGGTATGGGTGTGGGTGTGAGCGGTGCTGCAGCTTCAGAGAACGGCATCGCTGCTTCTGAAATCTATACTGACAGTGAAAACGGCTTTCACGGCAGTATTGCCATGGGTACAGATATCAACCTGTGATCTCCTTCTGTAAAACTTAATACCAGCCGGTATCAGTTGCCTTCAAAAGAGTCATAAAAAGTATTTTTAAACAGAAGTCCTTAAATGGACGGGAGAGTAAGTTCAGTATTTTCCCCCGAAACTTCGTATCAGGGGAATAGAAGTTTTATTTTTCTTCCGGAGTAGCTTCTTCTGTAGCATTTTTATCATCTTCAGGTGCAGGCGCTGCATCTGTGGCTTCTTGTACTGCTTGAACTGCTGCATCTTGTGCCGGTGCTGCTTCTTCGTTAGCTTGTGAAAACATAGTAGTCATCGCCAATGCTGCGATCATCATTAAAAATTTTTTCATTGTATATCCTTTTATAATGTGAGACTCAAGATCTCTTAGTATTTGAACCGAATATCGTTGATATCAGAACAGGCATATTATAATCTTGTTGTATTACTCCAATATTACCTGTGTTTATTGTTCTTATTACTCTGCCTTTGGCCACTTACCCATGGGCCAGGGTTTTTCGTCTGTATTGAAGCCTACATAAGCAATGATCTGCCTCATATATTGGGCAAGTGCACTGTTAAAGACAAGCAGCTGCTCGTTAGGCTCTTTTGTCAGAAAACTGTACACAAACTGTGCAACGGCAATGACAAAAAGCACTAAAGATATGAAACGTTCTATGAACAGATACAAAATAGTATACAGCACTCTCTCCCAACTTGGTTTCGGACCGGTATATGTTTGTGAATTTTTCATTGTAGTCCTCCTGTTATTTTAAGTTATTATTCATTATATCAAATTTTCTGACCCGATGTCATTCACCATGATCCCATACAGTCCTGCTTCTTCTTCCTTCCTCATATCTTCTCTGGAGACAACCCAAAAAATAACCTTATGCCTTTGCATAAGCCCTTTTTGCAAAACATGTTTGCGTAGTGCGACATCCACATCAAAATAGCTGACATACCCATAACGTCTCTCAAGTATTTCATCCTCCAATACCGAAGCACTATTAATGATTTTATGCAGCTTAATACGGGGATCTAGCTGATGCATGTATTCCAGGACCTTATCATTAAAACAGGAGACTTCTACCCATTCTGGTTTATCTTTTATCTTTTCTGCCACGCGCTCACAGAGTCTTTTGTAGGTAGCAGAGTTGTACTTTATCTCTAAAATAAGTGTGGCTTTCCCCTGTGTAAGTTGGAGGAGTTCATCCAGAGAAGGAATTTTCTCTCCTTCTCCTGCATCCAGTTTTTTCAACGCTGCCAAAGTAAGTGCTTCGGGTGCGCCGCCAAGTCCTGTGATATGCTCGAGATCATCATCATGAAAGAGAATGACCTCGTCATCGCTACTTAGTCTCAGGTCCGTCTCAATTCCGTCTGCACCCTCTTCAAGTGCCTTACGGAAAGCCAAAAGTGTATTTTCGGGGTATTTGGCACTCAGCCCCCGATGTGCGATGATCTTCATATCGATCCTTTTTAGGGTCTCTTTATGTTATTATACCCTATGGATAAAAAATATGACATGGTCATTCTCGGTGCGGGCATCAATGGTGTGGCAATAGCAAAAGCACTTGCTCTCACAGGGAAAAAAGTACTTGTAGTGGAAAAAACCCATATTGCAGCAGGCGCATCATCACATTCCTCACGGCTCATACACGGAGGACTGAGATATTTGGAGAACTTCGAATTTGACCTGGTCAGAGAAGCGCTGCGGGATCAAAAATATCTTTTGGACACTTACCCTGGATTGGTCAAACTTCGTTCATTCTACCTTCCTGTCTGTCAAAATTCCATGCGCCCCGTATGGATGATCCGTCTTGGTTTGTTGATTTACGGCTTTTTCGCACTACACGGGCACAAACCGGCTGAAGTAGAAAAAAAAGACTTTTTAATACAATTCAAAGCCATTAAAGCACATAACCTAAAAATCGATATGTGAACAACCAATTATGCTCTTCTAAAATATCGGTTATTTTTTAAATAAAGTGCTATAATAATTCAAATCATTTTATGCAAAGGAAACGCTTTTGAAAAGATATTTGGGGCAAAAGAAGGTTGCCAGGATATATATAGACAATCAGGACAAATTTGAAGGTAAGCCGTTATGGGAAGCAGTACTCATAAAAGCCAAAGAGTATGAATTGGCCGGTGCTACTGTCTTTAAGGGGGTTTCCGGGATCGGTGTACAGGGCGAGATCCACAGTTTTAACGTTTGGAGCATAGCACAGAATCTTCCTTTGGTCATCGAACTGATCGATGATGAAGAGAAGATCTTTGATTTCCTGGAACAGATCGACGGCATGATAGAAGAAGGCATAACAACCTTGAGCAATACCGAAGTCATCAGATATAAACACAAGTAAAGCCATGAACCCTACAGTTTTACTCATCATCGGAATGGGCGGATTTTTAGGTGCGATCTCACGATTTGTAATCGCAAGTTATGTGCAAAATGCTTCCGGCTCCCTTTTTCCCGTAGGTACTTTGACGGTCAATGTACTGGGCAGTTTCATCATAGGATTTGCCGCTATGTTCTTTGCACAGGTAGTAGAGCCTGAGTACAAAGCTTTTGTGATCACCGGTTTTCTGGGTGCACTGACAACTTTTTCCACTTTCTCCCTGGAAAACGTCAATATGCTTCAGGACGGAGACTATACCAAGGTAGCCCTCAACATATTTCTTAATGTGGTGCTGACCATTTCTGCCACATTGCTGGCAGTGATGCTCTTCAAGAAAATATATGCCTGACCTGTTTCGGTCAGTTCCTTACTGCATTAATCGCCTGGCAGATCTTTCTTAACTCCACCTTCCCCATACAAGGTATCGTCCTCTTCTTTAACCTGAAAAGCACTTGGCCGGCTTTTATGGGAAAATTTCAGGATCATGCTCGTCAGGACTGCACCTCCGGGAACGATCCAGACAATGGTCAATCCTGTCATCTTGAAAAGATCGACCACTTGATACCCCGCTTTTTTATACTCTTTGTTTCTAATAAGTGACGGGATCTCAATGGTCTCTTTGAGCTCTACATTCAGTCCTTTGCCAATGGTTTTACTGAATGTAGTGATTTTATCAATATGTTTTTTCATTTCTACTCATTTTTCTATCTCTTCGGGTAACTTTAAAGCCTCAATATCCCCCAAAATATGGATTTCAAACAACAAAATCACAGGCTATTTATCTATGGGCAAAATTATAGCCAAAGATATTAAACAATGTATCACCACTTTTTCACTTTCTTGGGGACATCACGGTGGGTCCATTATCTATAAATTTTTCCAGTTCCACTCTTTTTTCTTACGTCGCCTTAAAAGACCATCAGCCGAACATCCCTTTGGCCAGCAAAAATGTTACAAGCGCTACAATGATAAAACTACCGAATAATCGTGTATAGAACCGGTTATTGATCATAATCGAAACGATAGTCCCGGCGAGTATGGCGATTACCATAAAACCGTACAAAATAAACATCAACACAACGGAATTTTGCGGAATTTCCATTAACTTTTCATCGGGAAGCACAAAGGTTTGAAACCCTATGGCAACCAGCCAGACATATAAAAAGACCGCAAAGAAAGCTGTCCAAAATAAAAATTGTATCTTACCGCTTCGTATAAGCATCTATTATCCTTTGCCATATTGTAGCGCAGGAAAGCTGGATAAATATTTTAATGCTTTGCATAAAATATACATGTGCCAGCAAAGTTTTTTTGATTAATAGTGAAGATTCTGAAAACAGATACTTTTTTTCTCGAATATCAACAAAA
>JANTHR010000028.1 GCA_024762315.1 Sulfurovum sp.
TTATAGTCAATAAAAATGAAAGGAGGATGAAAAAAAAAGGGGGATGTTGTAATTATTGAATGGAAAACCTCTAAATTAGTCTAGCCTCATTGTTTTACAAGATTTTCACTTTTCCATTTTGTATTACATAGGACGCTGACATATTTACTGCATGGTAAATAGTAGTCCCATACTTTTTACTATAGTACTGTAACAATAGTTTTTGCAAAGTAGGTTCTATGGAGGGAGTGAACCAGCCGTTATTGCTTAAGACGATCATATTTTCAGGTCTGCCTTCATAGAGCTTTTCGCTGGTAGCTTCAAAGCAGATGGCATTTCTATAGATTTGTCCATTGACCTTGTAGTCGATCACATTGGTGCTTGCTTCATAGTCAATGGCACCGTCATAGAACACCTTGTTGACCCAGTCACTTAAAAAGTCAGGCAGGGGATTGCTCTCTCCGAAAGGAACAAGAACGACCTTGTTGGCAACAGTTACTTTACCATTGGTGAAAATATAGGTGGAGTTTCGTGGTGTTTTGCCATCCCAGTAGAGGCCGCCTGTGACGATGGAGATATGCTTGGCTTTTTCTTGCAGTTTGTCTATAAGGTCTTGTGAACGGTTGATGAACACAGGGAAAACAGATTCGGGCAGGATGACAAGTGTTTTATTGTTATCAATGGCTTTGTCTATGGAAGCAAACAGTTTTTTAAACTGTTCAGCCTGAAGTGCTTCCTTCCATTTGTCCTCTACTGTGGTATGAGTCGTGACTATCTGAACTGCTTTGGATACACTTTGGCTTGTTGGTATCGCCGGTTGATAGGCTAGAAATATGAGTAAAAGGTATAGAGACTGTTTTTTCCATATACTTAAAATAAGAGCGAATAAAATAATGCCAAATTGCCATTTTTCTATGCCTAGATAACTCTCGACGAACATCAGTTCAGGTTTAAGCCAGTCAAAACCGAAAGGATGGATGTAACTCATAGCTAAAAGTCCGAGACTTTTGATGATGAGAGAGGGTAGAGGGTAGAGGGTAGAGGGTAGAAAAGTTTGAAGATAGTATGCTATTTTTGCAATGAGCCAAAACAGTATGCCGTAAACGAGTCCTATGAAAAGCATCACCAAAGGAATGGCCCATGACATGTTGTAGTGTTTAAAGCTCAGTCCTATCCACCAGAACCAGAGCAAAGCTATGAAAAAACCCGAAATGAACCACACATTTTTATCTGCTTTAAGCAGTAGGAAAAGTGAGCTGAGGGCCAGAATAGTGTTAAGTAAAGGATATGAAAGATCCCAGTGATTCAGGTAGATAAAGGCTGAGCCTAAAAGTGCTGTCAAAAAGCCTCTTGTTAGTACAAAGGTGTTAAAATGTTTACGAAAATTTAAAAATTTACTCAAAAGGATTCCTATGGGAGCAGAACAAGGCAGTGTGATCGGATCATTTTTACCCTTGATCATCTTATTTGCGATTTTCTATTTCTTGATCATCAGACCACAGCAAAAACAACAAAAAGCACACAAAGAGATGCTTGAGAGTCTTGCAAAAGGTGACAAGATCATCACTAGCGGCGGACTTGTTGCTACTATTGTTAAACCTGAAGAAGATTTTATCAAAATCAAATTAAATGATGACACTATTGTGAAGTTAGATAGAGCATTTGTTGCAAAAAAGGTTGAGTTAGGTAATGAAAACGCTTAATTTTAGAGTGATACTCTTTGCCTTTGCGCTTATATTCGGAGTGGTTTTTTCCATTCCATCTATTACGCAAAGTGAAAGTGGAAAAAAGATCACACTTGGACTCGATCTTCAGGGCGGACTTCATATGTTGCTTGGGATCAAAAGTGAAACAGCCATAGAATCCCGTACCAAATCGATGGCAGGGACCATCAAATATATTTTTGATGATGAAGAGATCATTTTTGATGACCTTCGTATAGTGGATGGTAAACAGATAAGTTTTGAATTACTCGACAAAGATGATGTTGCTAAAGCTAAAGCCCTTTTGAAAAAAGAGCTTCCGGGTACACTATTGAGTGAGAACGGTTTGAAATTCTCACTAGAAATGACACCTGAAGAGATCAAAAGAACCAAACAAAATGCCATTAAACAAGCAGTGGATACCATAAGAAACAGGCTGAATGAGTTTGGATTGGCAGAGCCTACGGTAGCAAAACAGGGTGAAGAGAAGATACTCGTAGAAGTCCCCGGTATTAAGACACAGGAGGATGAACAGCGTATCCGTGAACTCATTGCCCGCGCGGCACACCTGCAGCTTATGGCCGTAGATGAAGACAGGGCTGCAAGAGTCATGACAATGAATGACAATGAGGCAAAAAGTTACGGTGATGTCATCTTGCCTGATGTCAATACTCCTGAAAGATATCTGCTTCGTCAGATCCCTGTTCTGGATGGTTCTATGCTGACAGATGCAAAAGTAGGATTCGATAAAAACAACCAGCCTGTCATCAACTTTTCTTTGAATGGCCAGGGCGCTAAAATTTTTGGTGATTTTACTGCAAAAAGCGTAGGTAAACGTATGGCAGTTGTCCTGGACAACAAAGTCTATTCTGCGCCGAATATTCGTGAACGTATCGGTGGGGGGCATGTACAGATCTCCGGTAACTTCAAGCTTGAAGAGGCACATGATATTGCCATTGCACTTCGTTCAGGAGCACTGCTTGCACCTGTATATGTTATGGAAAAAAGATCGGTAGGGCCAAGCTTGGGTGCAGATAGCATTAAAGCAAGTTCCATTGCTCTGGCACTTGGATTTGTTTTGGTCATCCTCTTTATGTTCCTCTACTACGGTATGGCAGGAGCTATCGCCAATATTGCACTTGTGGGTAACTTGTTCCTTATCTTAGCGATCATGTCACTTTTCGGTGCGACATTGACACTGCCGGGTATGGCAGGTATTGTGCTTACGGTCGGTATGGCAGTGGATGCGAACGTGATCATTAATGAACGTATCCGTGAACTGTTACATGCAGGTAGATCCGTAGCAAAATCCATAGAGGATGGATATAGTAACGCCTTTACAGCTATTTTGGATGCAAACGTAACGACGCTTATTGCAGCAGTAGTGCTTTATGCATATGGTACGGGTGCAATAAAAGGGTTTGCCCTGACCATGAGTATCGGTATTTTGGCATCTATGCTGACAGCAATTGTCGGAACACACGGCATCTACCAGTGGCTACTTCCCAAAATAGATAAGAAAAAACTGAATTTCTGGTTTGGTATTAAAACAGAGGGGGCAAAATAATGGAAGTCTTTAAATATAAAAAACCTCTCTCGTTGATGAGTAAGAGTAAAAGATTTGGTTTTCTTTCTATTGCAGTATTGATCATTTCATTGGGTCTGATTTTTACAAAAGGGTTTAACTACGGTATTGACTTTGCCGGAGGTACACTGGTACAGGTAAAGTATGAGGGTAAAGCACCCATAGACAAAGTAAGAGATGCGATCTCTAAAGACAAGAATTATGAGAGTGCGAGTGTAACATACTTCGGCAGTGATGATGAAGTGGTCATACGTACCAAAATGAGTTCTAAATCCTTGGGTGAAGATATAGGCGACAAGATGCGTACGCTGCTTAAAGATACAGGCACTTTCAAAGTAAGAAGAGTCGATATGGTAGGAGCAAAAGTAGGTTCAGAACTGCGTGAAAAAGGGCTTATGTCCATGTTTCTTGCGATCCTTGGTATTCTTATTTATGTCTCTTTCAGGTTCGAATGGCGTTTTGCTGTTGCATCGGTCATGGCATTGGTGCATGATGTGACCATCGCTATGGGAGCAGTGGTACTTTTTGGTATAGAAGTGAACCTAGATACCTTAGCAGCACTCCTTACGATACTTGGTTATTCATTGAATGATACCATTATCGTCTTTGACCGTATTCGTGAGGGGATCAGAACCATTAAAGATCCAGATCTTGGAGCCATTATAGATGAGTCGGTTACGCAAACACTTTCAAGAACGACACTGACATCACTTACAACGTTCTTTGTTGTTTTAACGCTCTTTGTCTTTGGCGGAGAGATCATCCGGGGCTTTAGTTTTACCTTGCTTGTAGGCGTGGTTGTAGGTACGTACTCTTCCATCTTTGTTGCATCACCTATATTGATGTGGCTTGGTTTCTCAGTCAGTGATTTCAGGGAAAAAGAGGCAGCAAAACTCAAAAGAGAGAAAGAAAAAGAGAAAATGCGTGCAATGTATGAGAACGGTACGCTATAATATCGGCTAAGCATCATTAAGGAGTAACTATGCAATGGGGAAAAGTTTTTTATATATTCTTTACGCTAATGAGTCTTACGACATCGGCAGCATTTTTATATGATGAAGCACTTGTGGCATTGTTCATTGCCGGGTCAGTCAATGTTGTCTCGACCATTATGAAGATCGGTATAAGAAATGTACTTTCTGCGGAACTTCTTGCAGGTTCACTGGTCGCTGACCTACACTTGATACCTGCATTTTTTGCATTAAAATTTTATGAAAACCATACACTTGCAGTGGGCTTGGTTATCGGTGCGGTAATTGCAAATGTTTATACAATTATTATCTCTATGATTGAGAGTTCCAAAGAAAAAGCAGATTTTTAATTTTGGATAGGTATGTTGCATGGAGATCTTAAGGAGAGATATGTGATAAAGATACCTACGCTTTCAGGCAGTAACAGTGAAGCAAAACGTAAAGAGATAAAAACATATTTTCAGCAGTGTTACAAACGTTATGAGTCACTTTTCAACATCATAGCAGATGAAAAAGCCTATTTCCAAAAAGCAGATCCTCTTCGCCATCCTATAATTTTTTACTATGGACATACAGCCACATTCTTCATAAACAAACTTAAACTTGCCAAGATCATTGATGAACGCATAGATCCAAAATTGGAATCCATCTTTGCCGTAGGGGTAGATGAAATGAGCTGGGATGATCTTAATGAGGCACACTATGAGTGGCCGACACTTTCCCAAACGCAACTATACCGAGACAAAGTCTATGATCTTGTCTCAGAACTGATAGATACATTACCGCTGGAATTACCTATTGTCTGGGAATCTCCCTGGTGGGTGATCCTGATGGGCATAGAACATGAGAATATCCATTTGGAAACTTCTTCCGTACTTATACGCCAACTGCCTTTTGGAATGATCAAAGAAGAGAGTCGATGGAAAGAGTGTACAGAATACGGCGAAGCACCTCTAAACGAACTTTTGGAAGTAAGTGCCGGTATCGTAACGCTGGGTAAGAACAGGGATGCCAAACTTTTTGGCTGGGACAATGAGTATGGAAGCCATCAGGCAGTTATTCCTGCATTCAGAGCAGCCAAGTACCTTACTTCCAATGCAGAGTTCCTTACTTTTGTGAAAGAGGGCGGATATGAGAATGATGCATACTGGTGCAGAGAAGGAAAGGCGTGGAAAACATTTACAAATGCCCGGCATCCTCTGTTCTGGAGAGAGGGTGAAGAAGGTTATACACTTCGCACACTTACACGAGAAATAGATCTGCCGCTCAACTGGCCTGTTGAAGTAAATTGTCTGGAAGCAGAAGCTTTTTGTAAATGGAAAAGTGAAAAAGAGGGAATACCCATTATGCTCCCTACTGAAGATGAGTATATCAGACTGCGGGATATATGTGCTGTCCCTTCATATCTGGAGTGGATGGACAAAGATGAGGCAATCGCCAATATCGATCTTGAAGGCTTTACCTCTTCTGTACCGGTAGATCGTTATGGACATGGTGATTTTTATGATGTCATAGGAAATGTCTGGCAGTGGTCCCGTACACCCATATACCCTTTTGAGGGTTTTAAAGTACATCCTGTCTACGATGATTTTACGGTACCGACGTTTGACGGAAAACATAATCTTATCAAAGGCGGCTCATGGATAAGCTGCGGAAATCTTGCCACACAAAAGAGCCGTTATGCATTTAGACGGCACTTTTATCAACATGCAGGTTTCAGGTATGTGCAAAGTAATTATGAAGAAAAAGTGACTACCAACTCGTATACTACCGATAGTATTATTTCCCAGTATTGTCATTTTGGATGGGGAGAAAACAGATTGGAAGTGGAGAACTACCCTGCAAAATGTGCAAATATCGCTTTAAAATATATGCAAGACAAACCTAGACGTAAAGCCTTTGATATAGGCTGTGCCATAGGCCGAAGCTCTTTTGAGCTTGCGCGTGGGTTTGACGAAGTGATAGGTGTTGATTTCTCAGCAAGGTTCATTCAGGAAGCGCAGGCACTCAAAGACAACGGTATCCTCCGATATGTGATGCCTACAGAAGGGGAACTGGAAGATTTTCATGAAGTGAATCTCGCAAATTTTGATCTGGAAGAAGAACGTGAGAAAGTAGCATTTTGGCAAGCAGATGCCTGTAACCTTAAACCTATTTTTAAAGATTTCGATCTTATTTTTGCCGGTAATCTTCTAGATAGGCTTTATGATCCTAAAAAGTTTTTAGATTCACTTGCTTCACGTTTGAATGTTGGCGGACTGTTCATTATGACTTCCCCATACACCTGGCAGGAGGAGTCTACCCCTAAAGAGAAATGGATAGGTGGTTACAAAAAAGATGGTGAGAATGTAAGTACTTTGGATGGGTTAAAAGAGATCCTTGAGCCACAATTTGAACTTATAGACAGACAGGATATACCTTTTGTCATACAGGAGACTGCCAGAAAACATCAGTATACCATTGCGGAAATGACAGTATGGCAAAAGAGATAAAACTATTTAAGGCTGTAGACAGAAGGGGTACCTACGCAGTCAAATTGGATGAGGCCAAGCAGAAATTCGGTACGGATGATCTGCTGCCTCTTTGGGTAGCCGATATGGACCTGGCTTCACCGGCATGCGTGCAAAAAGCATTACAAAAAAGAGCATCACATCCTCTTTACGGCTATACTGTTTATCCTCAAAGGTATTATGATGCTATTATCGGATGGATGAAAAAGCGTTTTGACTGGGAGATAGAAAAAGAGTGGATCGTACCGTGTTACGGTGTTGTACCTTCTATTAATTTTGCTATTGAAGCCTATAGTAAAGAAGGTGACGGCATACTTATTCAAACACCGCTTTATCCGCCTTTTTCTTCTTCTGTCAGACATAGACACAGAAGTGTGCTTGACAATACGCTTCTCTATGAAAACGGAGCCTATCGCATTGATTTTGAAGATTTTGAGAACAAGGCAAAAGAGGCAGCACTTTTTCTGCTCTGTTCACCGCATAACCCTACAGGAAGGGTATGGAATAAAGAAGAGTTGGAGCGTATGATCGATATTTGTATTGCTAACGACGTACTTGTTGTCTCAGATGAGATCCATGCAGATATCGTGTATAGTAAGACACATCATGTTTTAGGTAGTTTTGAGAAAATGCAAAACCGATGCGTCGTACTTAATGCACCTTCTAAAACCTTCAATGTTGCAGGACTTAACACTTCCTATGCGATCATACCTGATGAGAGGCTTCGAAAATCATATATTATAGAGCAGAAAAGATCGGGTATTACCAATGGGAATCCATTCGGAATAGAAGCACTTATCAGTGCCTATGAAGAGGGTGAGAACTGGCTTGAAGAACTTAAGAGGTATCTGCAAACCAATATCATGTATGTCAAGTCATTTATAGAAGCACATCCTTTTCCTATCAGAACGATTCCTACAGAGGCAACTTTTTTAATGTGGCTGGATTGTAGAGATTGCGGCGTCTCACAAGAAGAATTGGTATATTTTTTCGTACACAAAGCAAAACTTGGACTCAATGACGGGTTGAGTTTTGGGAGGGCAGGTAAAGGGTTTATGCGTTTGAACATAGGAACCTCCAAAGAGGTACTCGAAGAAGCGATGCAACGACTTTCCTGTGCCTATAAGGAAAGAACGTGAGACGGTTCATCCTATTCTATATTCTGCTCTCTTATTGGGCATACGCTTTACCAACAGGTATAGAAGAAGCCATTAAAAAATCCGGTATTCCCAAAGAAGATATCAGTATTTGTATTAAAGAGGCGGGCAGCAGTGGTAATATTATTGCCTCACTTAATGAAAACCAAACCAGAACACCGGCTTCTGTTATCAAAGTACTAACTACCTATGCAGCTATCTTAAAATTGGGTTTTGACTACAGGTGGCCCACCAGATTTTATACAACCGGTTCTCTTGACGGAGGTGTGCTGCAAGGTGATCTTGTTATTAAGGGGTTGGGAGATCCTACCCTTTCAGATAAAGATATTGAAAGTATTGTGCGCAATATTTATATCTATGGTATTCATAAAATCAAAGGTAATATTATCATTGACCGCACCTACTTTAAAGTAGATACAAAAGACAGTTCAGGTTTTGATGAAAATCTTTATAGTCCTTATAATGCCATGCCTGATGCCATGATGTTCAATGAACGTGTCAGTACCATCTGTGTGACACCGAACAAGAACAGTGTGACAAAAAAAACAGTGGACTACAGCTATAAAGTACTCAATAAACTCCAACAGGTCAATAAGCCCTGCCGGGGCAGATACTCCTGGCCGGGGGTCAAGATAGATAAATCTCAGATCATGCCTGTAGTATTGCTTAAGGGTAAGATATCTAAACGATGTGGCAGACGCAATATCTGTAAGGTGGTTACCAAGCCTTACAGATCATTCTATTATGCACTCAAAGACAAGCTTGAAAAGGAAGGCATAGAAGTTGAAGGCACGTTACGCTTACAAAAAGTACCCTCCTATGCAAAAGAACTTTTTGCCCACTATGCCGTACCTTTGGAAGAGATAGTTTCCAAAACAGCCAAAAAGAGCAATAATCTTTATGCACGGCATCTTTTACTTTTGTTGGGAGCTAAACAGTATGGTGCTCCTTCAACCCTGGATAAAGGAAGAAGAGCAGTCGAATACATTTTAAGAAGCAAGGGTGCCTTGGGTTTTGGTGAGCTGAAGATAGATAACGGAAGCGGGCTCTCCCGCCAGGCAAAGATCACTGCAAAACTCTTGACAGGTATGTTTGACAATGCTTATATGCGTTATGGACAAAGATGGATGAATACGCTCTCTGTTGCAGGGGTGAACGGAACCATTAAAAAACGTTTCAGAGGGACTCCTGTTAAAAACCGTGCCTGGATGAAAACAGGTACACTCAAACGGGTAAAGAACATTGGCGGATATGTTAAAAGCAGATCGGGAAAACTTTATACAGCAGTTATACTGGTCAATACCAAAAAAGGAAACTGGAGAGCATCTCAACTTCAAAATGATATCATAAAATGGTTGGTGGTTCACAAAGGTATAGATGCTGAAACGTCAACTGAGACAAACACATTATGGGACATAAAAACAAGACAACCTTCTGCATATGAGACCTCATCTTTACGGAGGTATTATGTACAGGCAGGTTCTTTCTCTAAGCAGCCAGACAAATCATATTTGTTAGGCATAGAAAGAATGGGACTTCGATATAGAGTCACATGCACTACAAACTACAAAGTACTCATAGGTGCCTATGTACAAGAAAAAGATGCAAGACAGGCACTGAAAAAAGTACGAGAGTATATTAACCCTGGTGCTTTTATCGTAAAGATGTAAGATATTTAAATGCTAAAAGCCAACAAAACGGAAGCCTGCCATGGGTACAGTTTCAATCAATTTATGATGCGACGGGAAGCATGCATAAGTTAAATGTTTTAGTACAAAGTTATTATGAAGCTATAGACACTTTAGGCGCATATCGTATCCTACCAAAAGAATTTGCATAGTGTTTCGCCAAAATCGCATCTTTTAGAAATTTTTTAGCGCATGATGATGAGAAGATCGATTCTCTTATCATATGTGAAGAAGCCTTGAACAGGTTAGAGGAAATAGAAGAATATCTACAGAAGAATATCTACAGTACATTCAAAGTGAAATAGTGCAATAATACACTTCAAAGCCTACCCTTTTTTTCATTAAGTACATCAATGAAAACCCACGCCATAAACACAAGTTTCATAATCATAGTGTATAATAGCAGTAAAAATTTAGGGCAACAATGAACTTTGAAACTTACCCTTTTGAGAAACTCAATCATTTACTTCAAGAGATTACTCCCAACAGTGATTATGCACCGCTTTCTTTAACCATCGGTGAACCGCAGTTTGCTACACCACAGTTTATTTTGGATGCACTCAATGAAAGTGTTACACTGCTTAATAAGTATCCTAAAACAGCAGGAGAACCTGAGCTCAGAGCCGGGATGCTAAAGTATCTTGAGAACCGTTTTGCATTGAAACTGGACAATACTCAGATCATCCCTACATTTGGTACCAGAGAAGTACTTTTTAATTTCCCTCAATTCTTATTGCATGATATAAAAGACCCTGTAATGGCTTTTCCAAATCCTTTTTATCAGATCTATGAGGGGGCGGCTAAAGCATGCAGGGCTGAGGTGATCTATCTGAATCTGAATGCGTCAAACAACTTTCAGCCTGTTGTAGATGAATTGGCATTGGAAAAAGCGGATTTTGTCATCTTGAATTCACCAAACAATCCTACCTCTTCGGTGATACCTATGGATGCCTTGAAACAGTGGGTTCAACTGGCACTCAAACATAACTTTGTACTGCTCAATGATGAGTGTTATGCCGATCTTTACTTGAATGAACCTTTGCCATCACTGCTAAACGCAAGTATAGAAGTCGGAAATAAAAGTTTTCAAAATATACTTGTTATCAACTCTATCTCCAAACGCTCTTCCGCTCCAGGCCTTAGAAGCGGATTCATAGCAGGGGATGCAGAGATACTCAAAGCGTATATGATCTACAGAACCTATGTAGGATGTGCCTCACCGCTTCCTTTACAGCATGCGGCAGCGGCAGCATGGGCAGACCAGGAGCATGTAGATGTTTTTAGGGAAAAATACAAAAAGAACTTTGAAGTGGCCAAAGAGGTATTGGGTACAGATGCACCGGAGGCAACTTTTTACATTTGGCTCAAAGTAGAAGACGAGATAGCCTTTACTACAAAACTCTATAAAGAGTATAACCTTAAAGTGATCCCCGGATCATTTTTGGGACGTGAAGGTGAAGGTAAAGGATATGTGAGGTTGGCACTTGTCTATGAAGCAGACAAGACTAGAGAAGCGCTGCAACGCATTGCGATGCTTAGTGAAAAATTAAAAATTAAAAATTATAAATAATTGTGTACATTGCTTTGTAGTACTTTTATTTTTGAATGGAGAAAATATGAAAACAATGCCGGAAATACATGTAGAAGAGCTAAAAAAAGACCCGGAGTTCTTAGCCAATATCAAAAGGCTTGAAGAGGAGTGCAGAGATGAGGAAAGCATTGCAAAAGGCTACCAGCTTTTAGATGCCCACCTGGTGATAGAGTCTCCGGAAGATGAGATCAATGAGGTCTTTACATTCATTGTCAACACAGCTTTTGACAGACTTGCTGAGTATCTTTCAACCCATAAATCATTTGATGTGGTGAATGATATAGAAGAGAGAGCCATAGCAAGGGCTATTTATGAACATGCCATGCAGCGTTACAGTGAGAATGATAAGAAAGCAGCAAAAGAGATGTTCCTGGTGCTTTATCATACCATTGACCATGAAGAGCTTAAAGATGCGATGATGATACATGCCTGTGCCGTGATGGCAGGGAACAGTTTTGATAATTTTGTGCAGGACATGGTGGATGTGCAAGGTATAGATGAGACTGACCCGCTTGCTTTTTTTATTCAGACATTTGTGCAGCCAAATGATATTCTTTTAACCATGTTCGCTAAGTATGTGGCTCAAGGTAAAGAAGAACTGAAAGTACTTGAAGAAGAGAAAAAGGCATAGCTTTTTTACTAAGGAGTGAAGAATGAGGAATGATCGTAGGTATTGCTTTGTAATACATGTGTTAAACAGTGTAGGGGAAGTAGAATGAAAATACATTTTATAGGCATTGGAGGTATCGGGCTTTCTGCATTGGCAAAGTTTCTCCATAATGACGGGCATAAGATCTCAGGTTCTGACATTAAACAGACAGAGATCACCAATGACCTGGCGACCAATTTTGATGCAAAGATCACCATTCCCCACCATGAAGATGCAGTAGAAGGTGTGGATAGGATCATCTATTCTGCAGCAGTACGTCCTAACAATCCTGAGTATCAAAAAGCCAAAGCATCGGGGATTGAGCTGCTTTCGCGCAAAGAGGCTTTAAAATTCATTTTGGGAAAAAAAGAAGTATACGCGGTAGGCGGGGCACATGGGAAAAGTACCACTTCTGCAATGCTTGCCTCTATCATTCCAGAATCCAATGCCCTGATCGGTGCGATCTCTAAAGCGTTTGGCTCGAATGTACGCAATTACCCGAACAATAAAGTGGTATTTGAAGCAGATGAGAGTGATGAGAGCTTTTTGAACTCCAATCCGTATCTTGCCATTGTAACCAATGTTGAACCTGAACATATGGAGTACTATGAGTATGATGAAGAGCGTTTTTACAATGCCTATAGAAATTTTTTATCTTTGGCAACAGTGCGTGTCATCAATGCAGAAGATGAATTTCTTGCTTCTTTGGAAATGGATAGTATTAAACTCTATCCGAGTAAAGATATTAAGAACATAGAGTTTGTTTTAGTCAATGGAGAGCCCCATACAAAATTTGAGCTTTTAGATCTTGGTGCATTTGAAGTATTTGGCTTTGGCAATCACATTGCACTTGATGCTGCATTGGCTATCTTAGGGGCTTTGGAACTTGGTGAAGCATTAGAAGATATTAGAAAAAATATTTTGAACTATAAGGGCATTAAAAAACGCTTCGACATCGTACAGAATCAGGAGAAATGTGTGGTCATTGATGACTATGGACATCACCCCACAGAGATAAAAGTAACGATGGAATCTCTACAGAGTTATAAAAAATTGCGTCAATTTACCCAACTCAATGTGATTTGGCAACCACATAAGTACAGTCGTACTATGGATAATCTACAGGGATTTGTGGAGTGTTTTAAGGGGGTGGATGAGTTGGTTATCTTGCCTATCTGGTCAGCAGGGGAGTTGGAAATACCGATCGATCTGAAAGGAGCATTCAGCCGCTACAAACTTCTTATGGCCGATTCTGTCACCAAAGAAGACGGTATTGTGAAAGTCCTGAAAGACGGTCATGTCATACGAGAATACAGTGATGGACTTATAACGGCCTTTGGAGCCGGAGATATTACCTATCAGATACGTGGAGAAGCGTAAGTTTATGTCTTTGAATGAGAAGAGAGAAAAATCCATCGTCCAAAAACTGGATCTTGATGGTTATATTTCCCAATTCAAACATTTTTTAGCCAGGGAGAAACCTGTAGCAATGCAGGGAGACATCAATCAGCATTATCGCTATATACAGGCGCTTTCCAAAGTACAGTTCCCTCTGCCAAAGCAAGTGCCGAATCTAGATCATGAACTTGCAAGGATTAAAAAACAGGCAGTACTTGGTTTGGATGAGATCTATGCATTTGTGACGATATTCTCCTATTTTAATACATTAAAGGCTGCAGGATTCACAGAACCGCTTATCTCCTGGATACAAAGTATTGAGATACCCGAAGAGATCGTAGAGATCATTGGTTACTTTACGGAAGAAGGAGATATTAACCCTGAACGTGACCCTGAACTCTATAAACTCGAACGTGCCATTAAGCAAAACAAAATTGACATTAAAGAGACACTTTATAAACTTGCCCACTCTTCAAAGTTAAGGGATTATCTGGTCGATACCCAGGTGCATTTTAATGGCGGGGAAGAGACGCTTCTGGTGCGTGGGGGGTTTAACAATGTCATTAAGGCTACAGTCGTAGCACGAAGTTCTGCCGGTTTCTTTTATATTCTTCCCCAAAGTATCTCTCACTTGAAAGAGAAAGAGTCTACGCTGCTTTCCAATAAAGAGGAGATCATCTATCGTTACTGTAAAGATATCTCTGCAGTTTTCTTTAAATGGGAACGCTTTTTAAGTTTTATCAATAAAGAGTATGATAGGTTCGACCACTATCAGGCACGGGTACAGTTTGCAAGAGCCAAAGAGTATGACTTCATTTTGCCAAGCAGGTCTAAACGCATTAAACTTCAGGACTTTGCACACCCTGCCATAGAGAAACCTGTACCTGTAACCATAGATATGCACAGACAGATCATGCTTGTTACAGGTGTCAATGCCGGTGGTAAAACGATGCTGCTCAAATCTATGCTTTCAGCTGTGTATATGAGCAAATACCTTCTACCTTTTAAATGTGATGCTTCAAGAACAGAGGTAGGGCACTATAAGAGTATCGAGGCCGTTATAGATGACCCTCAATCGGTTAAAAATGACATCTCGACGTTTGCAGGCCGTATGCAGGAATTTGCCAAACTCTTCAATAAGAAAGATGCCATTGTAGGTGTAGATGAAATAGAGCTTGGAACAGACTCTGATGAAGCAGCAAGCCTTTTTAGGGTAATGCTTGATGAGTTGCGTAAAAATGGCATGACTTTCATTGTAACCACACACCATAAACGTTTGGCCTCACTTATGGCAAGTGATGAAGAAGTGGAACTCATTGCAGCACTTTATGATGAAGAGCGAAGAGTTCCTACGTATACTTTTTTACAAGGAAGCATTGGGAAAAGTTATGCCTTTGAGACGGCAGAGCGTTATGGTGTGCCCGTAGCCATTGTGAACAGAGCCAAAAAGGTATATGGGGAAGATAAGGAGAACCTCAATGAACTCATAGAACGCTCCACTTCCCTTGAGAGGGAAATGAGAGAGAAAATCTCCAAGATAGACACAGAGCTTAAAGCAGTAGAGAAACAGAAACAAAAACTTCTTGACGAAGAAGAACGTCTCAAAGAACAACATAGAAAAGCCATGGCTACTTTGGAGAATCGCTACAATGCAGCTACTAAAAAAGCCAGAGAAGCCCTTAAGGCAAAAGAGTCAACAGAAGGAAGAAGACTGCTGAATGTTGCACATCAACGAAAAGCGCTCAAACAAAAAGAGGTGAAACTTCAAAATGAGATACCACTTAAAGAGGGGGACAAGATCAAGTATCGTTCCCATAAAGGGGAGTTGTTGGGTATCAGAGGGAAAGATGCTACTATCATAGTAGATGGATTAAAGATGAGAGTGCCCCTCTCCCAACTTAAAAGAAGAGGTGATGTTCCGGAAGTGAAAGTCCCGCAAAAACAAAAACAGGCAAAAGTGCATGTTGAGAAGGGTGGCGCAAGTGTTTCAGTCAAACTTCTTGGAATGTATGCAGACGAAGCCATAGATACAGTAGACAAATTCCTCTCAGACGCACTGGTAAATAACCTTAGTGAAGTACAGATCATCCATGGCACAGGTGGCGGAGTTTTGTCTAAACTGGTAACAGAATATCTTAAAAAGCATCCCAAAATCAAGAAGTTTTACAGAATGCCCGGAAACTTAGGAGTTACTGTAGTCGAACTGTAATCCAATTCTTAACTCTACAGGGTATAATATACGTTAATTATTTGAATGTAGGAGTATGCAGTGGATATTGCAGATGTAAAAAAAGAGTTAAGCAGTGATGAAAAAATCCTTGAGAGTGCTTTTAAGCTGGAGACACTTTATAAAAAATATAAGTTTTTCATTTGGGGTATTGCCATAGCGCTCCTTCTTTTCTTTGCAGGTACAACAGCAATGGATGCCATTAAACAGGCTAAACTTGAAGAAGCGAACAGTGCTTTTTTAACCCTTCAGAACAAAGCGGATGATGCAGCAGCATTAGCTACGCTTAAAGAGAAAAATCCGGCACTGTATGAGCTTTTCATATATGCACAGGCAGCAAAAAATAAAGATGCAAAAACATTAAGCGGTTTAGCGAACAGCAGCAATGAAGTGATCGCTGATGCAAGTAAGTATACAGCAGCAGTGATTGAAAAAAAACCTGTAGATTCAAAACTCTATAAAGAGATGGCACTGCTTGAAGAAGCATACCTTGCGATCAAAGCCGGAGATGCAAAAAAGGCTAAAGCAAAGTTGGAACTGATCGATGAGCGTTCACCTTTTTCAATGGTGGCGCAACTTCTTAAGCACTCTGTTTTAAAGGCGAAATAATGAAAAAGTCATCATTTTTCATAGGCTCCTTAACGGCTCTTACAACTGTGTCTCTGTTATTTTCGGGGTGTAGTTCCAAACAGTATTTTGAACCGGAGCAAACATTCTCTGCATCAAATGCTGCAAATTCATATGGTGGCACGATTGTCGATTTGAGCCGTGACGGCGCAACACTTAAAAGCGGAAAATATATCGGTAAAGCAGGATTGAGTAATATTGATCTTGGCGAAGGGTATAGATTTTTAAGTGAAAGTCCTTCATATGTTCTCGCAGGCAATGCCGAAGGCGTATTGAAGATCATCGATAAAAGTACGGGGGAGGCGGTAAGGGCTGTTGCGCTGCATGTACCTATTGTTTCGGCAAGCATCAAAAATGGAGTGATAGCCTATATCTTGAATAACAATACTTTTGGTATCTATCAGGTAGAAGATAACAGAAAAGTACTTGAAAGCAGATCAGAGAGAACATTTGCCATCGATACCAGAGCGGCAAGTCCAATGTTCATAGACCATTTGGCGGTCATGCCGATGCTTGACGGTAAATTGATCATAGTGAACGCAAAGAACACAGAAGATGCGAAAGTGGTTTATTTAAGCAGTGAGAAAGTCTTTAATAATGTAGTATATCTCTCTCGTATGGGCAATACGATGGTTGCGGCAACACCAAAAAAACTGATCACTTTGGGTAATGACGGTAAAAAAGAGTATCGGGCGAATATCTCAGAGGCGACAGTTTCAGGTGGTCATGTCTACCTCTTTACCAAAGAGGGAGAGGTCATTGAGTTGGATAAGACACTTCAGCCACTGGCGCATAAGAAATTCAAATATGCACACTTTTCTGCATCAACCGCATTCGACGGAAAGGTATACGCTTTAGATCAGCAAGGTTCCCTTATTGTATTGAGCAGTGATCTAAGCAAGTATAAAATCTATGATCTTGGAGAGGTGGACAACCCGGTATTCATTACAGGAAGCAAACTTTACAAAGATGGCAGGATCATTGAACTTTCAAAATTAGGCTATGAGTGATCTATTAACAGCTTTTGAAGCGTATCTGAGTGTCACCAAGGCACTGGATACGCTTACAGTCTCCTCTTATCTTGGTGACTTAAAACAGTTGGAAGCATTTACAAAAAAAGTACTTACCAAACTTGATACCACAGATGTGTTAAAATTTTTAGCAACCTTTGACAATAAGCGGACACTTAACCGAAAACTCTCCTCCATCAATACTTTTTTTCATTTCTGCCATCTCCAAAGTTTTACGCATGAGAAGATCAAGATCCCCATGGCAAAAGTACCTAAGAATCTGCCAAAATACTTAAGTCTTGAAGAGATTATGAACGGGTTGGAGTTGATCGACCGCAGTACACTTACGGGTCTTAGAGATTATGCACTCATACTCTTTTTGTATGCAAGCGGATGCCGTATCTCCGAAGCATTAAGTGTACAGCGTTCAGATATATTGGAAGGATGGCTGAAGATACGTTTTGCCAAAGGAGAAAAAGAGAGAGTGGTTCCTTTAGCACCTGTTGCTACAGAAGCTTTAGAGAAGTATTTGCAAGAACAGACCATGGCAAGTTCCTATTTGTGGTTGAATTACAGAGGTGAAGTTCTGAGCCGCATTTCAGCCTATAAAATAGTCAAAAAATATTTGGGGGTCTCTCCGCATGTATTGCGCCACTCCTTTGCCTCATCTCTCATTATAGGCGGGGCAGACCTGCGTGTGGTACAGGAATTGCTTGGGCACAGCTCCTTGGAGACTACACAGATCTATACCCATATACAAAAACAGAATTTGCAAGATACGATGCAAAGTTTCCATCCACTTAGTTGATTTGGGGTATCATATAATTATGGCAAGAATTACAAGCGTTAAAATACAGTGCAATAAATCACTAATGATTTATGTAAAATTCAGTACAGCGAGACACTAAATGTCGAATCTTAAAGAGATTGTAGAATATTTACAAACAAAAAACATTGTTTTTAAATCTCTCAAACAAATTCTGCCAAAAGAGCTTGGCTCCCGTAAAAAAATAGCTATCTATGTGGGTGTGGACTTAAAAGGTTATTATGCAGATATAATGGTACTTGAGAAAAAGAGCAGGGTGCTTCGTAAAGAGGTGGGTGATTTGCTGGTGTTGCATGAAAAGTTGGAAAAGTATATTGACAGTAAGATCACTAAAAAATATATATTCATCAAGGCACCACTCTGTTCCCATGCAAAAAAGATGTTAGAAGAGAATGGCTGGAAGGTGATGAGCGTTTAGCAATCGTGAACTGCTTCACGATTGTAGTGAAGTAACCGGAACGGTTGTAATGAAATGGAGCCGTGTAGGCTGGACTTTGAAGGAAGATTATGAATATTTTGTTGGCCGATATCGGCAATACGCATTTTCATATTTATGACGGTAAAAAAATAGAACATCTTGCATATGCGGATGCTATAGAAAAATATAAAGAGAGTAAACTTTTCTATATTTCTGTCAAACATCAACTCTCTGGCGAGATATCCTCTATAAAAAACTGGAAAAATATCTCATCCTTGATGCATATAGAAGGTGAGTATGAGACAATGGGAGTAGACAGAAAAGCGCTGTGTTTGAGTCATCGTGATGGTCTCTTTGTGGATGCGGGAAGTGCCATTACTCTCGATCTTGTGGAAAGTGGTATTTATAGAGGGGGCTATATTTTTCCTGGTATCAAGGCAATGCTTGAAAGCTATAGGACCATCTCTCCCGCACTTGATACACAGTTAAATCCGGATATATCATTAGAACAGCTTCCCAGCACAACTAAAGATGGGATAAGCTATGGTATAATCGCGTCCATAAAAGCACTCATAGAGAAACACAGTGATGGTAAAACACTCTATTTTACAGGTGGGGACGGTAAGTTTTTATCTACTTTTTTCGATGATGTGATCTATGATGACACTTTAGTGTTTAGAGGCATGCTAAAGGTGATAAAGGATAAAAAGATATGTTAACAGTAGCACTTCCCAAAGGAAGAATTGCAGAGCAGACACTAGAAATATTTGCTGAGATATTCGGTGGAGAATTTAAGTTTGAAGGAAGAGAACTCATTTTAGATATGGGTGATTTCCGCTTTCTCAATGTACGTAACCAGGATGTGCCTACGTATGTAGAACATGGTGCAGCAGATATCGGTGTGGTTGGACTTGATGTGATCACGGAAAAAGAGTTAGATATCATTCAGCTGCTCGATATGCAGCTAGGAAAGTGTAAAGTGGCGATCGGTATCAAAAATGAAGATGAGCTTGACTGGTCCCGTCCCAACATTAAAGTGGCTACTAAGATGGTAAATATCACTAAAAACTATTTTGCCAAAAAGGCTGTAGGCGTGGAAGTGGTAAAACTTTACGGTTCTATAGAGCTTGCACCTTTGGTAGGACTTGCTGATGCTATTGTAGATATTGTTGAGACCGGTAATACGATGAGGGAGAACGGACTCAAAGTTGCAGAAGATATCATGGATTCTTCAGCACATCTCATTGCCAATAAAAATAGTTTTTATGCAAAGAAAGAGGAAATACTCTCTTTGTATGAAAAAATTAAAACTGTTGTAGAAAGCCGTGGCTGATTTTGCTGCAGATCCCCTTGACCTCTATGCGAAAGTAGAGGATCTTCTTGGTGTAAAAGAGGCTGCCCCAAGCCTTTATGCCCACTATCTTCTTTTTTTAAATACCATTGATTTTGAAACACTTCTGGATGTAGGATGCGGTTCCGGTGATTTTTTACATCAGATGCAAGGGGCATTGGACATTCCTAAAGTAAAGGGCATAGATCTAAGCCCTCTTATGGTTTCTAAAACTGTAGAACAGGGCATAGTAGCTGAATGTATTGACCTTTGTGCATTAGAGGGCAAATACGATGTGATCACAGCTGTATTTGATATGTTGAATTACTTGGACAAAGATGCTTTAAAACGTTTTTTGATCTGTGTAAGAGAACATTTAAGGGATGATGGTTTTTTTCTTTGTGATATCAATACTTTGTATGGTTTTGAAAATGTAGCAGTGGGTTCTTTCATTGCAGATGATGATAAACGCTTTTTAACTGTAGATAGTGATTTTGAAGAGGGTGAGTATATTGCTGAATTCACACTGTTTGAAAAAAAGGGCCATTGTTTTAAAAAATCACAAGAGATCATTAAACAGTATTATCATACGGTAGATGAATTGGTAAAATACTCAGGATTAGAGTTGGTAGTGAATGATGATGTCAATTTATATGGATTGGACGAACCTGATAAAGTATTTGCAGTATTAAAAAAGTTAAAATAATAAACTGAGGCAAATTCGTCTCAATCAATATACAGACCGGAAGAAGACAGTGCAAATATCTACCGGTGATGGTGGGATATTGTTTCAACTGTACTGCTCTCTTCTTCATACACCTTCACCCCTTCAAGATAGCCACTGATCTCCATTTCTTCATAGGTGATGCCTTCAGGTACGGCCTCGGAGTGCAGCTGCACAGCACACTGTTTATAGTTGGGTTCAAAAGATTTGGGGTCGAACTCTGGTATGGTAATGTTGTTGATAAGTTGTTCATTAAAATGGAAAGGAACAAAAATATTACCTTCTCTTACCGTACCGCTTACTTTGACAATAACGTCATTTACTTTACCGCGTGTTCCTGAGAGTGAGATTCTGTCACCGCTTTTTACTTTAAGCTTGGCTGCATCATTGGGGTTCATGTCAACCCATGCTTCAGGGGCCAGGTTGTCAAGTATACCAATAGTTCCAGTTTTGGTTCTGGTATGGAACTGCTCTACGGTTCTTCCTGTGTTGAGAATGAGCGGCAGTCCCTTGCACTGCATTTCACCCAGCGGTACCCAGTCCACAGGAAGGAGATCCGCTATCCCGAGCAGTCCGAAGATAGACTTGATTCGCTGAATATCCTCTGTGTGATCCCCTCTGAAAAGGGGTGGCCGGTAGATATCTCTTATGGAATAGAGGTAGTCGAGATAACGTCTAAGCTCTGTGTAGCGTCTGTTCTGCGGCAGCAACTGCATGGTATAATCGAAAAGATCACCGTATTGTTCTGCTTCCCGGATCGCCTTGCGGCTGATCTTTTTTCTGGGAAAGCGTTCACCTCTGAATCTGGTGTAGTCAAGATTGCCGTTGATAAGACATTGTACTATCTGGTAGTTCGTTTTTCCGTGACACAAACTGTATCTCTGCTGATAACGCAGCAGGTTTGGGTCAGGGTTCAACGCGAACAGCAGTGCTGAAAAGAGAAGCAGGATGATGAATTTCATGGAAAAATAATATCCTTTTTTTGATTAGGAGAACTTAGTATTTCATTTTAATAACGTATAAGGAAAAATTTCTTCAGAGGTGAAGTACCTACACCTTCTCTATCCGTACTGCCGTGTGATTATAATCAGGCTCTTTGGACTGCGGATCCAGTATGCCCGGTGTCAGATAATTCACATCTTTGTGGGAGAGGGGAATGAAAACGGTTTTGGGATTGATGTTAGCATATTTGACTTTTGCAGTGAGTTTTCCCCTTTTGGAGAAAATGATCACTTCATCCTCTTCTGTCAGTCCAAGTGTTTTGGCATCATCGGGATTGATCTCTATAAACGTCAGGGGTTTATGTTTTAAAAGGCTCTTTACCTGTGCCGTTTTACTCCCTGAGTGCCACTGGTCCCTGGTTCTTCCCGTCAGAAGTAAAAAGGGGTAGCTCTGATCTGGCTGTTCTGACCTTTCCAGGTTTGTTACTGAATACACTCTGACTCTGCCGTCATCGGTCATGAAGCGATTGTCTTTAAAAAGTGTTTCTCCCCAGACAAACGGCTTGTTTGCCAAAAGGTCGTAGTCGGCTTCATAAATGTTGAGGTGTCTGTTTGGGCTTAGTTTGGTCATTGCCTGGTACTCTTCAAAAACAGTTTTGGTAGTGGTGAAATCAAATGCCTGTTCATATCCCAGTGCCCTTCCCAGTTTGGAAAAGATCTCCCAGTCCTGAAGCAGCTCTCCTTTTGGAGCGAAAGGTACAACTCGCGTGAGGGTGCGATCCATATTGGTCTGTGTACCTTCTTTGTAGCCAAAGGGAAGTGCCGGTATACGGATGTGGGAAAAAGAAGAGGTTTCGCTTCCTTTATAGGCATTGATCTCCACCACCAGCGAAATGTTCTTCATGGCTTTTTCCACGAAGTGGCGATCGGGCAGATGGTATACCGGGTCGGTATGGCAGATAATGAGTATATCCAGAGCGTGATTGTCAGCTGCTTCAATCATTTCAAAGGCAGTTAAACCCGGTTTTGACGGGAGGCAATTGCTGTTCCAGAATGCCGATACGCGCTTACAGTTCTCAGGGGTGTAGTCCATATGTGCAGCCAGTGTGGTGCTGAGCCCGCCGACCTCACGCCCTCCCATGGCATTGGGCTGTCCTGTCAGGGAAAAAGGCCCACATCCCTGTTCATTGATCTTCCCTGTGATGATATACAGGTTGTTGACAGCAAGATTTTTC
>JANTHR010000029.1 GCA_024762315.1 Sulfurovum sp.
ATAAATTTTTATAATAATTTATGTTTTTTATATTTTATAATTCAAACTTGGGATATTTGCCCACAAAGAGTACACATTTATCCAATATAATAAATAATATGGGGATGTATGAAATCTCTAGAGTTATAAAAGGATCAATGATGCAAAAGAAAAAAATGAAATATATAGGTGCTATGGCATTGGTGTCGACTACACTTCTTTTTACAGGTTGTGTACCCTATAATGATTACGGATATGGATATAATAACGGTTATTACGGGTACGGTAATCCTGTAATTTCCAGTACCTATATCGGTATCTATGATTATCCCCGCTATTTGGACAGACCTTATTATTTTTACAATAACAGGTACTATTATGGCGGATACTATCGAAATGGATATTACTATTATCGAGGTCATAGATATAGACATGGACATTACTATCATCGCGGATACAGATATCATCATAGACGACACAATGAAAATGTCAATCTTTTAAGATATGGAGATCGTGATCGTTCTCATTACAGACGGGATCGTCATGATAAAAGAAACGCTACCAGATCAAGAGGCCACAGCAGTTCCCATGAATACAATAGAAATAGAAATGTGCATTTGCTAAGAAAATAATTAATTGAAGATCATTTGAAAGTAAATCTTAGATACCGACGGTTATGGGTGTTTGCTCGATAGGTAGTCGAGTAACAGGAACTTTTTTAAAAAGGAGGAAGAATGAAAAAGTTATGTCGATATCTAAGATATACGCGAATTGTATCTAAATAAGATAAAATTAGTCTTAAATAGAAAACTTATCATTATATTTTTGAAAACTTATATTATTTTTTATTAGCAGACAAGCCAGTTTTCTATTTTAAAAACCTCTTCTGTCGCAGGCATACCTTTCCATCCGTTTGACTCCAGATACATCATTTTGTTGCCAAAATAGCCGACAATATATTTTTCTTTATAGATAGGAAACGTACCTGAATGGAACATTGCAAAGATATCTTCATAGTTTTTTGCTGTTTCATAATAGCTGAAATCAAAACTGTGTAGGGCAGTTATAGCACTTTGAAGCATTTCATTTTTATGCATAGAGAAACTTAACAGATAGTAGGAGGGGTAAGAGAGTGCAGGGCTCTCTAACAGATCGGAAATATAGAGCCTCTCTTTTCTCTTTTGATACATGCAAATACCTTTTTTGATGTAAGTATAGGGTAGAAAAGAGTACAAGGTAAAAAATATGTCAAATTGTAATACTTTTCAAGCATTACAATTATAATTTGCAAGTGTAGATACTCTGCGGTCATATCATACTTTTTATGTGGGGAGTACAGTGCGGGAAAGGATGTTACCAGGAGCCGCCACCTCCACCGCCTCCGCCGCCGCCGGAAAATCCTCCTCCTCCGGAGAAACCGCTGCCTCCGCTGCTGCTGGTACTCGGAGCAGTTGCTGTATGGTTAACAGAGTTGGAAAAAGTTCGCATATTGCTTACATCACCGTGATACCATGCCGGGGCAGATACATGCAGAAGCTCAAAGAAAGAGAGCCAATGGTCCGCTTCACCAAAAAGCATGGCATAGGGTAACATTTTCTCAAGATACAGCGGATCCATCTCCAAACGTCTTTTTATTTCATCCTGTTTGACACGTTTGACGAACTCTTTGAGTCCCAAAAGATGTTTTTGTGCCTGTGCACCTTTTTGGGTAAATTTACCTATTTTCCTATAGATATAAAATGCCATTATAAGCAAAATGACCAATACAGCCAAAGGACCTGTGAGCAGGTCTTTAAGCGTCAAACCTTTATCAAAGAAGACAAGTAAAGGCATCATTCCCGCACCGGCAAAAATAAATCCGAACAGTTTGCTAATGCCCGGATTTGAAAATATCATACTGATGCCTACAGCGCCAAAAACAATCGGAAATATAAGAATGAAAATAGCATCACTTCCATATTTTGATGCTAGAGTGTAAAAGATCAAACCCAGAACAGGAAGTAACAGCATGATGGTCTTTATGATAAAGTTCTTTCTTGCCCGCTGAGGATTTTCTGCCATATATCCATCACTTACTGACCATGTATAGAGGTTATTGTTTATATGATTGAAATGATTCTGAAGTGCCATGGCTTTGACTTGGGAACCTCCTGACATCACAAAATGATCTCTATTTTTAAACAAAGTATTTTCAAGCAGATATTTTTGATCCATAGTAAGGTTTTCTATTTTTTTATCAGTACGTTTCAAAACAGGATCAAGTTTCTTGTCTTTCTGTTCTATTTCCAAATACCCCAAGTAGCCAAGTTCCAATACCGCTGCAGCAAAATCATCATTATCGGCGAATTTGTCTAAAATAAGACCCGACTGCAACAGGCTTAATCCTTTAGGCGGGTCATACTGCACGGCAACAGAGCGTGCATCTACAAAACCGGTATGTTTTCTGTATATCTTCCGGAAATACAATAAAAAACCGATCAAAACACCCCAGTGCCAATTCTTCCAAAACCAGTCCATGAAAGTGGGAGCAACGTTATCTTTCCCATTCTGATCCAATGTATCTGCTGGATAGGCTATTTCAACAGTAGCTCCCCGGTGGGGCTGCAATAAGGGAATATCTATATGCAAATGATGCGCATCTACCCATTGAGTTGCTGCTGTGGATGTTTTTGTGCCATACATACCGGTATACGTCGAGAGTGCCGTATTTTGCTGTGAAAGTGAATCAGGTAAAAAGAAATGTGCGGAGATATTGTAAATAGGTACTTGCCAGCCTGTCCCGATGATATTCCATCGGATGGCATCATTCTCATCGTTCTGGGCGGCAGGGAGTACACCTTTCTTTACACGATATGCAATGTGGTAGATATGTTTTCCTGTAAGATAGCTAGAAGCAGAGCCGATCTTCAAACGTATGATCTTTCCGGCATGCGTAGAGTCCATGGTGGATTGTTCCCATTGAACAGTATTGCCATCCATCTGTACAGAAAAATCATAAAGCCCCAGGTCTGTTATGATGGTGTTGACTTTGACCGTAAAAGGAATATCACGAAATATACCGTGTTTTTGTTGCTCCTCAAAATCATACGTTATCGCTTCAGCAATGGAGAGTTCACCACTCTGTTCAATAGTCACATTGATTTCATAGGCTGAGATCTTCTCAGCCCAGGCGTATGTACTCAACAGCAAAAAGAGCAGGGCAAGAAGGATTCTTATCATGCCCGCTGCTCTTAAAGATCGATCTTTGGCATCTTTTTGACTGATTCAGCCTCACTCTCATCCAATTCAAAATAGTCACGTGGTGTAAAGTTGAATTTTTGTGCAACAAAAAGGTCAGGGAACGACTCAAGTTTGGCATTATAGTCTCTTACGATGGCATTGTAGTAACGTCTTGCATTCTGTATGGAGTCTTCAAGGCTGCTCAACTCTCCTTGAAGGTGTAGAAAGTTCTGATTGGCTTTAAGGTCAGGATAGGCTTCAGCCAAAGCGAACAGTTTTCCCAGAGCACCCGATAAAGCATTTGCCGCTGCTGCTTTTTCGTCCAAAGTTCCTGCACTTAAACCCTGTTGACGTGCCTGAATCACTTTTTCAAGTGTGCCCGCCTCATAATCTTTGTACCCTTTGACAGTATCTACCAGGGCAGGAATGAGGTCATAACGGCGTTTAAGCTGTACATCAATGTCTGACCATGCAGCATCGATCCCTGCTCTTAACGATACGAATTTGTTATAAATAGCTACAAGATAAGCACCTATAGCTACAATGATAAGAAGAACGATATTTCCAAAACTCATTTGATTTCCTTTTGATTAGAAGTTCTCTTTAATTATAGCACGTTATACTTTCTTTAAAAAAGAATACAACCATGGCTTACGATCTTCAAGACAAACTTGTCATTGCCATCTCGTCACGTGCCCTCTTTGATCTGGAAGAGGAGAATGCTATTTTTGACAAAGAGGGTTTAGAGTCTTACTATAAACACCAGCTTGAACATTTAGACTCTCCATTGGCAAAAGGTTCAGCTTTCAGATTCGTACAGAACCTCCTTGCTATCAATAAAAAGTTTGATAATAAACTCATAGAGGTGATCATTCTTTCACGCAACAATGCGGCTACAGGTTTACGCATAGGGCGGTCCATAGAGCATTATTCTTTAGATATAGAGAGAACAGGTTGGACAGCGGGGACACCTGTAGCGCGTTATTTGGAAGCGTTTAAAGTCGATCTGTTCCTCTCTGTACATACACCTGATGTAGAAGAGGCCATTAATTCCGGGGTAGCGGCTGCAACCATTCTTCCCCATACTCCCATCACCTCCAAAGAGAGTGATATGGTAAAGATCGCCTTCGACGGGGATGCCGTTATCTTTGGTGATGAGAGTGAAAGAGTCTATCAGGAAAAAGGGCTGGAAGCCTTTATTGAACATGAGCGTAAAAATGCCAAAAATCCACTCAGCAAAGGACCTTTCTTCAAATTCCTCAAGACCATCTCGGAAATTCAGGATACATTCCCCATGGAATCCTCGCCTATTCGTACAGCTTTGGTGACTGCCAGAAACTTTTCAACCCATGAGAGGGTACTGGGAACTTTGGAAGGATGGGGTGTACGTGTAGATGAAGCTTTTTTCCAGGGCGGTGTACAAAAGTATGAGGTCATCAAAGCCTTTGGCGCAGATATCTTTTTCGATGACCAAGATACACATTTGGAAGCTACTTCAAAAGAAACACCTTCAGCAAAAGTGCCGTATAAACGATAAATATTAAGTAATATCAAATGAGTGGGGTTGAATATTTTCTGAAAAAGTACTATAATTAATACTAATACCAACGTTAAAGGAGGTATAGAATATGAAAAGGATAGTGCAGAAAATCAGCAAACCCAAAAAAGAGCTCATTAAGCTCTCGATCCCATTAACAATGCTTCTTGCAAGTACAAATATGGAGGCTTCTTATTCAAAACTTGCCAAAGTCGCCAATATGCATCCTAAGACTTTAGAACAGATTGTACATAAACTTGTAAAAATAGAATCAACTAGCGGCAAGTACAATACAAAAAATCAAAAAAGCGGTGCCTACGGACGTTATCAGATCATGCCGAGTACAGCGGAATATTATGCTAAAAAATTACATATTTCAATACATCAATGGAAAAAACCGGATAACCAGGACAAGATATTTAATGCTATTATGAAAGATAATATCCTAAGTCTCAAAAGAAGCGGACACAAGATCTCTGCATTTTCTTTGTATGCTACCCATCAGCAGGGAGCAGGGGGCTTTAATGCTATTATCAAAAACAAACCGCTTACAAAAAAACTGGAAAAGCGTTTACGTCAAAATCTTCCCGAAAAACTTCGAAAAGTTAAAAAATCTCAACTAAGAACGACATGGATCAGATATTGGAAACGTAAGGTGGGATAGGCTACTGCTTACGTTTCTCGTAAAACTCTTCCCTGAATATCTCAAATCTCTCCTCCAATATTGCCTCTCTCATCTGCTTCATCAGATCAAGGTAGTAGTAGAGGTTATGTATAGTTGCAAGCCTGAAATAGGTGATCTCTCTGGCACGGAAAAGATGTCTTAGGTAAGCACGGGAGTAGGTTTGGCATACCATACAGCCACACTCAGGATCGACAGGGCGTTCATCTGTCGTATATTCTGCCTTTTTGATATTCACTTTTCCAAAACTGGTGAAAAGCGTGCCGTTCCTTGCATTTCTTGTGGGCATGACACAGTCAAACATATCTATGCCGCGCGCAACATTCTCTACCAGGTCTTCCGGAGTACCGACACCCATAAGGTAACGCGGTTTGTCTTCAGGCATGAACTGTGTTGTCCACTCAACCGTATCATACATATCCTGGTTGGCTTCTCCCACACTTAGCCCGCCTATAGCAAACCCGTCATACGGCAAAGCACAAAGCTCTTTGGCTGATTTCTCCCTAAAGGCCTTGTCTGTACCCCCCTGGATAATAGCAAAGATGTTCTGATCTACGCCTACACCTTCTTCCTGTTTGGCTCTAAAGTACTCTATTGACTCTTGTGCCCAACGTGTGGTCCTGTCTATACTTGCAGCTATTCGTTCCTGCGTTGCGGGGAGGGCAACAAGATCATCAAGTATCATCATGATGTCCGAGCCAAGATTGTGCTGGATGTCTATGACTTTTTTAGGGGTAAAATAGTGTTTGCTTCCGTCCAAATGGCTTCTGAAAGTGATACCTCCTTCATCTATTTTGACATTATCAGAAAGTGAAAAGGCCTGAAACCCGCCGCTGTCAGTTAAAAAACTCTTGGGATATTTGGTAAAACCATGCAGTTTTCCCATCTTTGCTACGACATCATCTCCCGGTCGAATGTACATATGGTAAGTATTGGCAAGAATGATCTGGGGTTTGATGAACGTTGCCAGGTCGGTCGCATCAAGTGACTTTACTGCACCCACTGTTCCAACAGGCATGAAAACAGGGGTCTGAATGGTAGAGTGAGCGGTTTTAATGGTACAGGCTCTGGCTTTGGCATCGGTTTTATCTATCTGAAATTGCATTGTGTTATAATATCTCCCTAAATAATGGTGAAATTATACCCAAATACAGAAATAGAAAGTTTGCAGTAGCTGCAATGCCAGTGTTTATGGGGTTTGAGCAAAATTTGAGTCGCACCCCTAGGTTCGTCGAGGATTTTACTCGAAGCCCATGAATACGATGATTGTGACTAATACTTTTTTCGATTTATAGATTTGGGTTATATCCAAATATGACAAGGCATCAATGAAAAACATACTTATATTGGCTGATGGCAGCATTGCTAAACATTTTATAGCATGGCTCGACAAGAAAAGAGTGGCAGAGAATAAATACTATGTGACATGCTACAAAGAAGGTGTAACACTCGAGAAAATGGGCAGGAATATCTCGTTGATCAAAGCTGATCCCACAAGCTATTCCAAGATGAGAACAATCATGAATGATGTGAAATATTCTAATGTATTCATCGTCATGGAAAATATAGAAGATGCCCGGTATGCACTGAAAAATATACGCCTTATAGATGATAAAGTAAGAATAATCCTTGTCAATCAGTGGGATAATGATGAAATAGGACGGGATGAGTATAATGTCACTATTCTTAACCGTGATGAACTTATTGCTGCCCACCTCTATGATCATCTTCCCAATGTACCGGTCGTTGCACAGAATGTCGGTTTGGGAAAAGGCGAGATCATGGAGATACATGTACCTTTTGGCAGTACCTATGCTTTCAGGCATGTGGGTTCCATCCTCCAGAGAAAATGGAAGATCGCTGCAATCTACCGTGATGAGAAACAGATCCTTCCGACCAATGCGACCATGATACGTCCTAACGACACACTGCTTGTCCTGGGTAAACCTATTGTACTTGACGGTGTCTATAAAACCATTAACAAACGTATAGGCCTTTTCCCTGAACCTTTCGGTAAAGATCTCTATTTGACTATAGACTTCAGATATGATCAGGACAATGCACTGCTTTACCTTAAAGAGAGTATCTATCTTTTAGAGAAGCTTGAAGACAAATCGCTCTTTGTACGTATACTCTATCCCAACAATTTTGAATTGATAGACGAGCTTAAAGCCTATGAGTCAGAAAAGCTCACTGTTTCAGTCTGTTATGATGATGAAGATCTTAAAAACCTTATAGAGTATGATATACAAGAACATGATATCGGGCTGGTGCTTACCAGTATCGAAACATTTGAAAGGGATGAACTTAAAGAAACACTTTATGATCTTAAAAAAGTAGTCTATCTCTTTGGTGATAAACTACTTTACAATGTAAAAGAAGCCGTGATCCTCATGGATGAAAATGAAAAAATGGAATCTATTTCTTCTACGGCATTTGATATTTCAGAATCTCTTGGTCTGAAGCTGGCACTCTGTGATTTTGACCCTGAAGGAGATTTTGAAAGCAGAAAGATCATCATAGAACATTATGAGACACTTTCACATATTTTCAACATGGAAATAGAAATTCAACAAAAAGTCTCAAACCCCATACGGGAGATCTCTACAATGAAAGATATTTTGCAGATAGCGCCTTTTGAAAAAGAGCTCAATAGTGGCAATATCCTAAAACTTGTCTCAACAAAGGTTCAGGACTTCCTTCTTACAACAAAAAAACATCCCAAGTTGTTAGTTCCTTTTGCTTTGGAATAGCGTATAATAGAGGATTAAACACATTTAAGATAAAATAAAGGCAATATAGATTTTAACTAAGGTTTTCCTCGATGATCGTCCCTATTGAATTAGTACAAACACAAAACATCACTTATGACATCACTATAGATACGCTTCCTCAACTTACATTCGATACAAAAGTAGTGATCGTGACAAACCCTACCGTAGCCGGTTTTCACCTGGATACACTGCTGAACAGGATCTCTGCAAAAGAGTTACATGTGGTTACCGTTCCCGACGGAGAAGCTTATAAGACCCTGGAAACCGTCGAAAATATTTTAAATGAGTGCTTTGAACATAAACTTGACAGAAAATCCCTGCTCATCGCTTTTGGTGGCGGAGTGATAGGAGATATGACAGGATTTACGGCAAGTCTCTACCAACGAGGGATAGATTTCATCCAGATACCCACAACACTGCTCAGTCAGGTAGATGCTAGCGTAGGCGGTAAGACAGGAGTGAACAATAAATACGGTAAAAACCTTATAGGGGCTTTTTATCAGCCTAAAGCTGTTTACATAGATACTCTATTTCTTAAAACACTGCCTCCGCGTGAATTTGCAGCCGGTGTAGCCGAGATAGTAAAAATGGCTGTCATGTTCGATAAAGATTATTTTGAATTTCTGCAGGATGCCGACCTTTCTGAGGAAAAGATTCTAAAGGAGGCTATTGCCAGAAGTGTTAAGCTAAAAGCCTGGGTAGTGAACCAGGATGAAAAAGAGGCCGGCATCAGAGCTGTGCTTAACTATGGGCATACTTTTGGACATGTGGTTGAAAATGAGACGAATTATACAACTTACTTACATGGAGAAGCGGTAGCCATAGGAATGGTCATGGCAAATGCATTGGCAGTTGAGCTGGAACTTTTGAGCGAAGAGGAAGCACAAAGCGTAAAAGCTCTTTTAGAAAAGTTCTTGCTACCCACAGAATACAGCATTGGGGACATTGATGATTTCTATGAACATTTTTTTCTCGATAAAAAGTCTGCAGGCAACCGTATTAAATTTATCCTGCCAGATGGTATAGGAAACTATAAAATGGTTTCAGACATTGATGAAACGGTCGTTAAAAAAGTACTTCATCAATTTGGAGGAGCAGAATGATAAGGACGATCCTGTTTATTGCCCTCCTTTTTAATACACTTCTTCTTGCCAAACCGGAAGCAGATACCAATAATACTGCAGCCATAGCAAAAGAGAACAATCAGACAGTGTCTGCAAAGTCTGTAAGGATTGACCAAAAACTTTTACTTGATATAAAAAAGCTGGACCAGGAGCTTAAGGAAAACAATATATGGTCTAAGATCTATAGCAACTACCATACCTATCAAGAACTTAAAAAGCAAGAAGAGATACTCGATACATTTATTGACAAACTGGAAAGCAAGCAGAAACGTACCGCCAAGGAAGAAGAAATCCTTGACGATGCCAAAAACGAAAAAACCATACTCAAAGGCAAACTTCAGTTATTGCAGGAGTATGAGAAAAACCCTTTTAAAAAGTTCCTTACACCACCGCCAATTGACGAGGTACCCTCTGTTGGCAATCCATTTGCTGTGATCTCTGCACTCTCCTACAGGGAAAAACTTAATTCGGATCAAAAAGAGTATGAGCAAAGATATCAGTCACTTCAGCGTGTTATGAAGAAGCTGAAAGCCAAACGTGAAATCCTTCAAAAACTTTTATTGAGCGATGCGAACAATACAAAATACAGCACTGAGCTTTTAGATACTCAGGAGCAGATCAAAACATTCACCCCTGTGATCGAAATCTTCAAAACCACTCAGAATGTCTATACAAAAAAGATCGATGAGATCAAGCTCAATCTTCAGGCTGATATAAAAAGGGAGGTTGAAAAAGCTATAGTCATCGGCGCAATTATTCTTTTCTTTATTGTTATTATTCTATTGGTAAAATATCTTGTCCGCCGCTATATGTCAGACAATGAACGTTTCTACATGATAAACAAAGCGTTGAATATTACGTTTTTTACTTTACTGCTTTTTACGATCTTGTTTGCTTATATCGAGAATGTAAGTTATTTGGTCACGATTCTCGGATTTGCATCTGCAGGTATCGCTATTGCTATGAAAGACTGGTTCATGTCTCTTATGGGCTGGTTCGTTATCATCATCGGTGGAGCGATCCATGTAGGGGACAGAGTAAAATTTGTGCGAGGAAATGTGGAATATGTGGGAGATATCGTAGATATTTCATTACTGCGTATGACTATACAGGAAGATATTACACTCACTACCTATATGCACAACAGAAGAGCAGGGCGTATCATCTTTGTACCCAATAACTTTATCTTTACCGATATGGTAGCCAACTATTCTCATGCAGGACTTAAGACTGTATGGGACGGCATCGACCTGGTGATCACTTTTGACTCCAATGTCAGTAAAGCAACTTCGATAGCCAAAGAGATCACTAAAAAATACTCCAAAGGATATACGGATATCACAAGAAAACAGCTCAATAAACTCAGAAGCCAGTACAGTATGAAAAATACCAATGTTGAACCACGCATCTATGCATTTATAGAACCTTACGGTATTAAGATCTCCGCATGGTACCATACCAATGCCTATGCGACATTGACACTGAGAAGTACGATATCGGTAGAAATTCTTGAGCGAATACAGGCTGAGGACGATATTACGCTTGCATTTCCTACACAGTCCATTTATGTCGACAAAGATGTACGCAAACCTACTGCCCAAACTCCTACACTTTTTGATGAAGAGGCGTAAATGAAACGTGTCTTCTTTAAAACATTTGGATGCAGAACCAACCAGTTCGATACTCAGGTCATGATGTCCAAGTTGCGAGAATTCGAGCTTAGTGACAATGAGAACAACAGTGATATTATTGTGGTAAATTCCTGTACTGTTACAAATGGTGCAGACTCTTCCGTGCGTAACTATATCTCTTCCATGAAACGTAAAAATCCTCATGCAAAGATTATTTTGGCAGGATGCGGTTCTCACTCCAAAGGAGAAGCACTCTTTGAAGATAAAAAGGTCTTTGGTGTCATGGGGCATTCTGAAAAAGAGAAGATCAACGAGATACTCAAGACAGAAGAACCTTTTTATCAGATAGGTGATCTTGAACATATTGATTCTACCATTGTTGAAGAGTTTATCGGTAAAAGCCGTGCATTCATTAAAATACAGGAGGGGTGTAACTTTGCTTGTTCCTATTGTATTATCCCTCAAGTACGGGGTGGGGCACGCTCACATAAAGAAGAGACAATCCTTGAACAGGTCAGTAAGCTCGCAAGCAATGGTTTTGGAGAGTTCATCCTCACAGGTACCAATGTGGGGTCTTACGGACAGGACCATAACACTTCCATGGCAAAACTGCTTAAAAAGATAAGCACTATACGTGGAGTCAGACGCATACGCATAGGGAGCCTGGAACCTATACAGATAGATGATGAGTTCATGGAATTGCTAAATGAGCCTTGGATGGCAAAACATCTGCATATTGCCCTGCAGCATACCAGCGACAAAATGCTCCAATTCATGAACAGACGAAACAGTTTCAGAACGGACTTGGAGCTATTTCACAAGATTGCTGACAAAGGGTATGCTTTGGGTACAGACTACATTGTAGGACACCCGGGTGAAGATCAAAAGGAGTGGGCTGAAGCAATGGACAGGGTCAAGGCATTGCCTCTGACCCATGTCCATGCTTTCTCCTATTCAAAAAGAGATAATACAGTTTCTGCCACAATGAAACCCGAAGTAAAAGGGAACATAGCTAAGGAGAGACACCGTGAACTGACCCAGATCGTCAAAGCAAAAAACTTTGCTTTTAGACGGGCGCATACGGAAAATTTGGAAGTCTTGCTTGAGAATGGCAAAGAGGGTATGTATTATGGGTTTGACCAATACTTCAATAAAGTAGAAGTTCAAAGTACAGAGGACCTCAGTTCCAACTGGGTTCTTCTCAATAATGTGGAGGTGACCTGTGAAGGAAACAAAGCTGAACTTTAAACCCAAAGCACTGAACAGTAAAAATGTTAAGATCATCATCGGATTGCTGGTTGTTTTTGCAGGACTGCTTGCCTTTGCCATATTACGTGACACAGATACGCTTATCACCCACAAGCAGGCCAATGCTCTCTTTACAAAAGAGAAGATCAAAAAATTGATCGTAGATGGCGATTATATTCGTCTTGAAACAGATGACGGAAGATACAAGGTCTATAAAGAATCCATCAATAAAACAGCTTTTTTTACCAAATATCCCGTTGTTGTAAAAGAGCAAAGTACTTCAATGTACGATATGCTGTCATTGCTTATTATTCTGGGGGCTTTTTGGTTCTTGTTTAGATTCATGAAACAGAGCAGGCTTCAGCAACTCAAGCAAATAAGAGCTGCCAAGGTAGATAATGCAGAGCAATATGAACCTGTGCAGGCACTTACTTCCCATGTGACCTTTGCTGATGTCGCCGGTATCAAAGATGTAAAGGAAGAACTTGAGGAGATCATTGATTTTCTTAAAGAGCCCCAGAAATACCGTGATCTGGATATCCGTCTTCCCAAGGGTGTACTGCTTGTAGGACCCCCGGGGGTAGGGAAGACACTCATTTCCAAAGCTGTAGCAGGGGAAGCGGGAGTTCCGTTTTTCTACCAAAGCGGGGCTTCATTTGTACATATTTATGTAGGTATGGGAGCAAAAAGGGTCTCTGAACTCTTTAAAAAAGCTAAACAGACGGCACCAAGTATCATTTTCATCGATGAGATAGATGCCGTAGGTAAAAGCCGAGGAGAGTTCAGAAACGATGAAAGAGAAGCCACACTCAATCAGCTTTTAACCGAAATGGACGGATTTGAAGAGAGTTCAGGGGTCATTGTCATCGGTGCGACAAACAAGATAGATGTACTTGATGAAGCACTGCTTCGTGCAGGACGTTTTGACAGACGTATCCATATTTCACTTCCGGACTTGGAAGACAGGATTAAAACACTTGAACTCTACCTTGCACACAAACCTCACAATGTAGACATAGAAGAGGTGGCACGCATCACTGTGGGGTTCAACTCTGCAGCACTTGATACGCTTACCAATGAAGCAGCGATCTTTGCCATGAGAGAAGGCAGGACCACTGTTGAAACCTCTGATTTTGAAGCGGTCAAAGAGAAGGTTCTCACCGGGAAACGAAAAATACTGAGTTTTACAGAAGAGGAAAGAAGAATTCAGGCGCTTTATCAAGGGGCTAAAGCGGTCATTGCCACATGGCTGGATGTCGAGTTTGAAAAGATAGGCATCGTGACCACCAGGCTCATTGCACAAGAACATGAGATACTCTCACGATCCAAACTGCTTAACCGTATTAAGGTCTATTTGTCAGGAAGTATTGCCACACAGATACACTATAATGAACAGTTCACCAATGCGAGTGCCGATATAATGCAAGCAAAAGAGCTTGTACGAAAAGTTATTTATGAGTATGCAATGAGTGAAAACTTTATTGTAACACCACATCAGGAGGAAGAGCTTTTAAAAGAGACTTCCTCTGAAGTAAAAGCATTGTTAAAAACACTGGAAAAGCCACTCAATGAAGTCTCCAGCTATCTGCTGATGCATGAAAACATTACACAACAAGAGTGTCAAGAGATCATCAAAGAGATATTTTAAGCATGGTCTATTTTAATGGTTTTTCTCTTCAAAAGGAGCAGGAACTCTTTAGCGATTATTTACTGGAAAATGATCTATGTGTTGCAGGGTTCAGTTATGGAGCACAGAGAGCATTTGAATATGCCTACCGATCCAAAGAGCGTATAGACAGGCTCATCCTTCTCTCACCAGCTTTTTTTCAGACACAAAAGGCAAGCTTCATCCGCACTCAGTTACGCTATTTCCAGGCAGGGAAGGAAGCGTATGTCAAACAGTTTTTAACCAATGTGGCTTTCCCTTCTAATCTGGATCTATCGGCCTGTCTGAATGTAGGAAGCAAAGAAGAACTCGAAGCACTTCTTATCTACCAATGGTATAGAAGAAAGATAGAAGAGGTACTTGAAAGAGGCACGACTATAGAGGTTTTTTTAGGAAGCGATGACAAGATCATCGATGCAAAGGCTGCTTTTGATTTTTTTGCACCTTTGACTACAACTTATTTCATGAAGAATATGGGGCATCTATTGAGAGCTCAGGAGCTCGTTTGAATTAGGACAAGGCCTTTGCGAAAGTTGTATATATAATGTATAAACGGTAAATAGTAGGATTAGATTTTGATGATACAGAATAAACTCAGAGATAAACTTGGAAAAATAAAATTACTGTATGTAGAAGATGAAGATGCCATACGGTCTCAGATCAGTGAGTTTTTAGGACGTTATGTCGGATTTTTGATAAATGTTTCATCTGCAGAAGAGGCCATGGTACAGTACAAAAAACATGCTCCAGATATGTTACTGCTTGATGTAAATCTCCCCGGGAAAAACGGTTTAACCCTGGCAGAGGAGATACGAGTGAAAGACCGTAATGTGCGTATTATTGTATCTACTGCCTATACAGATAAAGACTTTTTGCTACAGGCAGTCGAATTGGAGTTGACACGTTATCTGGTCAAACCGGTCATCAGTTCAGATCTGCTGGAAGCTTTGGAAAAGGCAGTGGTTGAAATAGACCGGAGAAAAGGACAAAAGAACAGCATTGACCTCAGTTTTGGATATACCTATGAGCGTGACCGTAAAATAGTAATGTATGCCGGAGAGATGATCAGGCTAAGACGCAAAGAGGCGGAGCTTCTAGAATACCTTATAGACCACAGTGATCAAACAGTAAGTTATGAAAGACTTGAATATGGGGTATGGAAAGATACACCGATGAGCAAAGATGCCATTCGTGCGCAAATACGTAATATTCGCAAGAAAATCCATCCGGATGTGATCAAAAATGTGACTGCCATAGGATATATGTTCTCTCAAAAGGCATCAAGATGACAGCACTCTCTTCTATTGCTCATACCAAAGGTTTTACGATTGACAGCAACGCGACTATATCTGAAGCCATGGCATGTATGCTTTCCAACGGTAATGGTGTGGCCGTTCTGCTCAAAGATAAAAAGCCGCTGGGAATTGTGACAGAAAGCCTTCTTTTGGCCCATATGGAAGCGTTGGACCATGCGTCTAAAGTTATTGTACTTGCAAAATGCCCAGTGATTAGTGCACATAAGAATCGACCTGTAGAATCTGCTTTTGACATGGTGGTGACCAACAATATACGGCGCCTGATTCTGGTTGATGATAAGGGACTGTATTTCGGCATTGTACTTCAGGAGGATCTTTTTGATTTTCTAGAAGAGGACGTTTACAAAATTGATTTGAAAGTGGCAGATCTTCTCCCCCCTGATGTCAGTGTGATCAGTATAGGAGAAGATGCTACGCTCCATGATGCCCTTTCTGTCATGAGAGACAAACATATCGGTTCGGTGATCGTAGTAGACGGAAAAGAGAAGACTGTAGGTATTGTGACAGAGAAAGATATACTTTCTGCAGGCTATAGGCATATAGATATGCATCAGAATATTGGACAAGTGATGTCCTCCCCTGTATTGAGTGTCAGTGACCAATCACCTGTGACTGATGTGATCTCTCTGATGCGAAGCAGTGCTATCCGAAGGGTCGTCGTTACCCATAGAGATGGCAGGATGCGTGCACTTTTGACCAATCGTGATATCTTTCAGCATATCAAAGGCAACGTAGCACGTATGCTGGAGATTAAACTGCGGCATGCCAAAGAGATTATGAATCTTTTACCCGAAGCGATCATTGAAATTTTTGATATTCCCGGACAACAGGTCATACACTGGATGAACCGCCGTGCCCAGACACTTTTTGGAAAAGAACTTGTGGAACAGCATCCCGTCATGCTTATGGGAGATCTTTCATGGAATGAACTTTATAGTGAATTAAGAGAAAAGGAGATTATTCAAAATAATCTTGTGTTGATCAAAGGAAAAAGTTTTGAGTTTTCGGGTACGCTTTCCCAAAATATCAATAGCCGTTATATTAAGCTTATCGCAAAGGATGTCACGGAACATGAAGCTGCAAAGCAGATACTCAAAGATGAAATAAATGAAGAGATACGTCTTAGAAGAGAAAATGAATATTTGATGATGCAGCAGGCACGTATGGCATCGATGGGTGAAACTGTCGGCTATATTGCCCACCAGTGGCGTCAGCCGCTTGCACAGCTTGGTGGTATATTGATGAATCTGGAATCCTCTTACCTTTTTGGAGAACTTGACAAGCCATATCTTGAAGAGAAGATACAACAGGGCAATGCCCAGATCAAATATATGTCCCAGACCATCGATGATTTTCGGCTTTTTTTTCGTCCCAATCAGGAACCTGAAGCATTTGATATAGCCGATGCTGTGCGTCAATCTGTGCAAATTGTTTCTGCTTCACTGAATTACTATCATATTGAGGTCAAAACAAAGTTCAAGAAAGGTAGATTCTTTGCTGTCGGGTATCCCAATGAATTTTCCCAAGCTATACTAAACCTGATCAATAATGCGCGCGATGCATTAAGTAAAAAAACAGCAGATCCCAAAACTATTGCTATCACGATAAGAGAACAGGGCGATAAAACAGAGATACTTGTATGTGATAATGGAGGAGGCATCAACCCGAAACTGCTCTCCAGTCTTTTTGAACCTTATGTCACAGGAAGACGGGAAAGTGGCGGCACAGGTGTGGGGCTATACATCACCCGTTTGATCGTGGAGCAAAAAATGAAAGGAAAAATAGAAGCAAGTAATAATTCAGATGGTGCATGTTTCCGCATTTTTCTTCCCGGTGTTAGCTAAATGATGAGTTTCACAACTCTTACATTTTTATGTGATATAATGTTGGATATGGCCATATTTGACAATCCCAATGCATTATCGGATTTTAGCTCTGTAAAAGCCCAAACCTTATATACAGGATATACAGGAAAAATAAAAGGAAAACATGAATTTAAAAAATAAAAAAATCGTCATTACCTACGGAACCTACGATATGCTGCATGAAGGGCATCTCAAGCTGCTCAAACGTGCAAAGGCGCTGGGAGACTACCTTATAGTGGGTGTCACCGATGAGAATTATGACCGTTCGCGCGGGAAACTCAATGTTTCTCAGAGTACACAGGAGAGAGTGGACGCAGTCAAAGCATTGGACTTTGTGGACAAGGTCATCGTAGAAAAACATAAAAAGCAGAAAGCGGAAGATATGGTGAAGTATGATGTGGACATCTTTGCCATAGGCGATGACTGGATAGGGGCATTTGACTATCTGAATAAATATACGCATGTAGAGTATCTCCCGAGAACAGAAGGGATATCCAGTACACAGCTGCGTAAAAAACATATTGGGTTGATCAAAATGGGGCTTGTCGGGTTAGGCCGTGACACGCAGGCATTCGTCGATGAAGCGGCATACGTTTCTAGCATCAAGCTCAACCGCATTTATGCCGATGATTTTCTGGCGATCAAAAAGTTCAGTAAAGAGAACCCCAGTATCGAGTACGGACATGACAACTATGAGGATTTTTTGGATACCCATGTGCAGGCCGTTTATATCGATACGGCCCTCAAAAGGCACTATACGCTCATTAAAAAAGCACTGGAAGCAGGGAAACATGTCCTGTGTGAAAACCCCATTGCTATGGAGAAGAAGGAGCTTAAAGAACTTCTTTCACTGGCGAAAAAGCAGAAAGTACTGCTGCTGCCTGCTTTGAAAACAGCGTTTATGCCTGCGTTCAACCAACTCCTCAAAGAGATAGAGAAAGGAGATATCGGAGAGATCAAAGAGGTGCGGGCTACCCGTACTTCCCTGTACAGGGAAAAGAACTACCCAGAGAGCTTCATAGCACAGGGAGCGACAAACATCTTGTCGGGGTATCCTTCTTTATTGATACACAAAGTGTTGGGAAAACGAAAGAGCACAACCTTTTTTGACCAGGGAGATGATGGGTATGATACTTCAAATCTTATTGTCACTACACACAAGAACGGTACGGTGGGTGTAGCCAGAGTAGCAACAGGTGCCAAGTCTGAGGGGGATGCTGTGATCTCAGGTACCAAAGGGTATGTCTACATTCCTGCACCGTGGTGGCTGACCAAAGAGTTTTACTTCAAGTTTGAAGACAGTCATAAAAGCTATAAATTCAAATACGAATTCGAAGGCTGCGGGCTACGTTACATGATCGCAGAATTCGCTTCCCTGATACAGCGGGGAAAACATACCTCTCAAACCCTAAGTCCTTCAGACATTGTTGCCATCAGCAGAGTGGCACTGGAGTATAAGGACTTTAGAGAACAGAGAGCAGAAAATGATACTAAGGAAAAATAGACCATGATATATGAAGATTACGCCATTTTTACTCCCGGACCGGTAAAAATGTCCGAAGAGATACTTGCCATAGGCGCAAAACAGACCCCCTATTTTAGAAATGACAAATTTTCTGAAGTGATTTTCAACTGTGAAAAGGGCCTGCTGAAAATGCTCAATGCTCCTGAAGGCTCCAGAGTCATTTTCCTGACAGCATCGGGAACTGCGGGTATGGAGTCAGCGGTCATGAACCTGCTTGATGAAAAGGACAAGGCCCTGGTCGTGCACGGCGGCGGATTTGGGGGGCGTTTTGTGGAAATATGCAAAGTACATGAAGTACCGCATACAGATTTTAGTGTCAAAGACACCAATCTTGCAGACATAGAATCCTTGGCACCCAGAGAAAACTATACCTCACTGATCGTCAATGCCCATGAAACCTCGGTAGGTCATCTGTATGACCTTGATGCCATGGGTGCGTATGCGAAAAAGCATGGTCTCTTTTTCATTGTAGATGCCATCTCGATGCTGGTCACCGACCCCATAGATATGTCCGCGCAGCATATTGATGCAGTGATCGCCAGTTCTCAAAAGGGTCTGGCACTGCCTCCGGGTTTGACCATGGTCATATTGGCTCCCCGTGCTCAGGAAAGGGTCAAAGATGTGAAGTCACTCTACTTCAACTTCAAAGATTATCTGCGCAACGGCGAAAGAGGACAGACCCCTTACACGCCTGCTGTGACCATCATGCTTCAGCTTGAAGCCAGACTCGCACAGATTGAACGCGAAGGCGGTGTGGCGCAAAGCATTGCCAAGGCAAAAGAGATCGCCGAATATTTCAGAGAAAGTATCAAAGGCTTGCCCCTGAAGGCCTACACGCCTTATATGCCCAATGCCATGACAACGCTCACACCGACTGACGGCAGATCTGCTATAGACATTGTCAATGACCTTGAAAAACAGTATAAAGTCATGGTCTGCCCCAACGGCGGGCCACAGAGAGATATCATCTTCAGGGTATCGCATATGGGCGACATGACCAAGGCCTATACAGACCTGCTCATCGATGCACTGTATGACTACTACAAGATAGAGCGTAGATGAGCATCGACCCCAAAACACTGCGCCAGGCACAACGCATCATGCTTGAAATGCTGGTGGAGTTTGATGCCCTCTGCCGGGAGTATGGTTTAAAGTACTGGCTTGACAGCGGTACTCTTCTGGGTGCGGTGAGACATCAAGGCTTCATCCCCTGGGATGATGATATTGATCTGTCTATGCCTGTTGAAGATTATGAAAAGTTTCAATCCATAGCCAAAGAGGCACTCTCTTCAGATATTTTCTTTCAAACCAAGCAGACAGATAAAGCCTTTCTCTTTGACTACATCAAACTGCGTTCCAATAAAGCTTCCATTGTAGAGTTTCATGAAAAAGGCAGAGAGGTCAACTACCACCAGGGTGTATTTATAGACATCTTTCCTATGCGTACGCTGCCTGATACCTCTTTTCATCACAACTACTATCGTGATATTTTTAAACTGATACGTGCGACATCGGCTGTGAGCCTCCACACCCCCAAGGGACATGATCTTCCCCAGAGCAGAAAACGTCTGGTGGAGTCCTTGTCCCTGATGCATGAAGGATGGGAGAATAAAAACAATAAAGTCGTCTATGGCGGAGAGATGCCGGATGTGGCAGCTTGGTTTGACCAAAATAAAATATTTCCTCTGAAAAAAATGGCTTTTGAAGGGATGGAATTTCCTGTACCTCATGACCCGGACCATTACCTGGAAAACATTTACTCTTTTGACTATATGCAGCTTCCCCCACCAGAAAAAAGAATCATTCATGCTCATGAGGTCATCATTCACCCATAATGAGACAAAGGACAAAAATGAAAAGCAAAATTTTACTGGCTGTTTCTGTGCTGCTCTTCACTTCAGGAGTGCCATTTGCAAAAGAAACACTTAAGATCATCACATGGAAAGGGTATGCACCCAAGGCACTGGTCAAAAAGTTTGAAAAAGAGACAGGGATAAGGGTCAAGATCACATACAGTAACAATGAAGAGATGATCGCAAAACTGCGTGCTACACGCGGGGCCGGTTTTGACCTTGCACAGCCGAGTCAGGACAGAATATCTTTTGTACAGAAACAGTTTCCTGTCTATCAGCCCATCGATTACGCCAAAGTCAATACAGACCAGCTTGTCCCCTCAATGCTGGATGCGGTGAAGAATAACACCTTGGTAGATGGCAAATCGTATGCTGTACCTTTTTGTTATGGTACGACAGGGCTTATTGTGAACAAAAAAGAGGCACCGGAAGCCAATGACTGGTCAGCCCTGTGGAATCCGAAGTACAAGGGAAAGATTTCCTACAGACTGAAAAGACCGATACTCATAGCGACTGCTTTTGGCCTGGGTGAAGATCCTTTTGCTTTGTATGGCGACATTGAAGCCTATAAAAAGCTGATGGCAAAGGTTGAGAAAAAGCTTATTGAAACGAAAAGTTATGTGAAGAGCTATTGGACCAGCGGTGATACGCAGGTAAATATCATTAAGAGTGGTGATGCCAATGTCATTTCCGGATGGGACGGGAAGGGCTGGGAAGTCCATAAAGTCAATCCGGATATAGACTATGTAGCTCCAAAAAGCGGCGCACTTGGCTGGATAGACACCTTTGCCATTCCTGCCAAAGCAAAAAATGTTGAGGCGGCGTACAAGTGGATCAACTTTATGCTCTCTGCAAAAAATGCAGCATATTTTACCAACAAAGAGAAGTATGGTACCGCATCAAAAGGCGCACCCGAGTTTTTGGATGAAGAGATAAAAGCTGATTTTAAAAGATCATTTATCCCCGAAGATATAGAAAATATCAAATGGCAGCCACCGGTTCCTGCCGGGTTTGAAGCCATAGAATCAGAAGTTCTTGATAGAATCAAAGCAGCAAGATAAGGCTATACCTATGGATACGATACTGGAGATTAAAAAACTTTCTAAACATTTTGCTGATTTTACATCCGTGGATGGCATCGACTTTTCGGTAGAAGAGGGTGGTTTTTTCTCCATCTTGGGACCTTCTGGCTGCGGTAAAACGACACTGCTTCGTATGATATCCGGATTTGAAGAAGAGAGTGAGGGGGAGATTCTCATTCGGGGCAAATCAATGAAAGGCGTTCCTCCGGAACAAAGACCTGTCAATATCGTGTTTCAGAGTTTGGCACTTTTTCCCATGATGAATGTAAAAGAAAACGTAGCTTTTGGGCTGAAACGAAAAAAACTTCAAAAAAATGTTATCGATCACAAAGTAGCGCAGATGCTTGGTCGGGTTGGACTTTCCGGTTTTGAGCGTAAAAAAGTAACGGAACTCTCAGGCGGGCAGAGACAACGTGTTGCCATTGCCAGATCTCTGGTCATGGAGCCTTCCATACTACTGTTGGATGAACCGCTGGGTGCTTTGGACAGAAAGCTTCGAGAACATATGAAAATAGAACTGAAACTTTTACAAAAAGAGTTGGGTACTACTTTTATCTATATTACGCATGATCAGTCTGAAGCCTTGGTCATGAGTGATAAAATAGCAGTGATGAACAGAGGCCGTTTTGAGCAGGTAGATACACCAAGAGAACTTTACAAGAATCCCAAAACAGCATTTGTGGCAAGTTTCGTAGGAGAGAGCAACAGGTTTGAGATCATCCATAAAGAGGGGGATGTCTTGACTACCAAAGGTCAATGGAAACTCACAAAGTCAGGACTTGATTTTACACCTGTGGTGCTGTACATCAGACCCGAAGCCTTTATTCTTTCTCCTACAGAAGAGAGAAAAGACATCAATGTCTTTGAAGTCACTATCAAGACAGTACTTTTTGATGGTGCAAATACCAAACTATCGACATTTGCACAGGGAAGTGACGATGAGATACTTATCTCCCTTCCCCAAAATGCACACTTTGAAGATCTCTGCGAGGGTGATACCATACAGGTGGGTGTGCATCAGGATGACCTGAAATGTTATGA
>JANTHR010000030.1 GCA_024762315.1 Sulfurovum sp.
TTTTTCTTAGCTAAACACTTTTTTTGAAACTCAACTAAAATTATATTATTTTGATATAAAAAAATAATGCCAAATATGATTAAAAACAAACTGAATATATTTAATAGTAAGAATCGTATAAATAATGGGGACAAGCTACTTTTACACACAAATCACAACCTCTTTTTAAATATATTTTGTACATTATAGCGTAAAATTATCCACTAACATACAATTAATCTAGCCTGTCCCCTTTACTTCCATTTTTGCCTATGATTATAGTGCTATAACTGTTTCAGTATTTATTCCTGAAGGTATCGCACTTGCCGGTGTGCTCATTTACGGGAAAAGAATACTTCCGGGGATCTTTTTGGGACAGTTTTTGCTTGCATTTGACTCCTTGGGTGGGGTCCTGGCACCTTCATTGGGCATAGCAACTTCAAACACGATAGAAGCCTATCTTGCATATCTGCTGTTCAAGTACCTGAACCTTGACAAACGACTCTCTAATATCAAAGATGTCTTTGGGCTTTTAGCTATGATTATCTTCATACTTCAGCCTTTTAGTGCATTGATGGGAGTTAGCAATCTTTGGTTCTTCAACATCATTAAACCCCAAGCAATTTCACATGTCATTTTCAACTGGTGGTTTGGCAATACAATGGGTCAGTTACTCGTGACCCCCATGCTTTTGACACTCTATTTTAACTGGCAGAAAATAACGATAAAGGCACTCATCTTCACAATTGTTTCCTTTATATTCTATGCTTATCTGCTTGAAATTACACTCAATATCGACAATGCAACACTTTTAGTTAGCCTGACACTTCCATTGACCATCTACCTTTCAACACGTAATCTCTCTTATGCCACCATTTCGATATTTGTGCTGGTTTCTGTCTCAATGCTAATGAACTATTTCAACACGGGAACATTCTCTCATGCCCACAACAGCTATGACAACCTAATAGATCTTAATTTTTTCGTTTTAAGCCATATTGTCCTTGCACTTCTGGTAGGAGTACTGTTCAGACAAAAGGAAGAAGCGATCAAAGCACTTCATTCTATTGCACATTATGATCCTCTCACCGGTCTTCCAAACCGACATCTTCTTCATGAAGAGATCCACCATCCTATCTATATTTATGAAAAATATGGGCAACAAAGTTCGATCTGTTTTATTGATCTGAATAAACTTAAAGAGATCAATGATACGTTAGGACATCATGTCGGAGATGAAGCGCTGAAAAAAATCGCACATGGTATCAAAGGTATAATACGTCCTACAGACACCCTACTGCGCCTGGGTGGAGACGAATTCCTTCTCATTCTTAGCAATATTACACCAGAAGAGACAGAGAAACAACTTAAAAAATGTCTTGAAGTCATATCGCAGCCCATCTCATGCAGTGGGGGTTCTCTAACGGTTTCCGTAAGTATCGGGGTTGCAAACTGTCCTCATGACGGTACTGATGCAGAAGTACTGATCAATGCTGCAGACAAAGCTATGTATATTGCCAAAACAAGTGAAAAAGAACATATAGTCTATACGCAAGCAGGCAACGCCTCAGCTAATATCAGTGCATAAAGAAAAGGTGGCATCCAGATTTAATTTCTATGTGTTATAATCTTTACTGATACATCCTCGCTTCCGTTTATACGGCTCTTTATGCTCTTTGTCTCTTCAAGGGGGTACAGATGGAAAAATGGCACGCAAAAGATACTGAGGCTATCTTCGAAGCGCTTGGAACCTCCAGCGAGGGTCTGAGCAGCGAAGAGGCCCGCCTCAGACTGCAAAAGTATGGCCCCAACAAGCTTCCCGAGCCCAAAAAACGTGGCATCCTCGTAAGATTTCTCCTGCAGTTCCACGATATTCTGATCTACGTTCTGTTAGCCGCCGCTGCGGTGACGGCTGCTTTGGGCCACAAGGTCGATACTCTCGTCATTCTCGGTGTCGTGGTGCTCAACGCAATCATCGGCTTTATCCAGGAGGGCAAGGCGGAAGATGCGCTGGAGGCGATCAAGAAGATGCTCTCGGCACATGCGCTTGTCGTGCGTGACGGGCGACACGTCACCGTTCCTGCGGAGGAACTGGTTCCGGGCGATGTGGTGCTGCTGCAGTCGGGTGACAGGGTCCCGGCCGACCTCAGGCTCTTTCGGACCAAAGGTTTGCAGATACAGGAAGCTGCGCTTACAGGGGAGTCGATTCCGGTCGAAAAGAAGAGTGTACCGGTGCCCGAAGAGAGCGTTGTGGGCGACAGACTCTGCATGGCCTATTCAGGTACGATGGTCACGCACGGACAGGGGGCGGGTGTAGTCGTGGCCACAGGAGCCGATACCGAGATAGGAGAGATCAGCACGATGGTCTCCGAAGTCGAGAATGTCACTACCCCGCTGCTCAGGCAAATGGCGCAGTTCGGACGCTGGCTCAGCGTCGCCATCCTTCTCATCGCGGTTGCGGCCTTTGCATTCGGTTATCTGCTTAGGGGCTATGACATGGTCGAAATGTTTATGGCTTCCGTCAGCCTCGCCGTCGCGGCGATACCGGAGGGTCTGCCCGCCATCATGACGATCACGCTGGCCATAGGGGTACAGCGGATGGCGAAAAGAAACGCCATCATCCGAAAGCTTCCGGCAGTCGAGACACTTGGTGCGGTGACCGTGATCTGCTCCGACAAGACGGGGACGCTTACCAAAAACGAGATGACGGTCAGAAACATCACCACAGCGCAGCGGCTATTTGGGCTGACCGGCACCGGGTACGACCCGCACGGTGATTTGCTGGTCGATGAAAAAAGTGCCGATCCTACAAAGTACGCGGTTCTGGAGGAGATGGCGCGATGCGCCGTGCTCTGTAGCGATGCCGAACTCGAAAAGGATGATGAAGGCTGGAAGGTGCATGGCGATCCGATGGAGGGTGCGCTGCTCGTTTCGGCCATGAAGCTTGGACTCGACATCGACGAAGTGCGCAAAGCCTACCCAAGAGTCGACCTCGTACCCTTCGAGTCGGAGCACAAGTTCATGGCCTCTCTTCACCACTCCCATGCGAAAGAGGCTTTCATCGTCGTCAAGGGCGCACCCGAACGTCTGCTGCATATGTGTGACAGGAAGATGCATGACGACGGCACCCTCTCCGGACTGGATGAACACTACTGGAACGACAGGATAGAGGCGCTTGCGCAGCACGGGCAGAGGATCATCGCGCTGGCGTTGAAACAGACCGATTTTTCCAAAAACGCCCTGCTCTTCGACGATCTGAAAGAGGGTTTCATCATGCTTGGCATGTTTGGCATGATCGATCCGCCGCGCATCGAAGCCATTGAAGCTGTCAAGGCGTGCAAAAGTGCGGGTATCAGGGTCAAGATGATCACCGGTGATCATGCCTCTACCGCGCTCGCCATAGCCTCGAAACTGGGGCTTAAAAATACCGAATCCGCAATCACTGGGGAGCGCATCGATGCGATGGGTATGGATAGCCTCAAAGATGCTGTCAAAGAGGTGGATGTCTATGCTCGCGTCAGCCCGGAACATAAGCTGATACTGGTCAAACTCCTTCAGAAACGGGGTGAGATCGTCGCCATGACCGGAGACGGCGTTAACGACGCACCGGCGCTGAAGCGGGCCGATGTAGGCATAGCGATGGGACAAAACGGTACCGAAGCGGCGAAGGAGGCGGCCGAAATCGTGCTCGCAGACGACAATTTCGCCTCCATCAAACAGGCCGTCGAAGAGGGGCGCACGGTATACGACAATCTCAAAAAAGCGATCCTTTTCATCCTTCCGACCAACGGAGGCGAAGCGCTCATCATCCTGGCGGCCATCCTCTTCGGTTTTCATCAACTGCCGCTCATACCGGTGCAGATACTCTGGGTCAACATGGTCACCGCCGTCACACTGGCACTCTCGCTGGCGTTCGAACCGCCCGAACCCGATGTGATGCACCGCCCGCCAAGAGATGCCAAAGCCCCCATCATAGACAGTTATCTCCTGTGGCGAATATTGTTTGTCTCGCTCATTCTGATGGCTGGTACTTTCGGACTTTTCATCTGGGAAGAGCAAAACGGCGCAACCATTGAGCATGCCAGAACCGTTGCCGTCAATACGCTCGTGATCTTCGAGGTATTTTACCTCTTCAACGCACGTTATATCCACGCCTCCTCCTTCAGTCTGCAGGGGCTGACAGGCAACCGCTACGTGTTATACGCGATAGCCCTGCTGCTGCTGCTTCAGGCGGCGTTGACCTACCTGCCGGCTATGAACACGCTGTTTGGCACCGCGCCCCTAGAGCCGCAGGTTTGGCTGCGCATCATCGCAGTCGCGTCGACGCTCTTTTTCCTCGTGGAACTGGAGAAATATATGGTGAGAAAGATTAAGAGAGATTGATTTGCATATCTTGTTGATTTGAAATTCCGGAGTGAGTTTAAAATGCATGCATTATGTTTTTGGATTGATAAAATTCTGCGCTTCGGCCATTATTTCATACTCCTGTTCTCTATTATACACAAAGGTTACACATATTTCCATTACTATCTTAATGCACTTAAAAAAACAGGAGGTGCATTATGTTCAAACGAAATCAAAAAATGCGCAGTAGTTTACTGCCTCTGCTGACACTTTTATTGCTGACAGCATTTTCGACGTTGACAGCAAATGAACCGGCTCTGAAATACTCTTTTGACGATAAAGAGCTCAAATGGGGTCCTTGTCCTGCATTCATACCCAAGGGGTGTGAAATAGCGGTGTTGCATGGTGATCCGGGACAAAAGAATGCGGATCTATTCTTTAAAGTACCCGGAGATTTTACGATCCCACATCACTGGCACACTTCACCAGAACGCATGGTTCTTGTCTCTGGCAAAATGAAAGTCACCTATGATAATCAAAAAACAGAGACACTGAATGTAGGGAATTATGCCTACGGACCGGCAAAAAGGCCGCATGTCGCCTATTGCGAAAAAGGAGATCCTTGTGTTCTGTTTATTGCATTTGAGAACCCTGTTGATGCCTTTGAAGTGATGGAAAAAAGTCCATAATGTTCTATTTCAAATTTGCTAAATTGTAAATTCAAGCAAAACCTGGCAGTGAATAGGTAAAGCGATGAGGTGAAGTCAACCGTTACTTGCACAGAACAATACTCTGAGTGAGCACATGACTCTCACCCGGCTTTAACGTACGCATATCAAACCCGGCATTGGCAGTCTCTATGCAGACCATGTGTTGGTAACCCTCATCATCAAAATCACCCATCATTGCAGCTTTTTCTGCCCATGGATTCCAGATGACCGTACTTTTGCTCCCCTTCTTTGCTACCTGAATGCTCCGTGCTCCATCATGCACGATACAGCATGGCGTATCATCCTCATAGATACGGTCAACTTCGCCAGTGAAGATGACATCACCCTCCTGCATGCATTGTACATTTGAACGAAGCTGGTCGATGTAGTTTTTCCCTTCCAATCCCTCTACCCTGACGTTGTCTGTGTGGTCTACTGCAAAGTAGGTATGCAGAGCCGAGGAGAGAGCAAAAGGCTTCTCATCTTCATTGATGGTCTTCAGTTCAAGATGCAAAGTTTTACCTACAGTAATGTGATACTCTGTCATAAAAACATAGGGCCAGAGCTTTCGGCTTGCTTCGCTGTCTTGCAGACCAAGTCTGAGCAGTGTCTCGCCTTTTGCATTGACAGAAGTACCAAAGACCGTCCAGAGGCTGTTTCGGGCAAAACCGTGCTGTGCCCTGCCTTTGTTCTCAGGGTCTGGACCAAACCATGGCCAGCAGATGGGGATGCCACCGCGTATCGCTTTAGCATCGCTATACTGCGCACTTTTGCTTAACCACAGCACTTCATCCTCATCGTGGGGTCCAAATGAGGTAATGTGTGCACCATGCAGGTAGATTTCACAATGGGCATAGGCATTGTTAACTGCCACTTTGGCCAAGCCGCCCTCACCTGCTTCAAAGTGCAGATGTCCCGGAATGGCAAAAAGTCCATTAAGCGTACCGATATTCAAAGCTGCTCCTTCATCATTATCACGCATATATACTTCAATATAAAAAGCGAATATATTAAAGTTACCCGTTAAAGTATATTCCTCAAAACGATCGCATAATGCATTACAAAAAGATTGAGAAACAAAATAAGCATGGAGGAGCCTCTTGAGAGAAGCTGCTCTGTACGTGTTCGCTCTTTTCCGTTGGTTCTGTAGGCAATGACAAAATGCACGACTGTCGCAATGGTCAAAATAATGACGAGTATCAACTTCATGTTGAGTGCATGGGAGAGAGGGGTTCCATTATCATTGAAAAGCAGTGAAAAAAGGCTGTACTTCATACCAAGGACGACCCCGCTTGAAAGCAGTGAAATGAGTGCTGCGACTTCAAACCAGCCAAAGATCGGCCCTACGTGGGGGTAGACTTCCTGTTGGGCTTTTTTATCTCTAAGCGAGACACCGAGGATGAACATAAAGACCGATCCGCCTATCCACGAGATCGCCATAATGAGGTGAATGTGGAATGCCCATTCCGTAACTACATCAAACATACTAGCTGTCCAGCTTCAGAACAGCCATGAATGCCTCTTGAGGTACTTGCACCTTACCGATGGACTTCATACGTTTTTTACCCGCCTTTTGTTTCTCAAGCAACTTTCTTTTGCGGGTAATGTCTCCCCCGTAACACTTCGCCGTTACGTTCTTACCCATGGACTTTACGTTGGAGCGGGCAATGATGTTGTTTCCTATACTCGCCTGAATGGCAACTTCAAACAGCTGTCTTGGAATGAGCTCTTTGAGTTGTGCCACAAAAGCAAGTCCTCTCGTACGTGCTTTCTCTTCCGGTACGATGATAGAGAGTGAATCGACCACATCTCCCGCCACACGGATATCAAGTTTAACCAGCTTGCCCGGTCTGAAACCTATAGGTTCATAGTCAAAACTCGCGTACCCTTTGGTAATGGACTTGAGCTTGTCATAAAAGTCCATCACGATCTCGTTCATAGGGATGTCATACTCCAGAAGTACACGTGTCTCATTGAGGTAGTCCATCTTGATCTGAATACCGCGACGGTCGTTGAGCAGTTTAATGAGGTTACCCAGGTACTCCTGCGGTGTCAGGATGGTCGCTTTGACATACGGCTCGTAGATCGTGTCTATCTTCTGCGGTTCGGGAAGTTCCGAAGGGTTCTGTATCTCCATCTCTTCACCGTTGGTCTGCTTTACCCTATAGACAACAGTCGGTGCGGTAGCAATGAGTTCCAGGTTAAACTCACGCTCCAGACGCTCCTTGATGACCTCCATGTGAAGCATACCCAGGAAACCGGTTCTAAACCCGGAACCCAATGCCATGGAACTCTCCGGCTCAAAGCTGAGCGAGGAATCATTGAGTTTGAGTTTGTTCAGGGCATCACGTAACTCTTCAAATTTATCTGTCTCAATGGGGTAGATCCCTGCAAAGACAAACGGTTTGGCAGGCTCAAATCCGCCAATGGCTTCAGCCGTAGGATTTTTGGCATCGGTGATCGTATCACCTACCTGTAGGCCTTCGACTGTTTTGAGTCCGGTCACGACGATACCTACTTCCCCTGTACGTATCTCATCGGTTTTGATGGGAGCGATGGGGTTTGGATACATCAGGTCAAGCACCTGATGCTCCTCTTTGGTCCCCATGATCTTGATGGTCTGTCGTTTTTTGATGCTTCCTTCAAACACACGCACCAGTGCCAAAGCACCCAGGTAGTTGTCAAACCAACTGTCATAGATGAGTGCTTTGGCCGGAGCATTTTCATCTCCCTGTGGTGCCGGAATGCGTTCCACAATAGTGTCGATAAGCTCCGCTACCCCTTCCCCTGTTTTGGCAGAAACAAGGTTATGCTCTGTGGCATCGATGCCTATGGCTTCCTCAAGCTCGCTTAGCACCCTGTCAGGGTCTGCGGCAGGTAGGTCTATTTTATTCACCACAGGCAGAAGTTCCAGGTCATTCTCTATGGCGATGTAGACATTGGCGATGGTCTGAGCCTCAACCCCCTGTGCTGCATCGACAATGAGCAGTGCGCCCTCACAAGAAGCCAGAGAACGGCTTACTTCATAGGAAAAATCTACGTGGCCCGGAGTATCTATGAGGTTAAGGATGTAATGCTCACCGTCTTTGACATAGTCCAGACGTACTGACTGTGCTTTAATGGTAATACCACGTTCTTTTTCAATATCCATCGTATCCATCACCTGGGCTGACATCTGTCTGTCAGAGACCGCTCCACACTCCTGTATGATACGGTCGGCAAGTGTAGATTTCCCATGATCGATATGTGCAATAATGGAGAAATTACGAATATTTTTTTGCGGTACTGCTTTTGCCAATCTTGTTTCCTTGCTGTATGTTCAAGCTTATCACTCTTGGAAGCGGGACTGAGGTCTCCGCTTCCTTTTTATATATTTGCTTCGAAAAGTGAATTCACACTCTCGTTATTATGCACTCTTCTGATCACTTCACCCATCATTGATGCGGTAGAGAGCATTTTGATCTTTTTGGACTGCTTCGCCATAGGGATCGTATTTGCCACCACAAGTTCATCAAGTTCACCTTCTTCAATGCGCTCATACGCAGGACCTGAAAGTACAGGGTGCGTACAACATGCCATCACCGAAGTAGCACCCAATTTTTTAAGTGCAGATGCAGCTTTTACCATGGTTCCGGCAGTATCGACCATATCATCTATGAGGATCACATCTTTACCATCTACTTCACCAATGATATTCATCACTTCAGACTCATTGGCTTTTTCACGTCTCTTATCGACGATGACCATATCCAATCCGAGCTTGCTGGCAAAATATCTTGCCCTTGATACACCGCCGATATCAGGAGAAGCGATAATCGGATTTTTAAAGTTTTTCGCTCTGATATAATCCATAAACAAAATAGCACCATAAAGGTTATCGACCGGAATATCAAAGAAACCTTGAATCTGTGACGCATGAAGATCGACCGTAACCATACGCGTAATACCTGCAGTTTCCATAAGGTTTGCTACAAGTTTCGCCGATATCGGTACTCTGGGAGCAGCTTTTCTGTCTTGTCTGGCATATCCGTAGTACGGGACTACCGCTGTGATGGAATTTGCAGATGAACGCTTCAAGGCATCCGTCATAATGAGCAGCTCCATCAGGTTCGCATTTGCCGGTGCGGAAGTCGGCTGGATGATAAATACATCTTTACCGCGTACAGATTCTGCGATCTGCACAGAGATCTCTCCATCAGAAAAACGCTGGATAGAAGCCTTGGAAAGTGGCATTTCAAGATAGGTCGCTATCTCTTCAGCAAGCTCAGGGTTTGATGTTCCGGAAAAAATCATATATCCACTCATCGGATGTACCTTTATGTCTTTTTTGTTACGCGTATTTTACACAAAACATCATAAAAAGGGGATTTAAAGCTCCAGGGTATTACACTAATAAAAACAATTTAACTAATCACGGATTTCAATGATACGAAAAATTTTCAAAAAAAAGCCATCAGGAAAAAGTAAGATAGATGCTTTTTTAGAAAAATATAATCTGCCAAAAGGCTATTTAAGCATTAACAGACGCATGATAACCAGGGGAGTATGGATAGGACTTTTCTGGGGATTCATCCCCATGCCTATGCAAATGCTTGCAGTCATGGCGACAACACCGTTCGTACGCTTTAACGTTCCCGTTGCCATCTCCATGGTCTGGTTGAGCAACCCATTTACCATGCCGCCCATGTACTACATGGAATACCTTACGGGAAATTTCATCCTGGGCCGTGAGGGCATAGACAATATCGAACTCACCCTTGATTGGTTCACCCGGAATATGTCAGATATTTTTGTACCTCTGTACGTAGGAACTGCCTTCTACTCCGTTGTAGTCTCTACTGTTATCTATATTCTGCTCAATCGTTTATGGATCGCGTCTGTCAAAAATGAAAAACACCAAAAAGAGAAAGAGAGACGAGAGAGAAAAGCAAAAAAAGACGAGAAAGCCGATAGCTGACTACTGTTCTACCATTTCACTTGCCGATACGATATCTATCAGAAACCCGCCTTTTTTAATGTAACCGACATTTTCCAATACACTCTTTTTACTCCTGACATCAATAAAGTACATTGCCGGCGTCAAGGTAGTTTTAAATGCCTTTGGCAGCTTTTCATTGATATCTACGACAACAGTCACCATATCTTTCAACCTTGCCTGAATATCCGGATCTTTTAGTGTTTCATGTACCATCATTTCACACCAGTGGCAATCATCTTTTACTACTACCAAAAGTACTATTTTCTTCTTTTCGTTCTTTGCTTTCTCAAATGCTTTATTCAGATCAGTCTGAGCATTCAAAAGCCATGCTGCATCTTTCGTACTTATTGCCATCAAATTACCGATGATGAGTACAAACATGAGTATTGTTTTCATACCTATTCCTTTCAAAGGATTTTATAAGTATATTATATCATGTTTTATTTTTGCAGGTTATATATGGCCCTAAGAGTAGAAGCAGTACATCGCGATCTTTAGCAGATCACTCCTCCACCGATCAACCTCTCTTCATCATAAAAAGCAGCGATCTGCCCTTTGGCCAAACCATAGACAGGAACATCCAGTGTCACTTTGGCTCTGTCTCCTTCTATGACAACATGGCAGGGTACAGCATGGGTTCTGTAGCGTACTTTTACCTCACATCTGAAATCACTCAGCACATCGAACAGGTTGATATCTTTGACTTCAAATGCATTGGCTTCAAGCTTCTCCCTTGTACCCACAACGATCTGGTTCTTTTCGGGTTTGATGGCAAGCACAAAGTGCGGATCATGGGCACCGTTGACAAAGAAACCTCTGCGTTTTCCTATGGTGTAATGCATATAACCTTTGTGCGTACCTACCACATTGCCCTCTGTATCTACCGTCTCCCCCGGTATGTCAATATCCATATGTTCAGCCAATACTTCATCATAACTGTTCTCTACAAAACAGATCTCAGAACTCTCTTTTTGTGTGGCAAGGTCTTGAAGTACTTCAATATTCGCAGCATAGGCTTTCACGTCTTCTTTGATCCAGCTTCCCAGAGGGAACAACAGTCTTGGCAGTACTTCCTTTCTTACTTCACACAGAAAATAACTCTGATCCTTACTCGGATCCTTGGCTGCATAAATATATTCACCGTCACAGTTAAGGTAGTGCCCTGTAGCCACCTTCTCAATGCCCAGAGAGTCTGCGAATTCTATCATTTTCCCAAACTTGATGGTACGGTTGCAAATGACACAGGGATTGGGGGTAAGTCCTTCTTTATAGCTTTGTACAAAGTAACGATAGACCTCTTTGTCGAACTCGGCACTTAGATCATGAAAATGTACTTTAATGCCAAGATACTCACCCACCCTTTGAGCTTTTTTAAAGTTTTCTTCATGGTAGCCCGGTTTATGGTGGAGTTTCATATAGACACCCTCAACATCATAACCTTCTTTTTGAAGCAGTATTGCAGTGACAGTGGAGTCTACTCCGCCACTCATGCCTACGAGTACTTTTTCTTTCATTAAATCATTACCTTGTCTATCTGTATAGCGATCTCTTCATCCACATTGACCAAAGCACCTTTAGCTATGGTCCTCCCTTCTACAATAAGTAGAATTTCTTCTGAATTCAACGAAGCTATGTCTATTTTATGTCCCACTTCAAGCTTTCTGCTTTGAAGTATTCCAAAAGAGCATTTTAAAGTTTCATATTTTTTACTATTAGTTGGCAATATTGCCTTATCTTCCAAACTTGTGATTTTGATTTTAGTGCTGTTGTGTACACCATCTATCACAACATTGGCACATATCTTCTCTTTAGACAACAGCAACATATCCAAACTCTCCAACCCTAAAAGAAGTATGTTCCCCTTCGAGAGTTTTTTTAGACTGTTCTTCTTTATTCTTACAAGAGGAAGCACCAGTTCATACTCAGGATAGAGTTTGTGTTTTTGCATTATTTTTGCAAGGTGCACAGCCTGTGTCTCACCCCTCATTGACATCCCCGATAAAACGTTCCAAAAGATACTCTTTGCTTGCTAGCAACAGATCATCCGGAACCTCTTGTCCTACAGAGAAGTAACTCATGGGCAGATCATAAAGCAACATGAAATTTAACAATGTTCCAAAATGTTTTGTCTCATCGAATTTACTGATGATCACAGAATCCAGGTTTAGAAATGAGAAATTCTTGTAAATATCTTCCATATCTTCATATTTGACCGTTGCTGCGAGTACCAGGTCGACCTCGATGTCTCTTTCGATATCCGAATTCACGAATTCTACTGTTCTGATGAACTTCTGTGTGTCATAAGGAGACATTCCCGCTGTATCGATCAGGATCACATCATAATCGACCATCGCTTCCAGCTTCTCCTTAAAACCTTCTACCGAAGAGACGGATGCATGTTCTATCTGCATGATATCCGCATAGTGTTCAATCTGCTCTATGGCACCAACTTTATAGCTGTCAAGGTTAAGAAGTGCGACTTTATAGGGTCTATCCATCAAATAGGCATATCTTGCTGCAAGTTTGGCGATCGTTGTTGTTTTACCTACACCGGTAGGTCCAACCAGCATCATGACTTTAGGAGTGGAAAGATCTTCCTCTCTTACTTTCAATGCTTCATCTATCTCTTCAAGCAGATAGGAAACCAGAAGTGATCTGTCTTCAACAATTCCCGTACTAATGAGCGACGAGAACATATCATCAAGCCATACAGAGGAAATACCCTTTTTCAGAAAAAGTGCTTTTACTTCGGAGATCACCGGGTTTTCCGCCTGTATCTCCTGATAGATACCATCTTTCATCACTTCCAGTTGTGCTTTGAGCTCACCTATCTCACTGAGCAGTGCTTCATCTTCGCTGTTGCTTTCATCCTCAAGGGGCTGATCGCCAAATGATTTCTCCATGAAAAGCACTTGAGGTACAGCAATGACCACTTCACAGCGCAATACTCCGTCATCATACTTCAGCTGTTTTGCGGAGACAATGGAAAGATCGGCAGTACCATACTTTTCCACGGCCTGCTCATAAGCACTTTTAGGATCTGAAGCTACAAATGTTTCATTTATCATTATAAACGACCTTTCATATGTGAAAGCGGTACAAGTACTGACGATCTTTTCATCCATCCCGGATGAGGAAGCGTCAGGGTTTCAGTATCCATCTTCACATTCTCATAAAATATTATATCTATGTCTAAGGTACGCGGCGCATCCTGAAAGGAGCGTTTGCGTCCAAAAACTCTCTCTACACGTAACATATAATGCAGTAGTGCCTGCGGTGTCAACCTGGTTTCAACCAGTAACAGTGAGTTGTAAAAATCATCCTGTTCTGTATAGCCAAATGGCGGATTTTTTAAAATAGGTGCTGTTTCCACAATATGGACAAACGGTGAACGTTCAAAATAGCAAAAAAGGTGTTCAAAACGGCGTATGACATCGCCTATGTTCCCACCTATGCCAAGGAGTGCTTTATTGCCTCCTTTGCTTTTGGTATTATAGGGGAAATGTGGGGTAGAAATCAATGTGTGGTTTTTGTCTAATTGTTTTCTTTTTACCATCCATATTCCCTTTTAAAGTACCTGTACTTTACCGTCCACCATTGCTACCATATCTTCGATGCGTATACCAAATTCGTCCGGGATGTAGATGCCGGGTTCTATGGTGAAGACCATGCCGTCTTCTATGACGGTGTCTGACTTTTTGGAGATGTAGGGCATTTCATGGATATCCAGCCCTACACCATGGCCTGTGGAGTGCACGTAGAATTCTCCAAAGCCAGCCTTTTCTATGAGGTCCCGTGTCAGGGCATCTACTTTTTTGGCTTTCATGCCGGACCTTGCTTTGGCTATGGCATTGTCATGGGCTTTGAGTACGGTATCATAGGCTTTTTGTATCTTCTTTTTGGAGAAGTTCTGTTTGGTCTTGAATTTAAAGCCCTCTTGTGCAAAAACCGTGCGTGTTCTGTCTGAGCAGTATCGTTTGTACTTTAAGCCTGCATCTACAAGTAGGAGATCACCCTTTTTCAACTTTTTCTTTGTAGGTGTTGCATGCGGTTTGGCGGCATTTGCGCCAATAGCTACTATCGGATCGAAACTGAGATCATAACGGCCGTGATCGCCCAATACACTCTTTGCCATATAGGTCAAAGTGAACTCATCTTTGCCAAAACCATTCTCTTGGAACTCTTTTGCCAAATTTCCAAATGCTTTGGCCCCAAGCTTTGCAGCCTTAGCCAAGATCTTTAACGCTTCATCACTTTTGATGATACGCTTTTTATGGGAAAAATCGAGTTCGGGTTTAAAAATAATTTTTGTCTGTGAAGTGAGTTTTTCAAACCCTGCGACACACCACTCTTTGGGATCAAAAACAACTTTTTTGACTTTGGTTTTTTTAAGCAGTTTGACTGCCTCTGCATACAAGTCGCCATTAATGACCACCTTGGCACCCTTAACATGCTGTTTGGCATCAATGGTGTAACGACCATCTGTAATGAAATATGCTTCTGATCCTAAACGCAGGTAGAGTGCATTGTCACAGGAGTAACCACATTCATAATAGATGGCATTTTCATTTTTGAGCATGTAGTTCATAAAGGTTCCTAAAAAATGTTTTATAAAAAAGCTCGTTCCCACTCTCCTGAGCGGGAATACATATACACCATTTTAATGGATTAGAGGTTTATTGGTCATTAAAAGCTATATATGCATTCCATCTGAGGACAGCTGGGGCGAGGAAAGATATCAAAGTAATGAAGACACGGTAGCTGAACCTGCCGAAGCTGTTAGGCTTTTTGTTGCGCCTGCTGCTGTGCTTGTTTCATCGCTGCTACTTCAGAAAGTATCTGTGTCATACCAACCATAGCCAAATGGTAACCAAACGGTCCCATACCTACGATCTGTCCTGCACATACAGGTGCAGTCAGTGACTTGTGTCTGAACTCTTCTCTTTGGTGAATGTTTGAAAGATGTACTTCAAGTGCAGGAAGTTGAACTGCTGCGAGAGCATCCCTGATGGCGATAGATGTATGCGTATAGGCTGCCGGGTTGATGATAATTCCGTCCGCATCACCGATACACTCTTGAATACGGTCTACGATCTCACCCTCTAAATTGCTTTGAAAAAATTCGATCTCTAATTTATTTTGATCAGCAAACCCTTTCATCTGTGCATGGATATCTTCCAGTTTCATTGGACCGTAAATATTTTGCTCTCTGACTCCCAACATATTGAGATTTGGACCTTGGATTACTACTATTTTCATTTTCTGCCTTGTTTATATAATTTTGGTATTATTTTATCTAAATAGTATTTAATACAAGGACAAACTCTATGAAAATACTCGTAGCAGACTACATCTATACCCCTAAGGGCTTTGTAGAATATCAAGCCGTAGCATTTGATGAAAAGATACATGCTGTCAATTCACTGGAGAGTCTACTTGCAACCTACCCTAAGGCAGAGATCATCCGTACGGCACCGCATTCTGTCATCTATCCCGGATTCATCAACACCCATGTACATTTGGAGTTCTCGGCAAACAAAACCTCTCTGGAGTATGGTTCATTCATGCCCTGGCTGGATTCTGTCATAGCAAACAGAGATGAGCTCATGCAAAACTGCGACAACAAGATGATGCAAAAAGAGTGTGACAATATGTTGCACTCAGGCATCACTGCTTTTGGAGCTATCTCAAGTTTCGGTACAGAGCTTGAAGTGTGTCAAAAAATACCTCAAAGGGTGGTATTTTTCAATGAGCTCATAGGCTCTAACGCTCAGTATGCCGATATGCTTTACGGTGACTTTTTAGAGCGTGTGAAGGCATCACAAAGTTGTTCCAGGGCAAGCAGGGTTACCCCGGCAGTTGCCATACACTCACCTTATTCCGTACATCCTGTTATTTTGGAAAAAGCGGTGACTGTTGCCAAACAAAACAGTATGCCGCTGAGTGCCCATTTCTTAGAGTCGCAAGCTGAACGGGAGTGGTTGGAGAATGGTACAGGAGAATTCAAGAACTTCTTTGAAAAATACTTCAACACCTCTACTCCTGTAACAACCATAGAAGAGTTCATGCACGCTTTTGACAACTACCCTACGCACTTTGCACACTGCGTTCAAGCCACAAAAGATGAGTTGGCATACTTAAGCTCCAAAGGGCACTCTATAGCCCACTGTCCTCGCTCCAACCGCTATTTGGGTTGCGGCAGACTTAAAATAGAAGAGATTGATCTTCCTTTTTCTGTAGCTACAGACGGATTGAGTTCCAATGATTCACTCAGCATTTTTGATGAACTTCGAGCCGCTCTTATGCTGCATAATGATATACCTATTCAGGCATTGGCCGCACAGCTCATCAAAGCAGCAACTTCAGATGCTGCCGAGATACTTGGTTTGAATTGTGGTAAGATAGAAGCAGATAGATTGGCCGATCTTGTGGTGGTCACCCTGCCTGATCTGCCACAAACAAAAGAAGAAGTAGCACTTTGGAGCATTATTCACACCAAAAAGGTATCAGAAGTCTATATAGAGGGAGAGAAAATATATGGAAAATAAAACAGGAGAAAATAGATGTTCAAAAAACTAGGAGACATTATCAAATGGATAGGTCAGCACTTTATGGGGATGCTTTTTTTACTCATTGCTCTGGTGGTACTGATGCCAAAATCAACGGCACCGCTCAGCCCTGCGAACCTTCAGGAGATAGAACTTTTAGGTCCCATCATAGATGCTGATGCCATCATTAAAGAGGTAGAAGAGGCACAAAAGAACACACGTATAAAAGGGGTGCTCTTTACAGTGAACTCCCCCGGTGGTGCAGTTCCTCCCTCCATTGAGATCGCTTATGCCATTAAGGAGTTACAAAAACATAAACCTGTCATTGCCTATGCAAGCGGTATTATGGCTAGCGGAAGTTATTACAGTTCCATCTATGCACAAAAAATATTTGCCAACCCAGGTGCTATTGTAGGTTCGATAGGGGTGATCATGGAGAGTGCAAACGTCAAAGAGCTTCTTGATAAAATAGGGATCAAACCGCAGATCGTGAAACAGGGTACCTACAAAGAGGCAGGTACACCGACAAGAGAGTGGACACCTCAGGAAAGAGCAGAACTTGAAACGCTGACCAAAGATACCTATGAGCTTTTCGTACATGATGTTGCTGCTGCGAGAGGATTGGATGTGAATGCTTCAAAAAGCTATGCAGATGCACACATCTTCTCATCCAAAAGAGCCAAAGAGGCGGGACTCATAGATGAGATAGGCACTAAAAGCCAGGCCAAGACCGAACTGGTAAAAGCAGCAAAAGTCATCAAACCTGTCTGGAAAGAGAAAGATAAATTTGAAGCATTTCTTGAGAAACTTGAAACGCAAAGTATTTTGAAGGTACAGAGTTACTTTTACGGACTGAAATCATCGCTCTAAGATGACTTCTCTTCCTGATACCTTTAGATAATATTGCTTTGCTGAATGACTTTTCGGAAAACTAACTTCAAGTGTATTTTGATCCATGTAATGTACTTGCAAAAATTTTGAAAACATCACTCTTTCCAGGATATCTTTACTGTTCCTAGGTTCAAAATAAAGTATGGTTTTCTTATTTCTTTCTACTGTGATCTCAGTTCTTTTTTTTGTGATCTTATAAAGTCTGCCATAAGGATTCTTTGTTGTGAATTTCCAACCTTTCTTTACTCTTTTTCCATCCGCTGTTGCTTCAAACACTACATGGTAGGTCATTCCGTATTCCAACCGCTTCAAAGGCATTAGAGCAAATTCTCGTTTAGTAAAACGATGGTTTTTGTCATTATGGTAAGTAAGTATCTTTTTTTCTTTTATCTCTTTACCATTACTGTCGAAAAGGCGGAACTTTTTTAGCTTTATTTTTTTATAGAAGGCAGGATTGAACTGTACCGATACTGGATAACCGCTTACTTTTGAGCCGGGTAAGGGATGTGGATGTTCCGTGTAAAAGACAGGAGGTACATTTTCAGCATTCGGATAAGGGTAGAGCACTATCATGCTGTTCTTCTCTCTGATTTCATTTTGCCTTTGAAGAAAAAGCGTTTGAGGGATGACATGGGCACTGTTTCTACAAAGATTCTGCATATAGAAAAATCCGTTCTTTTTAGGAAAAGTTTTCTTGCATAATTCGTTAACGGCCGAAGAGCCCAGGTCATAGACGAACGAAGAGCTTATCTTTGTGTTTTTTTTATCAAAGGCACTGCCTATACCTACTTCATCTTTATCAAAATCCAAAAACACAAAACGGTGATAAATAGCCGTAAATAGTGTCTCTACAGAGTGTTCGGAAGTACGTGCATTAATTGAGAGGTTTTCCATGACCGATTTGGAAGCATACCCTACTCTAACTACCCTCTCACTCGGGATGCTTCCTGTATATCCGGATTTTCCTTTTCGTTCATAGTGCCCGTTCTTTTGATGTCTCACGAGATACCTGGCATGCGCATTGGCCGCCTTGGAGAGTTGACTGTTGTATTGAAGTGCAATAAGTCCGCTCTTTTGGCGTAACGCATTGAGGTACTTTAAGGCACTCTGTCTCTCATTGGCTCCAAGAGAGACATATGCAAAGAAAAAAAGTAGAGAAAAACGTAATAAAAATTTAAAGTTCATTGGCTGCTTGTAAAAAATCATTTGCTATCAGTGCAGGGTCTTCCAAACCTATAGATACACGGATAAAGCCTTCATTCACACCCAAAAAATGGCGTGTCTGTACATCAAAATCACTGTATATCGTACTTGTCATATGCAGGGCAAGTGTTCTGTTGTCACCTATGTTCGCTGTCTGGGTGACCAGCTTAAGCCTGTTAAGCAGTGCAAAAGCTCTCTCTTTGGTTCCGCAGTTTAGACCCAAAAGCGGTCCGCACCCCTGTTTGAAATCTGACTTGTATCGTGCATGGTCTGGACTTAAAGGAAGGGAAGGATGATTCACACTCATACCTTCGGGTAACTTTTCATCCAGCAGTTTTGCTACCTGCTCTACACTGGCATTCACCCGCTCTACTCTAAGTGCAAGTGTTTCAAGACCAAGCATGGTTAGGAACGAACCAAATGCATTGGCGGTCATACCCATATCTCTTATAGCTCGCTTCTTACAAATAGGGATAAAAGCTTTTTTTCCCATTTTCTTAATGATCTTATGTACATCAGCATACTTTTCATTCAGTAGCTTGTCGCCCTCTTCTTTTACGGCTCTGAAAACTGCCACACCGCCAAGTGCAGCAGAGTGTCCGCTCATATTTTTGGTACTCGAATGCACGACAATATCGACACCCAACTCCAACGGTCTGACTATCAGAGGGGTTGCTGTATTATCCATCACCAGCAGTGTCTCATAGGCATCACACATCTCTGCTATGGTCTTAATGTCCGGAAGTCTGAGACTCGGGTTCCCTACACTCTCCATAAGTACCATCTTCACACCTGCTTTAAGCCTGGCTTCTATATGTGAGAAATCATCGACTTCACAAAAACTGTTCATCACTCCAAAACGTTTCATGGTCTCCGTAATAAGCGTATAGGTACCGCCGAAAAAACCACCGATACAGAGTACCTCATCCCCGGCTTTTAGAAAGGCTGTGGTCACCATGGAAATGGCTCCCATGCCTGAAGAGGTAGCAATGGCACCGAATCCTCCCTCCATTTTGGCAACAACTGATTCCAGCTTGGCATTCGTCGGGTTTCCTACCCTCGCATAGAGCGGACTGTTCACTTCACCGGCAAAGATACCTTCTGCCTGTTCGGCATCTTCATATCCGAATGCGGCAGACGGAACGATGGTCGGTGCAACAGGCCCAACCTTTGAACCTATATTTTGCACAAGTATGGTATTGTAGTAATTAAAATCTTTCATTTGTTTTCCTGACGGGTTCTATATTGAATAATTCAGTGTTTGGTTTGCTTTTTGTTGATAGTTCTTAAGTTCGCAAAGCGGTACATCAAAGACGTTGGAGACACCCTCTCTTATATCTTCCCAAAAGAGTTTCAAGGCAGGGTTATCTGTTTTGCAGACATCGGAGAGCGCATCTGTTTCCAATATCATTACAATATCTTTCAATGTGACATCTTTGAGGTTTTTAGCAAGCCTGTAGCCACCGCGGGCCCCTTTGACACTTGCAAGTATCCCCTGCTTTCTAAGTTCCAACAGTATCTGCTCTAAAAAGTTCTGAGGGACAGAGGCACGTGCTGCGATCTCCTTGATCTTCAATACTTCATCTCCCTGTATTGAACCAAGTTCATGGAGTGCTGCAACAGCATAGATGGTTTTAGTAGAGATTCCTGTCATTTTTAAAACTCGCTTTCATTAATTCAATGGCGTAGTATATCTTACATCCTATACAAAAGTCGAACAGTGTTTCAAGGAGTGCACAACCAAGTAGTATGATTGTAACCGTCATAGCCAATACAAGCGATCCATGCAGTAAGGATACAGTAAGTAACAGCGATGTAAAAAGACCCAGATACAAAGCAAAACGTTTAGGTGATTCATCACACATTTTAGGTTCTGCACCCCATCCATCCAAGATGAATTTTCCTATCATGTAAAAAGGACTTATTTTTACCATATGCACTGCTCTTACAGAGAAATTAAACAAGATCACTATTGCAAAGAGTTTCTCTTGTGTAAACAATAATGTTACTGTGAACAGCACAACTTGCAAAGAGATGATCCTTACCATATTGGTATCAATTCTTTTAGTAGATATGGGGCATGAAGGAGACATTTCTTTCCTTTAGATATTTTAGCACCTCTAAATACCCTAGATCATCACCACATTCCTGTTTTCCAAGTCAATTCTAACAATATAAGGGGGAAGAGAACAACTTTCCCGGAAAACTAAAAATGCCCTTGTCCATTGTGAATGTCTAGGGTTTTTAAAAGTGCTTTTTAATCACTTTTATATCATTACGAGGATAGTTTAACTAAAAACAATTTTAATGTCAAGTAAATCTATAGGTTTTATTATATTTAGAGACATATAGCCATTTTCCCGAACAAAACAATGTTGCAGCTTGCACACTCATTACACATCTCTAAGCTAAAATACAATTAATTTACATATCCAGGACAAAATATGCGTATCATTTTCTCTATTTTATTGATTTTGGGTTTGCTTCAGGCACAGAGTATAGATCAACTGGTCAAACATGCTCTTAAAAAACATCCTTCACTCAAAGCCATACAGCATCGCCTCTCTTCTATGGATGAGCGCACAGAAAAGAGTCAAAAGTGGGCGAACCCTGATCTTTCAGTTACCATTAATGACATACAGTTCCGGAAACCGTTTGACCGCTCTTTGGAGCGGATGCAGTATAATGCTGTGAATTTCAAACAGAAATTTCCCTGGTTTGGGAAATTGGATGCAAGAAAGACCTATGCGGAAGAACAGAAATCTGTTGTTTTTCATTCCTATGAAGCGGCACGTGTACAACTTGCACTTCAAATAAGAACTACCGCCTTTACCGTTAAAGAGCTGGAGGCACGTATCGGGATATTACGCAGCTACATGCAGCTGGAAACGCAGAACATTAAACTCTATACAGATATGATCTCTACAGATACTATGAGTCATTCGGACAGTGTTTCTGCCGAGCTTTCACTCTCCAGAATAGAAATACGCCTGGAACGCTACAGATCGTTGCTTCAAGCCCAAAAAGAGAAGCTCTCTTATCTGGTGCAAAGAAGCGTAGCAAAGATCAATGACAAGCTGCGTATTAAAAGGCCGGGCTCTCTCAAACAGTATCTCAACAGACTTTCACATAACGCTACCTACCGTATGAAACTTTCACAGAACAGAACAGCAGATGCGAACAAAGCCCTTGTTGATCTGGAAGTACATCCTGACCCTTATGTCAAGGTAGGGTATTTTAACCGTCCTGATTTTCCGGACTATGCCTCAGTGACCGTTGGCATATCTCTGCCGCTCTACGGCACGGAGAAACTCAATTCTGAAATAGCCAGAAAAGAGGCACTCTCCAGCAGAAGCAGCACTTTGGACTATAAAGTATTTTTAAAAAGTGAAATACGTACCAACTATGCCAAACTCAAAGAAGCATACCGTATCTATAACATCATACAGCGCGAAAGCCTTCCACAGTTGGGGCATATGCTTGAACTTGGCGCTTCTGCCATAGAGGAAGGTGCCGATCTTTTTACCTATACCAACATTCTTGAACAGAAGCTTGCACTGGAAGAGGAGAGCATCTCCATGAAAGCCGAGTACCAGCGTACCAAAGCCAAACTCAAAGCATTGACAGGAGAAATATAATGTTAAACCTTTACAGATATATCCTCATACTCTTTTTATTGTCCGTTTCAATACTTCATGCAGAGATGAAATGTGAAGCAGGTAAATGCAGTACAGGCAAAGAGATAAGTAAAAAAATTCCTCTTAAAAAAGAATCCACGGAAACAACTATGGAACCAACCATGGAA
>JANTHR010000031.1 GCA_024762315.1 Sulfurovum sp.
GTACAGCAGGAGATCGATGCTTTATTTGAAAGGCTGGAGACGGCTACTGAGTTGGATGATGATATTGTGGCTGAGTATGAGGGGAAGTTGGCGGAAATTGATGCTTGATTTCCTCTTGTTTGAATTGAGGTGTTGTTTTTCCTTGTTACTTTTTTGTCCTGCGACGAAATAGAAAAGAGTAACCCAAAAAAAAGCGTAAGCATAGCCATGCAGGCAGAAGTAAAAAAGTGTCATCCCCCTCACATCGTTTTGCTTTCAGGGATGTTCGGAATGACAAACGTACCTTTTTAATTATAGACTCTTATGCGGATCTTCATGACGGTGATCCCATACCAGTTTTCCTCCGCCAAGCATATGGAAATGGAGGTGATCTATTTCTTGCCCTCCATCCGGACCATTATTCGTGATAAGTCTGTAGCCTGTTTTGTCAATGCCTGTTTTTGTAGCCACTTCCTGAGCAAACTCTGTAAGTCCTGCCATGGTTTCACCACTCACATTCTGAAAACAATCCACATGGTTTTTAGGGATGATGAGAATATGGATAGGTGCTTTGGGGTAGAGGTCATGAAATGCCAGAAAATGGTCACTCTCGTGAACTGTATTGTTGGGGATCTCTCCGTTAACGATCTTGCAAAATATACACATACTGTTATTCCTTTAAAATTCTTTGATTAATTGATGAATTATAACACAGAAAAATAGTAATAAATCCCCCTATTATGAATTTTTAGATAAAATCACGCTTATTACTACTAGAACGATATGGAATACAATGAAAGAATTAGAAGAAAAAATTATTCAGGCAGATTCGCTTGAGGCATTGGAAAAGGTGCGTGTAGAACTTTTCGGAAAAAAGGGTGTTCTTGCGGCTCAGTTCGCTAAGATGAAAGATGTTCCCGGTCCTGAAAAGAAAGCATTCGCAGAAGGACTTAACAAGAATAAAGCAGCTTTGCAGGCAAGTTTTGATGCACGCTATGAAGTGCTTAAAGCAGAAGAGATAGAACGCGTACTCAAATCTGAAGCAATAGATGTTTCTCTCTACGGAACACTGGCACAGAAGGGTGCTTTGCATCCTGTGATGGAGACAATGGATAAGATCATCGACTACTTTGTGGCGCTTAATTTTGCTGTAGAGAGCGGTCCGATGGTAGAAGATGACTTTCATAACTTCGAAGCATTGAATCTCCCCAAGTACCACCCTGCGCGTGACATGCAGGATACTTTTTATTTCAAAGACAGTAAACTCCTTCGTACACATACTTCGCCGGTACAGATACGTACGATGATTGAGCGTAAACCCTCTATACGGATGATCGCTCCGGGTACGGTCTTCAGACGTGATTATGATCTTACCCATACACCGATGTTCCATCAGGTAGAGGGGCTTGTGGTCGATGAGAAAGGCAAAGTGAGTTTTGCAAATCTCAAGTCTATCTTGACGGATTTCCTACAGTATATGTTCGGTGAGGTAGAAGTACGTTTCAGACCGAGTTTCTTTCCGTTCACCGAGCCTTCAGCGGAAGTAGATATCTCTTGTATCTTCTGTGAAGGGAAGGGATGCCGTGTCTGTTCCCATACAGGCTGGCTGGAAGTGCTTGGATGCGGGATTGTGGATCCAAATGTATTTAAAGCAGTGGGTTATGAAGATGTCAGCGGTTATGCCTTTGGTCTGGGTGTAGAGCGTTTTGCAATGTTGATGCATAAGATACCGGACTTAAGAAGTCTGTTTGAGGGAGATATTCGTTTGTTGGAGCAGTTTAGATGATAGTAACAAGAAGTTGGTTAAATGAATTTATAGACCTTAGCGATGTGTCCGATGATAAATTGTATGAAACCTTTAATGCCATAGGATTGGAAGTTGACAGTCTCAATCAGATTGAAATTGCCGAAAAAGTGATCATAGGGAAAATACTCTCCTGTGAAAAGCATCCTGATGCAGACAAACTGAATGTATGTCAGATCGATGTAGGTACGGGTACAAGACAGATCGTCTGTGGAGCTGCCAATGTTGTGGATGCCGAATATGTAGCTGTGGCAACCATAGGTGCAGTGCTTCCGGGCGATTTTGAGATCAAACATGCAAAACTCCGCGGTGTAGAGAGTGAGGGGATGGTCTGTGCATCTTCTGAGCTTGGCCTTCCGGATACAGGCAAAGGGATCATGATACTGGATGAGAGTATCGGTAAGTTGGAGGTCGGACGTGAATTTGGCTCTTATGAAAGAATAGCCGATACGATCATAGAGCTTGAACTGACAGCTAACAGAGGGGATTGTCTCAGTATTTACGGTGTGGCAAGAGATCTGAGTGCAGCACTGGATATTGAGATGAAGCCGTTCGAATACAAGCAGGCAGAGAAGATGAAGCTTGGTATTGCCAGAGAGGCAGAGCTTCATACCCAAGGCAATATCGCAGCAGATCTGCACTATAAACTGGCAACAGTAAATACATATGAAAATAATTTCCTCATTCAGTTGCGTTTGGCAATGGTGGGTGTGGAAGCTGAAGGAAATTTGGCTTCTGTATTGGCATATGCTACCCATGCCACAGGGGTGATACTGCGTGTCTATGACAGCAGTATGTTCCGCAATGATGAAGGTAAAGTTGTTATCAATCCTACTGCGGTCTCTGAAGGTATTATTGAGATACGTGACCATGAAGTATTGAGCGTTGTGGGTGTGAACCAGGAAGAAAAAGCGATCGCTACAGACAAGACAGAGAGCATTCTTATTGAAGCAAGCTATATCAATCCTGATCTTCTCGTTGAAGCGGTAGCCTCAGCAAAGTTGAAAACAGATGATCTTTACTATAAGACATCAAGAGGAAGCAACCCGGATCTCTCCTTCGGTCTTGCATTTTTGGCTTCACTGCTTGATCGCTACAGTGATATTAGCTGTTATGAAGGTTCATTGAATGTGGACGTGGACAGAGAGCATGAAACCGTAGGTGTTTCGGCACGTGAGATATCCTCTATTATCGGTATGGATGTGGAGCTTGGCAGGATTGCAACGATTTTGCAGAAACTCGGATTTGAGATCAGCTCTATGGGTGATGATGCCATTGCAGCTATAGTGCCTTTGTTTAGACATGATATTAAACATATTCAGGATATTGCTGAAGAGATCGTCCGAATCATCGGGATCAACAACATTGAAGCAAAACCTCTGGCATTTGTAGAAAAAAATCGTCTCAATGATACGACTGACAGATACAAAGCAAAAAAATCATTTAAACACCGTGCTGTAGGTGCAGGATTCTATGAGAATGTCTCTTATATTTTCTCGCAGAGAGCCGATCTGGAAAAGTACGGTTTCTCTGTAGTAGAGGAAGCGCTTGAACTTGCCAACCCCATAGCAGAAGAGCTCAATACACTCAGAAGTACTATTTTACTCAATCTGCTTAATGCGGTAAAGCGTAATGTGAGTTACACTAAAAAGTCCATTCCTCTTTTTGAGATCGGTGCGGTATTTGGCAGCAAGAGGGAGCAGTCGGAAGTCCTCTCTTTGGTCTTTTCCGGACAGGTAAGCACAGAGAACGTAAGCAATGCAGGAAAACCGAAGATGATAGACTTTGCCGCATTTACCCAGAAAGTGGGAGCCGTGGTCGGTCATTTTGAATTAGTGCCCTGCAGTCAAAAGAATGGTTTGATACACCCTTACCAGTCTGCTGATATCATCATTGACGGAAAAGTATGCGGCTTTATGACAAAGCTTCATCCTACGGTACAGGAAGCATACGGTATTCCTGAGACATTCCTTGCAGAGCTGGATCTTGATGCACTGCTTCCAAGGCATATCAATGCAGAGGCGATCTCTAAATTCCAGGGGGTTTATAAAGATCTTTCTGTGGTGATAGATAAATCTATGCATTACTATGAAGTAGCCAAAGTGCTTAACGGGCTTGACCTTCCTATGCTGAAAGAGAGTTATCCTGTAGATATTTACGAAGATGAGAAACTGGGAGATAAAAAGTCTCTAACGGTACGTTTCTTCATTCAGTCTATGGAAAAAACATTGGAAGACAGCGATATAGAAGCAGTCATGAGTAGAATCATGGAAGCACTCGAAGAAGAGTGCCGTGCAGAATTGAGATAATAAGATGAAGATACAGTTAGCATCAAGTTACGGGTTTTGTTTCGGTGTCAAAAGAGCCATTAAGATAGCAGAAGAGCATCAGGGGTCTGTAACCTACGGTCCGCTTATTCACAATAAAGATGAGATCACCCGTCTGCAGGAGGGTTTTGGGATCGGTATAGCAAGAGATATAAGTGATGTCAGTACAGATGATGCTGTTGTGATCCGTACACATGGAATTCCAAAAAATGAGCTTTCACAACTAAAAGCACAGGACAATAAGATCATTGATGCGACCTGTCCCTATGTGACCACACCTCAGAACATTGTTTCCAAGATGAGTGAAGAGGGCTATAGTATCGTGATCTTCGGTGACAAGAACCATCCTGAGATAAAAGGCGTGGTCAGTTATGCCAAAGACCTGAGAAATGCATTCATCGTAGAAGATGAAGAGGCATTGGAAGGCTTGCCGATACTTTCCAAAGTAGCACTGGTCGCACAGACCACAAGAAAGCCTGAAGATTTTTTGAAGATCGTCAATGCATTGATACTTCAACATAAAGAGGTCAGGGTATTCAATACCATCTGTAATGCAACCTTTGAAAACCAGGATGCAGCAGCAGAGTTGGCTAAAGATGCGGATGTGATGATTGTCATAGGGGGGAAACACTCTTCCAATACCAAGCAGCTGCACTCCATATGCAAGAGCTACTGTAAAGAGAGTTACTTGATAGAGAATGAGAATGAGCTGGATGTTTCATGGTTCGAGGGTAAAACACTTTGCGGTATCTCTGCAGGCGCTTCCACGCCGGATTGGATCGTACAGAATGTGATCGACAGGATCCAAGAGATGGTCAGGTAAAATACAGATGAATCAATTGACTCTGAAGCCTATCAAAAAAGTAGAAGGCACCATCAATCTTCCCGGTTCGAAGAGCCTTTCAAACAGAGCCTTGCTTCTGGCCAGCCTGGCAAAAGGTACGACAAAGATCACGAACCTTTTGGAAAGTGACGATACCCGTCATATGTTGAATGCATTGAAACAACTCGGTATCAAGTATGAGCTCTCAGATGACAAAACAGTATGCATCATTACGGGTAATGGCGGTCCTATCTCTTGTGATGAACCCCAGGAACTCTTTTTGGGAAATGCAGGAACTGCCATGCGTCCGCTTTGTGCAGCACTCTGTCTGGGTAAAGGCTCTTACCTGCTTACGGGCGAACCCCGCATGAAAGAGAGACCTATCGGGCATTTGGTAGATGCACTAAGACAGGCAGGTGCAAAGATCACCTACAAAGAGACAGAGGGTTACCCTCCCATTCAGATTGAAGCTAACGGATTGAAAGGCGGGAATGTCGGGATCGACGGTGCCATCTCCAGTCAGTTCCTCACAGCACTGCTCATGGCAGCACCTTTGGCAAAAGAAGATACGCATATCACTATATTGGGGGAGCTTGTTTCCAAACCTTATATTGATATTACGCTGGATATTATGAGAACGTTTGGCGTTGAGGTGAACCATGACAACTATGAGCAGTTTTACATTAAAGGCGGACAGCACTACAAGGCGGTAGATTCGTTCATGGTAGAAGGCGATGCTTCTTCGGCCTCTTACTTTCTGGCCGCGGCAGCGATCAAAGGCGGTACGGTCAAGGTAACCGGTATCGGTAAAAAAAGCATACAGGGTGATGTAGCATTTGCAGAGGTACTTGAAAAGATGGGTGCCAAGGTAGAGTGGGGAGATGATTTTATTGCGGTAAGCAAAGGTGAGCTTCACGGGATCGATATGGATTTCAACCATATCCCCGATGCTGCGATGACCATAGCCACCACGGCACTGTTTGCCAAAGGTACGACCACTTTGCGTAACATCTACAACTGGCGGGTCAAAGAGACGGACAGACTCTATGCTATGGCGACAGAACTGCGTAAAGTAGGGGCTGTTGTGGAAGAGGGGGAAGATTATCTGAGTATCACCCCTCCTAAGCAACTCAAGCATGCGGCCATTGATACTTACGATGACCATAGAATGGCAATGTGTTTTTCTCTTTTGGCACTTGATCCGGTCTCTGTGACCATTAACGAGCCTGAATGTACGGCTAAGACTTTTCCTACTTATTTTGATGAGCTTGAGAAAATAAGTTTTTTTTAGCTATTTTTATATAAAAAACATCGGACTATTCTGTCTAATGTTTTTAGCTTCTTTCTTTTAGAATTCAACTACTTTAAATAAAAACAGGTATAATAACGCAAAATTTGTGTACACATAAGGATAGGTATGAAGTTCGAAGATATCGAAATAGAAGAAGTAGATTTTGAGGCGATGCTCGAGGAGTCGTTCAAAAAATCAGAGTCAAGAAGTGATTTAGTTACAGGTACGATCGTAAAGATAGATGAAAAAGATAATCTGGTAGTTGTTGACATCGGTGGTGGTAGAGATGCGAATCTTTCTCTTGACGAGATCAAAGATGAAGAAGGAAACCCTACATTTAAAGTTGGAGATGAGATCGAGGTGCTTAACCAAGGTAGAGGACGTATCTCTTATAAAGCAGCGCAAGCCAGAGCAGCGTTGAATGAGTTCATTGATGAGTATGATGAAGAGCAAGAGTATATCATCGAAGGTGTTGTTACCAAGAAGAACAAAGGCGGATATGTTGTTGAAGTTGATGGTCTTGAATTCTTCATGCCAAGAACACTCTCTTACCTTTCTTCCAAAGTAGATCCGATCGGTAAAAAAGTAAAAGCAGTTATCGTTAAAGTTGATAAAGATAAAGGGTCGGTAGTTGTTTCCAGAAAAGAACTTATTGAACGTGACAAAGCTAAAACAGATGAGATCGTAGGTGCATTGCTTGAAAACAAGGAGCCGGTAGTCGGTACGATCAAGAAGATCACTTCTTACGGTATGTTCGTAGATGTAGGCGGTATGGACGGTCTTGTTCACTACTCACAGATCTCTCATAAAGGACCGGTAAACCCTTCTAAATATTTCCAAGAGGGTGATGAGGTCAATGTCGTTGCTTTGGATTATGATAAAAAGAAAAGACATCTTTCACTTTCCATTAAAGATGCAAACCCTGATCCTTGGGCTGATATTGATTCTATTATCGGTGTTGGTGATACGGTAACCGCTACAGTTTCCAACATTGAACCTTACGGTGTATTCGTGGATCTTGGTGAAGATCTTGAAGCATTCCTTCATGTATCTGAAATTTCCTGGGATAAAAATGTAAAACATCCTAAAGATTATTTAGAGAACAATCAGGAGATCAATGTTGAAGTGATCGAGATCGATAAAGAAGGCAGAAGACTCAGAGTAAGTCTCAAGAACCTTCTTCCTAAGCCAATGGATGCATTCACGTCAGAACATAGAGTTGGTGATGTTGTGACCGGTACAGTAACTTCTATTACAGATTTCGGTGCATTTGTAAGAGTCGGTGCCGTGGAAGGACTTCTTCATAACCAGGAGATCTCCTGGGATAAATCTAAAAATGCCAAGTCAGAACTTAAAGTGGGTGATGAAGTTGAAGTAAAGATCATTAAGATCGATAAAGATGCAGGAAAGATCTCGTTGAGCAAAAAAGCACTCGAAGATTCACCGGTAAAAGCATTTGCCCAAACCCATAAGAACGGTTCGATCGTAACCGGTACGGTAAAAGATAAAAAAGATTTCGGAGTATTCATTGCACTTGACGACAATGTTGATGCACTTATACGAACTGAAGATCTTCACCCTCTTAAATTTGATGAGATCGAAAAAGGTCAAGAGATCAAAGGTGTGATCAGTTTTATTGATGCTAATTCCGACAGAATCAGAGTTTCTGTAAAAAGGCTTGAACGTCAGGAAGAGAGAGAAGCCATGGAGCAACTTAACCTGGATCAAGATGACAGCATGACTTTGGGTGATGCATTTGGTGATAAATTTAAAAAATAATTTTCATTCAAGAACTACACCGATACCGAGTGCACAAAAGGTTTTTCCTTTTTGTTGCTTTGGTATTGGTATTCACGATTAAATCGTATTCTTCACCTATTCGGTACTAAATAAAAATAAAGGTTTTTACATGTCAAAAAAGACAATCGTAGTTTGTGACCATATTCATCAAAGCGGGTTAGATATCCTTGCCAATGATAGTGAAATAGAACTTATAAATGCAGCAGATGAGCCTAAAGACAAGCTTGTATCCGAGATCATTCCTCTTGCTGATGTGGCTATAACACGCTCTTCTACAGATGTGGATGCTGCTTTTTTGGCATCTGCAAAGAAGATCACGGCTGTAGTTCGTGCAGGTGTAGGTGTAGATAATGTAGATATCCCGGGTTCCAGTAAACAGGGCATTGTTATTATGAATGTACCTACTGCCAACACTATCGCAGCCGTTGAGCTTACTATGACACACATGCTCTCTTGTGTGAGAGCATTTCCTTATGCGCATAACAACCTCAAACTAGATCGCGTATGGAGAAGACAGGATTGGTATGGAACAGAGCTTAAAGATAAGAAACTCGGGATCATCGGTTTTGGTAATATCGGTTCAAGAGTAGGAACACGAGCAAAAGCATTTGAAATGGATGTACTTGCCTATGATCCGTATATCGATCCAAGCAAAGCAACGGATCTTGATATTGGCTATACGAAGAATTTTGAAGACATCCTGGCATGTGACATCATTACGATACATACACCAAAAAATCAAGAGACCATCGGCATGATAGGCAGTGAAGAGATTGCTAAGATGAAAGACGGTGTGATACTCATTAACTGTGCAAGAGGTGGGCTTTATGACGAGGATGCACTGCTTGAGGGATTGAAATCCAGGAAGATTGCCATGGCAGGGATAGACGTATTCAATAAAGAACCTGCAACAGACCATCCGCTGCTTGACCTTGACAATGTGACGGTAACACCGCATCTTGGCGCCAACACGAAAGAGTCGCAGCGTAATATAGCTATTCAGGCAGCAGAGAATGCCATATCTGCTGCAAAAGGTATTGCGTATCCGAATGCACTCAATTTACCTATCAAAGAGAATGAATTGCCTGATTTTGTAAGGCCTTATCTGGAGCTTGTTCAAAAAATGGGACATCTTTCTGCCCAGATCATGAAAAGTGCAGTGAAATCCATTAAGGTCACAGCCAAGGGACCTGTCAGTGATTATGTAGAGTCTATGGGAACATTCGCAACCGTGGGTGTGCTTACGGAGTCTTTGGGAGACCAGATAAACTATGTAAATGCAGAATTCGTTGCGCAAGAGCGCGGTATCGAAATTGCAAAAGAGGTAAAACCTAATACCAGCGGATTTACCAACAAAGTTTCTGTAAAACTGACAACCGCTGAAGGGACTATTAGCATTGCAGGTACTGTGTTTGATGATACGGAACAGCGCATCATTGAGATAGATGACTATATTCTCGATGTGGAGCCCAAGGGTACGATGGTATTCTTTAGAAATACAGATACTCCGGGTGTTATAGGTAATGTGGGACAGATTATGGCTCAGAATAATCTTAATATTTCCGACTTTAGATTAGGCAGAGACAATAAACATCAGGCTCTTGCCGTAGTCCGTGTTGACGGGAAGGTAACAAAAGAACTGCTAGAGCAACTCTCTGCACTGGAAGCTTGTATCAGTGTGAGCCACGCTACACTATAAGCAAATTTTTCTCGGGCATCTCTGCCCCTGAAGTGAGTATACTTCAAAACAATTGATAGAAAAAGCCATTTTTAATCATTAAATTCAACTCTATTTGCTATAATCGCGATAATATTATACTAGCGGCATTTCTTTCGCTATAATAAATATTTATATCAGGAGTTTGCCATTATGTTTATCAAAAGATACCTTCTTTTTTTGACCATTGCCTTACCGCTTTTTGCAGGGGTGAAGCATTTAAGTCTCAATCATGCAATAGAAATACTCAAAAAAGATAATTTGGAACTTAAAATATCACGTTTTAATGAGCAGATGAAAGCGTATGAAGCAAAAGCCGCCAAGGGATTGAACTACGGTAAGCTAGATGCAACAGTAATGGGTATGCGGTCCAATGATGCAGGAAATGTGTTTGGCTTCAAACTTCAAAGCAGAGAAGCAAATTTCGGTGATTTTGGTTTTAGTGATTTTTTAGGACCGATGGGACAGGCATTGGAAGCCATGAATGCTTATCCAGGAGGACTTCCCTCAGGTTTTACCCAAGATATGGGCTCACTATTGCAAGTGCAACCTGAGGATTTGAACTATCCGGATGCAAGAAATCATTTTCAAACAAAGCTCTCCTATATGCTTCCTGTTTATACGGGGGGAAAATTGACTGAATACGGACGCATAACACAATCTTTGTACCGTATGAGTCAGTTTGATACACAAAAGCTTCTCAACGAGAAGATATTCCAGACAAAAAAAGCATTTTATGATATCTCTTTGGTGGAAAACTATATTTTTAATCTTTCCAAGATCATAAGCAACATCAGAAGACTGGAGTCCATTGTAAGAAATATGCAAAAAGAGGGATATGCAAAGAACATTGATCTTCTTGAAGTGCAGGCACGTAAAGCAGAAGCGCAAAGTATGCATAATCAGGCAAAACTAAATCGTGATCTTGCCTATCAGTTCCTTTCATTTCTTCTCAATACAGAAGTAAGTTCCATCAAACGTGTGCGTGACATGGCTCCTATGCCTCATGTGAGTAAACAGGAGCTTGAATCAAACAATATTGATATACAAAAAGCACTTTTGGGACTGCAGATCAGTAAAATGGCAGTAGATGTAGAAAAAGCGAACTTCCGTCCGGAAGTCGGTGCATTTGCAGAATACGGAAGTGCAGATAATGTACTTTGGAACGAGTTTTGGGACAAAGATTCCTACACGGTCGGGGTACAGGTAAAATGGAACCTTTTTAACGGTGGGGTCGATGCAGCCAATCTTGAAAAAGCAAAAGTAAACTACATGCTGGTACAGGACCAGGTTGAATTGGCCAAAACAGGGATAGCATTAAAAGCAAAAAAACTTAAAACCGAAGTATTGAGTGCAAATGCAGATATACAAAGTTATAAAAAACAGTTACGATTTGCAAGAAAAGTGTATGAGAATTACCGTGCACGGTACAGAGAAGGGATGGTTTCTATTTCTGATGTCTTGATCAAGCAGTCAAAAGAGCTTGAAATGTTATTGAAACTGTTAACTGCAAAAAACAAACGCAATACAAAGATTTTCGAACTTGACAGTATTTTAAACAGAGGAGGAAAAGTATGAGGAAAATAATACTACTGCTTACAGTTGCATTTCTGACAACAGTGGGTGCGATGGAAATAAACCTGAGCGGGTCAGTTGTTTCAGATAACCAGAAAATGATGACAAGTCGTTATATGGGGTATGTGAAAAATATGGCTGTCAGTGAAGGTGATATCGTTAAAAAAGGGCAGCTGCTGTATGAGATAGATTCCAAAGAGATAGAAGCTGCGGAGAGACAGGTCGATTTGGCGATATCCCAAGCAAGGTTAGCACTACAGATGAATAAGAATCAGTATAACAATGTGCTTACCAATCTTGCAAGACACCAAAGACTGTATGCAAAAAAAATGGTTTCGAAATATGAGTTGGAGACTTTGGAACTTGCTGCCAAGAATTTAAAAGATATGGTTAAAATAGCAGAGGAACAGGTTAATCAGGCGCTTGCCAAGAAGCAAGAAGTCTTAAACCAATATAATTACTTAAAAATAAAAGCTCCCAATGACGGAGTGATCGTAGCAAAAAAAGTGAATGAAGGTGAGATGGCGATCCCCGGAATGCCGGCTGTAATACTTACTGATCTGAGCCGCTTGAAGATCATTGCTGAAATCTCTGAGACACAACTTAAATATATCAATCTGGGAAAAGCAGTGAATGTTGAGATCCCTTCTCTTGGATTTGCTACAACGGGAAAAATAAGCTCTATTATTCCTAGTTCAAATCCAATGACACATAAGTTTAAGATCAAAATAGAATTTGACCTTAAAGGACATTCGGTATATCCCGGTATGTATGCCAAAATTTTTATTAGGTCATAATGATGGAAGCTAAAAACGAGTATCAAGTTACGGATTATGCCGGTAAGCTAGCAAAAGGTTTTCTTAAAAATCCGCTTACTGCAGTATTAGGTGCTTTTTTGCTTATCATGGGGTACCTTGCTCTGAATATCATGCCCAGAGAGGAAGATCCGCAGATCGCCATATCGGGCGGAGCAGTAATCGTTGCTATGCCGGGAGCATCACCGCGCGAAATAGAGAATATCATAGTGAATCCTCTGGAAAGAAAGCTTCGTGAGGTCAGGGGTATAGAGCATATTTATGGTATGGCTATGGATAATGTAGGGATCGTGAATGTCATGTACTATATTGGTGAGAATAGAGAGGATTCCAACCTTAAGCTTTATGATAAGGTCATGCAAAATATGGACCAGATGCCAAAAGGTGTGATGCAGCCCTTGATCAAACCTTTTGATATCGATATCGATATCCCCATTATGACAGTGGCTTTTTATGCAAAAAAAGGAAGCAAGGTCGATGATGTTGCTCTTTTTGACATTGTGCGTAAAGTACAGCAAAAACTGAATGCTGTAGACAGTGTAGCAAAAACAACACTCAAGGGTGCAAGGAAAGCCCAATACAATATTGAAGTAGACATGGGAAAACTCTCAGCATATCATCTCTCTTTGGGGCAGATCATGCAGGCAGTGCAGTCTGTAGCAGTAGATGTGCCGGATGTTAAAGGGCGTACAAAGGAAAATAAACTGGTCATATTCGGTGTAAAAAATGCCATAGAGAGTGTAGAGGATGTCGGCTCAGTGATCGTTGCGCAATATATGGGTTCCCCGATCTATCTGAGAGATGTGGCTTCTGTGACAGAAGGCATGGATATCCAGAATTTCCAAACGGCAAAAATTCGTTTTAAAGAAGATGAGAACAGTTCAAAGTTAAGTGCAGAGAAAAGCCAGGTCACCCTCACTGTTGCAAAACTTGCAGGTACCAATGCGGTATTTGTAGCAGATGATGTGGTAGAAGTACTCAAAGAACATGAAAAAGAGTTTGCAAAAGAGGGTGTTGGATATTTGATCACGAGAAATTATGGGGTAAGAGCAGATGAAGCGGTTAATGAGTTGATGCATCACCTGGTGATCACTATCATTATTATTGCGCTCATGCTAGTGTTTGCTTTGGGTTGGAAAGAATCCATTATTGTAACCTTTACCGTACCTGCTATTTTGGCAGTGACACTTTTTATCGCATATCTATCGGGACAAACGATCAACAGGATCACGCTTTTTGCCTTCCTGCTCTCTTTGGGGCTTCTGGTAGATGCAGCGATCATTGTGATTGAAAATATTCACAGGCACTTACATGCTCATGATGTGGATGATAAAGAGATGGATGAGCTGCTTGTGGAAGCGACAGATGAGATCGGCGCACCGACGAATATTGCAACACTTGCAATTATCTTGACGATGGTACCTATGGCATTTGTGGGAGGAATGATGGGATCATTCATGAAGCCTATTCCCTATAATGTACCTGTGGCATTGATCGCTTCACTCTTTGTTGCATACATCTTTACCCCATACCTGAGTTTGAAGCTGTTGAAAAAACCGGTACATAAACATCTGCATCACGGACATCATAAAGATGAGCATAAGGAGGCTAAGTAATGAAGGGCTTACAGAAATTCGTATATGGTATCCTGGACAGCAAAAAGAAAAAAACTTTGGTCATTGTTTTAACTGCTGTAGCATTTTTCGCCTCTTTGTTGATGTTCCCTTCCAAGTTGGTCCTGGCAAAGATGCTGCCGGGAAAAAGTGACAACACCTTCTCTGTCTACGTTGACACCCCTACAGGAAGTTCCATAGAACAGACGAACCGTGTGAGCCAGTGTGTTATTGATATCTTAAAAGAGGAAAAAGAAGTAATGAATCTTGAACTCTTTTTGGGACAGGGGATCCCTCTTGATTATGCAGGGCTTGTGAAAGGTGCCAGTATGAAAAGAACAGAAAATGTTTCTGAAATCTCTGTGAATCTGACAGACAAGCACCACAGAGAGGAGCCCTCATTTTTAATGACACAAAGACTCAGGCCTATCGTGAAAGATAAATGTCTGCCTCTTGTCAAGGGAACCAATATCAAATTCATAGAACAACCTGCGGGCCCTCCGACATTGGCATCTATTGTCCTTGAAGTACATGGTGAGAATCTAAATAAAGTACGCGATATCTCTACCAAAGTAGCCAATATTTTTGAGAAAACGGATGGATTGGTCGATGTGGATATTATGGCAGATGACATATATGACAAATTCGAGTTGATTCCCGATAAAGAGAAGATAGCAAGAAGCGGATTGAGTGTCAAACAGGTCAATAATATTTTATATTTGGCTTTTGAGGGTATGGTGATCGCACACAAGAACTCAAAAAATGCACCTGATCAGATACCTATGTTCCTTGTGCTTGAAAAAGAGAGTAAAAGTCTTTATTCTTCCAATGAAGATGCACTAAGAAGCAAGATATCATCATTGAATCTTATGAATCAAAGAGGGATGATGGTACCGCTTAGTGAAGTCGTCATGCTTAGAAAGGTAAAATCGAATCCTATGATCATGCATAAGGATCTTTCCCGTATGGCAAATGTCATTGCAGAGACCGATATGGTTTCGCAGGTCTATCCTCTGCTTGATGCCAGAGGCAGGATGATAGAAGCGTTCTCTAAAGAGTATGAGGTTGAAAAAGCAGGTTTTACCACTTACATGTTCGATCTTTATTTGACCGATAAAAAGACAAAAGAGAAGTTCCTGCTTCGTTGGGATGGTGAGATGAAAGTAACCCTTGATACCTTTAGAGACCTGGGCGCAGCATTTATTGCAGCATTGGTATTGATCTTTTTGCTTTTGGTGATCTACTATAAAAGTTTTGCTATCAGCGGTATCATCCTTCTTGGTTCATTCCTCTCTTTGATCGGGGTGATCGTAGGGCACTGGGTAGCAAACCTCTTTACGAGTGAGACTTTTTTCCTGACGGCGACATCACTCATAGGGTTTATTGCACTGATGGGGATCAGTTCAAGGAATTCACTGCTTCTGATAGATTTTGCAAAGTCTTTGATGGAGTGTCACGGTATGGAGAAAAAAGAGGCGATCGCCGTTGCAACGGCTACCAGGGCAAAGCCAATTGCACTTACTGCAGTAGCCATTATCTTGGGTTCTGCACTGCTGGCAAGTGACCCGGTCTTCGGCGGGCTTGGGGTAGCACTTATTTCCGGTACGGTTGCAGCAGTATTTGTCTCTTTGCTTTTTGTCCCTGTTCTTATGCATAATTCAAAAGCAATGGATTTCGACGTACCTGAACATTGTAATAGACAAGAAAGTATTTCAATTACAAAATAATATCTTGCGGACACCTTTTAGGGTGTCTCTTCCAATAATTAATCATTTCCAACATACTGCATTTAGTTATTTCACCGACAGTACATCACATGATTTGGCTGACTGCAAATTTGGCAAAAATTTCTTTTTTATGGGTTTGGATAGGATATAATTCGCTAGAAGGCTGGGGCCATCATGTGTTGGTTATATATGCAAGTGGGGGAGTATATGGAGTTCATTGATTTTTTTGGTGTATATTGGCTGGTGATCAAATATTTGATCTATTTTTCCGCCATTGTAATATTATTAAGTAGTCTGGATGACTTTTTTATTGACTGTTATTATTGGATACGTCGTGTATGGCGTAAAATAACGGTTTATAAAAAACATCCGCCGTTCAATGTGAATGAACTTTACAAAAACGAAGAAAAACCCATTGCAATTATGGTACCGGCCTGGCAAGAGACCGGTGTTGTTGCAGAGATGGCCGCTTTGGCAGCATCAACATTTGAATATTATAACTATCATATTTTTATCGGTACCTATCCTAATGATCCTGATACTCAAGCAGAAGTCGATCAGGTGGTCAATCATTATCATAATGTACATAAAGTAGTAACGCGTGATCCTGGGCCCACCAGTAAATCAGACTGTCTAAATAATGTGATCGAGCAGATCTTTGTGTTCGAGAAGACATATAACATTGCCTTTGAAGCTTTTGTTTTGCATGATGCGGAAGATGTGATACATCCTTTGGAATTGAAGCTTTTCAACCATTTACTAGGAAAAGGAAATGACCTCATACAGGTACCTGTTGTACCGTTTGAACGAAAATGGTATGAATTTACGGCAGGACATTATGAAGACGAGTTCGCTGAGACGCATGGAAAAGACATGCTGGTACGGGAGAGCATTTTGGGGTTTGTCCCCAGTGCCGGTGTAGGTACGGCATTAAGTCGTAAAGCGATCAAAAAACTTATAGAACTGCATGATGGACAAGTATTTATTTTAGGAACACTCACGGAAGACTACAATCTTGGATTTGAACTTTTCAGGGAAAAGATGAAACTTATTTTTGCCAGAGTACCGGTTGAAATTGAATATACTGCCAAAAATGCTTTTGGCAAGCTTGTGACTCGTAAGAAAGAAGTACTTGTTGCTGTGAGAGAGTTTTTTCCGTCCACTTTTTCTGCAGCGGTGAGACAAAAGTCAAGATGGATCATAGGGATCGTTTTTCAGGGCTGGAAAAGCATAGGGTGGGATCATCCCGGTCTGGCGACAAAATATATACTGTTTCGTGACAGAAAAGCTATTTTTACAAATTTGGCAAATTTACTGGCATATTTTTTAGTTTTTAATGTATTGATCATGATGGCCTATACCAAAATAGCCAGCGATACATGGTGGTATCCTGAGCTTGTGCCCCCTGGAAGTTTCCTTTGGACACTGCTTATTCTTAACGCATTTTTTCTTTTAAACCGTATTGTGCAAAGAATGTATTTTACCTATTTGAATTTTGGTGTAAGAGGTGCATTGCTGAGTGTACCGAGGATCATTTGGGGAAATATTATTAATATTTTTGCAATGTGGCGGGCAACAACTCAGGTTTTAAATATAAAATCCGGCGTAAAAAATCTCTCCTGGGATAAAACAACACATGATTTTCCCGTCAATACGACTTTAAGTATGCGATTGGGTGAATTATGTATAGAACATGGTCTACTGGACCGTGCTGAACTGGATAAAGTACTTGAAGAACAAAGGCAGACGCATAAGCCATTGGGAATGATATTGATGGGAAAAGGCATACTTGACGAAGAAGGCCTGACAAAACTTCTTTCCATTCAAAATGATCTCGAATATATTGATGTCAAGGCAGATGAACTTGACCACAATGCAATCAAAAAAGCGGATCCTTATATCCTGCTGGAGCATGACATACTGATCTTAAAAAAACAAAACGGGATACAGCCTTTTGTTTCAACAGGACAAGTCGTTGATGTTGTTATGGATAAATGTGAAAATGTATTGAAAAACAAGATTGACCTTTTCATCACAAAATCAAGTACTGTAGAGTCCTTGCAGCATCAAACACTTTTCGAGGAACTAAGTATGGATGAATTCAGACAGTTGAAAATGATCTTGAAACACAAAATGCTTCCCAAAAATATCATACCTCAAATTCTGTCTCATCGCAAACAAACGGGTGATAACCTGATAGTCAGTTGCCAGCATTTTGGATTTCTGCCTGCAGACCAGCTAAAAAGGATCTACATATGAAACTTCTTCAAGTAGCAGCGTTATTATTTTGTACTGCGAGTTTAAATGCCAACTTTGTAACTGACACGATAGACAATATGGGCAATAATCTTAAAGAATACAGAACGTATCCCCGTATGGAAAAAGCAAAAAGCTTTATTGCCAAAGGTGAACTTGAAGAGGCGAAGAAATTGCTGGAAAAGGTTTTGGAAATTGACAGTTCCAATCCTGAAGCTTCAAAAATGTTGGTTACCCTATGTCTACAAAAAAAAGATTTCAGCTGTGCAAAACGTTATGTTCATACTGTCAAACCTAAAATATATGCCATATATTATGAAATGAGTTTACTGTACGGTCAAAAAAAATACAAGGAAGCATACAAGCTGGCCTTGTTGATTTCGGATGATTCAGCTTTAAAGAAAGAGGAAAAAGCCCAAAAAGACATGATACTGCTCAAGTCAGCTATATTATCAAAGAATAAACAAGCTGTACAAAAATATTTACCTTCGATACTGCATACTTCAAAAAATAATATGTGCCGTCCGGAGACTTCCGATATCATAGCTTTGTTATTGGAACAAAAGATGTTGGATGAAGCGATACAGGAGATCTTTTCTTATTTGGAAAAGTGCAAAAAAGATGCACATTTAGATGAAAAGCGTATAGTCTGGGCCGATATTCTCAGAGATAATGACCGGACAAAAGAGGCGTTAAGGATCGTAAATGCCATGGGGGACTCCATCCAAAAATATAAACAGCAATTATTGATTTTCATAAAGAATGAAAACTATAAAGATGCTGCAGAAACAATGGAAAAAATTTACCGCTTTGCACCCAATCCTTCTAACAAAAAACGCATGGCATATCTTTATGAAAAAGCAGGTATGAATCATAAGATCAAAGCACTTTATGCAAAAGAGTATCAGGCTACAAAAAATGCCAGTGACCTAAAGAAACTGCTTTATATGAATAAAGAACGCGGCGAAGAGTTTAGGATCCTGAAACAATATTATCCGTATAGAGGACTCAGTAAAGACGAAAAATTCAATTTCTCATCAACGCTTATCGAGAAATATACACAAATGGGGAATAATCGAAATGAAATTCTGACTATCCTGGATGACCTGTCTGCATTGAAAGATCTAAGTCCCAAACAAAAAGCGTTTATCAGTTTTCAGTATCATAAACAAAACAGTAATACCAAGGCCATACGCATCTTAGAAGCATTGTACGCAGCAAATCCAACTGAAGAATATAGAAAAAGATTACTCTTTTTATATGATAAGACCAAAGGATACACAAAGAAGAAAGAATCACTTCTGCTTGCAAATGCAAACAGCAGGTGTGAGAGAAACCTTCTTCTTCCACTTTTGGACATAAAACAAAAATCCAAGCGTGTATTAAAACGTCTTGAGCTTGATTATCCTTTTAACTGTTTAAAAAGCAAAGAGAAGCTCAATGCCATGATGATACTTTTAAGAGATGCCAAAAAGAGAGGGAATATTCAGAAAGCCAGAAGAATACTCACAGATATGAGCCGGATGAGCAAACTTTCAAAAAAAGACCTCCTGACACTCGCTTATGAATTTAGTAAATATAAAGAGTACGATGTATCAAATAAAATGGCGAACAGAGTACTGAAAAAAGATCCTAAAAACTTTGAAGCACTTAAAATTATTGCAGAAAACCATTATGCCCTAAAGCACTATTCCCAAGCGCGCCAATATTTTCAAAAAGCCTATAAGCTACATCCAAAAAAGTATGAATTGGCCAAAGTATTGGGAGAACTGTATAGCAGGAACAAAGCGTATAAACAAGCACTATACTACTGGGATCAGTATTTGAAACATAAGCATTCAAAACAGATTATCTTAAAAGCGGCAGATCAGGCTCTGCAAATGGATGATGCAAAGAGAGCCAGAGGGTACCTGTCCAAACTCTCCCGACCGGTTGTACGTCATGAAAGAAAATATTATACGCTTAAAGCAAAATTGGCAGAGTTGGAAAATGATAACAGCCAAGCGCTTGCTTATTACAGGAAAGCTTTGAAATACGGGAAGAACAATACAGACACACTGTATCGTTATGCGAATTTGCTTGCGAAAGAAGAAAGATATAAAGAAGCGATCACCTATGTTAAAAAGATCATCCCGCATACCAGGGATAAGGCAAAGTATTTCGCCCAGATCGGATATTGGTCTCAACAATACGGTAAAGATGAAGAAGCTGCCTTGGCATTTAAAAAGGCTTTGAAATATCAGAAGGATCCCAAATACTATAAGGCACTCGGATACAGTGAGGTTAAGCTGAAGCATCATGAAAATGCGGTGAATAGTTTTAAACGGTCTCTGGATCTTTTGGAAAAAAAAGGTACAGGTACTGCGTCAGAGAAATATAACTTAAAAAGAAGCATCAAATATATGGAGGATTCATTTACAGGGTATTTTGCCTATGTCAGCAGTAACACTGCAGTGAGCAATGTCTCACCGATCATTACTGATGATACCATTGGAGGCTATTCAGCACTCAGGTTAAGCTATACACCTCGTTCCTATACAGATAGACTGCAGTTCTATCTTAACACGGCAGTAGGTATAAAAAATAAAAATATTACTATGGCTGATGGAACAACACAGCCCAGTGTAGGGGTATCTTACCAGATCACGAATGATACGATGATCATCGTTTCGGTTGAAAAACTGATCAAAGGCGGTTCAAGGAGCAGAGATGATGTGTTGGCACGCATAAGCGGAAAATTCTTTGATGACTATAGTTTTGACCCGGTACTCACAAGCAAATGGTTCAAAAGTCTTTATATCGATATAGCGTATTTCTTTGATCATGATTCTTATCGTTTCTATTCAAAATATGAACATGGCTATATGCAAAAAATAAATTATCAAAATGCCTGGATGCCGTATATCAGCGCGAGTATTGCTTATGACAATGATAACGACACAAAGAAAAGTATGTATAATTATGATATTGGTCTGGGGCTTTCCTACCTTTTCTGGCTGGATGAAGAGAAATACAGATCTCATACCTATACAGGAAGAGCCAGTGTAGAAGCACGAAAAGCCTTTAAAACCAAATACGAAAATGATGATCAGATACAAATGATGCTTGAGCTTTTATTTTAACGGTATGTGAAGATGAAATTTTTTTTAACCTTTTTGCTGTCTCTGTTTTTGTTTGTCAATGCGCAAGAACTAGGAAAATCGATAATGTACCAGCCTCAGGAAAAGGATTTCATCTACCCAAACTGGGAATCAAGATTTAAACTTCTTTCCCAACAAGGTTTTAAAACCGTTATTATTCAGTGGAGCAGTTACGGCACGCATCGTTTTTATGAAAAACATCCCTTCTGGATCAAAAGTATAATGAAGTACGCAAAGCAATACAATATGGAGATCATCTTTGGTCTCTATGCCGATCCTGACTATTTTAAAAAGATCGAGAACCATAGAACAGAGATTAAAAACTATCTGCAAAAGTTATATCGTATCAATGTAGCAACAGCACGAAGATTATCTCTTCAACTTGATAAGGATAAAGCTTTTAAGGGTTGGTACATTTACGATGAGATCAATGATGAAGCATGGCAGGATGCTGTACGCGGCAAAGCTCTAAAAGCGTATCTGTATCAACTTGATCATGCCTTAAACTCCCTGACACCAGATAAAAAGATCATGATCTCAGCGTATTTCTCAAGTAAAACAGCACCTGAGGAATATGTAAAGTTTTTGAATGAAACACTTCCTGAAAAATGGATACTTCTGCTGCAAAGCGGTGTGGGGGCAGGATTGGTCACGCCACAAAAATGTCAGACATATTTCAAAACCTTTTCAGCAGCATATCATCATCAGTGGTTTCCCGTTATAGAGCTTTTTTCTTTTAGCGGGGAAATACCCAAAGCCGATTATGAAATTTATGAAAAACAGTATAATTGTAGAAATAAAAACTATATACTTTTTTCATGGAGATACTTTTTTGCTAAGGATTTTTTACAAAAATACAATAAAAGCAACTGAATATAGGTCTTTAATAAATCTAGAAAGGAAAGACAAATGAGATATGTAGTGATTATGATCTTGGCTTTACTGTTGAACAGTTGCGGCGGAGGAGGGAGTCCGTCTCAACCTGTTCTATCTAGTCCTCCTCCTGAATATATCTATACTTACAATCAGGATCCCAATGCAAAAAAAGTGTTGATATTGTATGATGTAGCCGGGCCTAACGGCGATATGGGAAAAACGAATGCACTTTTACTTCAAAATCTTTTAGGACATTTTGATCTTAATATCACATCCAAACCGGTAACCCAATATGTCGAAAATGATATGACTGATCAGGAAGTTGTTTTTTACATCGGCAATACCTTTGATGTTACAAGTTATTATAAGAATAGCCCCGCTGAGAAAAAAAGCTATGAAGACTTTTATAAGGATGTTGCCTTACAAAACAAAATCATTGTATGGATGAATTATAATTTGCAACTTTTGGAAGAGGCTTGGCATGCCCACAACTGGGACAATACGACATTTACCCAAAAATTCGGTATACACTTTAAAAATGTTTCCAATCTTAAATATAATCGTGTTAAATACAAAGATACTGAACTTTTTAAGGGTGTAATACCTTTTGCAACTCCCGGGGCGGATATTTCAAAATGTTTATCTGAGGGAGATCA
>JANTHR010000032.1 GCA_024762315.1 Sulfurovum sp.
AGCATCCAGTTTTTCACTGATCTCTATGAGCGGTTCACCGGGAAGTATGTGTGTACCAATGGTCGCAGATGCACCCAGCCTGAACATTTTACGCATTCATTACCCTTATGATTTTTATAACAAAATGATAGGACAATAGTTCTTATTGATCTCTTTAATTTGGGTAAATTTTTTAGATAGGTGTGGAATTTGTTTGTAAATACCCGTAGAGGACGGGGCAACCGCACTAATAAAGCAATATGCATACAATCACACTTTTGCCAAAAGGCTCAATGTAGGGTGTTGTCCCCCGACAACACCTATAGCTGGAATAGAATTGTTTTGCATTTGATGTTTCGGTGTTGTGAGGGCACAACACTCTACGACTGAACTCTCCACTTCCAGATATGTTAAACCATCTGGCGTTGGGTTAAATATGACTGTTGTTTGAATTGATATAAAATCTAGCATCCATTATTTTAGTTCTTCCATCCAACTCTCAAAATCCACATCACTGGCCATCTTCCAATCCGCTCTAGGACTCAAAGAAATCGTACCCACTTTAGGTCCATCTGGCATACAGCTTCGTTTGAATTGCTGTGTGAAAAAACGCTTCAAAAATACCTTTAACCATTTCTTTATTTCATTTTCATCGTATTTAGTATCAAACGCCATAGCAGCCAAGTGTAAGATTTTAGAAGGTTTAGCTCCGTACTTGATGAAGTGGTAGAGAAAGAAGTCGTGAAGTTCATAAGGTCCTACGATGGCTTCTGTCTCCTGGGCTATCTCATCATCATTTGCAGGAAGTAGTTCCGGGCTTATTGGCGTTGCCAATATATCGTCTATGATGTCGGCTATTTGCTTATTGGATTTATAGTACTCTATGACATACTGAATGAGTGTTTTTGGGATACCGGAGTTCAGAGCGTACATGCTCATATGGTCACCGTTGTAGGTACTCCAGCCTAGGGCTATCTCACTCAGGTCACCTGTTCCGATGACAAGTCCGCCTTTTTTATTTGCCATATTCATAAGTATGCTTGTTCTAGCCCTTGCCTGTACATTTTCATACGTTACGCTGTGCTCATCTTTGTCATGCTCTATGGCTTCAAACTCTTTGAGTGAAATGTCAGTGATGTCCACCTCTTTGAGTGTCACACCCAAGGCTTCACAAAGCTGTACAGCGTTACTCTTGGTACGTGAGGTTGTCCCGAATCCTGGCATAGTGACAGCGATAATATCTTTGATGTCCCAATTCATCATTTCAAAGGCTCTGTGTGTAGAGAGCAGGGCAAGGGTAGAGTCAAGTCCACCGCTTATGCCTATAACTGCTTTTTTGATGTGTGCATGGTTCATGCGTTTTATGAGCCCATGCGCTTGGATGTGGACTATCTCGTCACATCGGTGTTTTTTATCTGCATAGCGTGAAGGTACGAACGGCATAGGGTTTATGTCACGTTCTATTTTAGAACTGTCTGGAAGTGCATCTACTTTAATGGTACGTGTTTTTTTGCGTCTTCCGTCACCATAGCTGCTCTCATTCAAACGAAGCCACCTGAGCCGCTCCAAATCCACATCGGCAGTAATGAGAGTGCTTCCAAGAGAGAAACGCTCATTTTGAGACAAGGTAGAGCCATACTCAGCAATGATACTATGCCCTCCAAAGACCGTGTCAGTCGTACTTTCACCCACACCGGCAGAGCTGTACACATATGCCGCCATACATCGTGCACTCTGAGTACGTACCAACTCTTCACGGTATTCATGTTTGCCTATGAGTTCATTGCTGGCAGAGAGATTAAAGAGCAGGTTGGCTCCGTTACTTGCCATGTGGTTGCTCGGAGGGGTCACAGCCCAGAGGTCTTCACATATCTCTACACCAAAGATCATGTCTTTAGAGTCTGCAAAGAGCAGATCCACCCCAAAAGGTACTTCCTCTTCTAAAAGTTCCGTAGTCGTTCGTACCACGTCACGACCGCTGGTAAACTGACGTTTTTCATAGAATTCTTTTTTATTAGGCAAGTAAGATTTAGGCACAATTCCCAGCACTTTTCCATTTTGAAGCACAGCAGCACAGTTGTAGAGCCTGTCAGCCTCAAGTACGGCTATGCCGAGAATAGCAATGGTATTTATATTTTCTATATTTTTTAATATATAACTTAATGCTTCATCTTGTGAGGCTATGAGAGTCTGGTTAAGCAAAAGGTCACTGGCAGTGTAGCTCGTAAGTGTAAGCTCCGGAAATACAACGACACTGACCTCTTTGGCATGTGCATCATTTATGAGAGTAAGAACTTCTTCAGCATTTTTGGCAGGATTCCCCACCACTGTTTTGTTTACTGCGGCTGCAACTCTGTAAAATCCAAACATCTTCTCTCCATTATTAACAATAAATAATGTCGTGGTGAACGCCCTTGAAAGCGAAGCGATTCGAGAGCCACGACGACTTTTGTCTACTTTTCTAGAAAAGTAGAGAAGAAAACCCGATATACAATAAAAGCTTTTATCAAGAAAACAAACTACTGTATGCATTCCCACGCGAAGCATGGGAACGAGGGTAAAATTAATTACGCTTTTGTAGCGTGGATTTCAATACCCTCAATATCATCATTCTGCTCAATATTATCAAGCACCATAAAAGAATCCGTATCATCTTCTTCAATAGCGCCAAATACCGTATGAACACCATCAAGGTGAGGGCAGGCTGCAAAACAGATGAAGAACTGGCTTCCACCCGTATTTGGTCCAGCATGCGCCATGGAAAGGCTTCCTCTTCTGTGGGAATGGTGACTTGTGTCCGTCTCACAGGCTATCTGCCAGTCGGGGCCGCCGGTACCTGCCATGGCAGGGTTACCCGTAGGTCCTGAATGAGGGCATCCCCCCTGTGCCATGAACCCCGGGATCACTCTATGGAATTTAAGGTTATTGTAAAAGCCTTCATTTGCCAAATGAGCGAAGTTCGCTACAGTATTTGGCGCATCGTCCGGGTAGAGTTTGACCCAAATATCGCCTTTGCTTGTTTTGATCTTTGCATATTGGTATGTTTCCATTACATCCTGAGGGATGTCATATCTCTTTGATTGTTTTCCAAACATAGTGTTTAGTCCTTCTATATTAAAATTAGGTTATCATTATACCACTAAAAGATAAGAGGTTTTAACTATGGAATTATGTGTTGCACTCGATCTGCCTTCAGCAGAAGAGAATCTGGCTCTTGCAGGCTCACTCAAAAATCATAATGTCTGGATGAAAGTAGGGTTTAGAGCCTATATTCGTGACGGAAAGCCTTTTATCGAAGCACTTAAAGCGATCAATCCGGATTTCAAGATATTTCTTGATCTGAAACTCTATGATATCCCCAATACTATGGCAGATGCAGCTGAAGAGATAGCCAAGCTTGGGGTAGATATGTTCAACATACATGCTTCCGCCGGAGCAGCGGCAATGAAAACAGTGATGGATAGGCTCTCCAGTTGTGAAAACAGGCCATTGGTGTTGGCAGTTACGGCATTAACCTCTTTTGATGAAGAAAATTTTCAGGTGATATACGAAAAGAGTATAGATGAAAAAGCAGAGCAGTTTGCAAGATTGTCTTATGAGAATGGTTTGGACGGTGTGGTCTGCTCCACCTTTGAAAGCAGGGCGATCAAAAATGCCACTTCGGAACAGTTCTTGACACTCTGCCCGGGCATCCGCCCCTTCGGCGAAGATGCAGGAGATCAGCAGCGTGTGGCAACACTTGAATTAGCGGCCAAAGAGGGTGTGGATTATCCGGTAGTAGGAAGACCCATCTATAAGGATGCCAACCCTCAAGCCAAAGTAGAACAGATACTCAAGGTTATTTCTACTTTTTAATTTCCTTCTTTACTTTTGCCATATTGGTCGCATTGTGCATACCTTTTACCATAAAGTATGCACCTGCAGCGAACATTGCCAGTATAATAAGTGGTGCCAGTTTTTGGAACATATACTTTCCTTCATTATTTTTTAAAATCATACAATAAAACTCTTTTTTTTAAGCTTCAGTTTAAGTCAAATGCATTATAATCTCACCCACAAAACACATGGACAGTTGGGTGAGTTGGCTGAAACCACACCCCTGCTAAGGGTGCGTACTCTAACGGGTACCGAGGGTTCGAATCCCTCACTGTCCGCCATCAAATCAAACTTATTACAATCGTTCATTCAAACTCTAATATCTATGACAATTTGACATATTTTTTAATGCTTTCTCTATATTATCCTATACTTATGCTATGTTTCTTCATATTGATATAGACAGTTTTTTTGCTTCAGCTGAACGTAGTGTAGACCACTCTCTAAAAGGGATAGCTATGGCTGTAGGTTCCAGAAGTAATCTTGAGATATTTAACAAAAAACGAACCAACATCAGACTGATGAATGATAACAGCGGGGCATTTGTAACCCCTGTCTTTTACAGCGACAGAAAAAAAACATTTGATACTTATTTCGTAGATGATATAGACGGACGCAAGAAGATACGAGGCATTATAACTACTGCCAGTTACGAAGCCAGGGCTATGGGTGTAAAGACCGCGATGCCTATTGCTCAGGCACTGCAGCTATGTCCCAAAATGGTGGTCGTACCTTCAAATTATCCACTCTATCATAAACTCTCTCACAAGATACATGCTTTCATGATGGCACATATACCTCAAGTAGAGCAATACAGCATAGACGAATTCTTTGGAGATGTCAGCGGATGGATAAAAGATGAAGAGGTCTACGGTTTTGCAAAAGAACTGCAGCAAAAGATATTGGAACAGTTTGATATCCCTGTTTCCATAGGTATCTCTAAAGCAAAGTGGATAGCGAAACTCGCGACTGAGTCTGCAAAGCCTTATGGAGTCTTTGAAGTGAAAGATATTGATGCCTATATTGAGAATATACCTATAAAGGCATTTCCGGGTATCGGTAGAGGGTTTGAAAGAAAGCTGGGGAAGCATTGTATCTCGAAATTAGGGGAAATTAAACGCCATAAAGCCCTTTTTTACTCTTGGAAAAAACCGGGTATTCAACTTTATAACAGAGTAACAGGAAGGGACAATGAAGGTATCATCAACAGGGGGGAGAGAAAATCCATAGGCATCAGCCGTACATTTGATGCAATTTATGATCCGGATGAAGTGAAACGGCGTATTATGATCATGGCACGGCATATTGCTTATATGGTCATGTCAATTGAAGTAAATCCTACGACCTACTATCTGAAGATCAATTATGAAGATGGTGTTAAAGTAAAACAGAGTATCACGGTAGACCGCCTTTTCAGTGAAACACTATTCAAAAAAACACTGACACAACTATGTAGGGAAATGGCACTTCCCCAAAAAGGTGCCATAAAGTTGACCCTTAATGTTTCAAATTTCACTTCCCATCATCAAAAAACACTCTCTTTGATGGATATAGACAATGATAGGATACACCGAAAATTAAGTAGAGAGATACAGGCATTAAGAGAACGTTTTGGATTGGATATTATTAAAACAGGAGATGAACTATGAGCTCATCAGAGAATACACGGTATAATATTATTATGAATATGTTTGAGAAGATTATACAATTAAAAACCGTGTTGCCTATAGACTACAAAATGGTTTCAAGCCTTAATGCTCTATCTGAGAAAAGTCTTTTTGTGGTCATTATTTTGGGTATTATCACTTCTTATTTTCTTTATCCTGCCCTTGGATTCAAAATTATTCTATGGAATATTTTACTTTTAGCAGTAGTATCATATAGACTTTTTTCTGCTGTTTCATTTAGAAAAAACCATAAAAAATATTCACTTAGGACGTGGTATCGCAAATTTGCCATATCAGCATTCCTTACCGCTGCTTTGTTTGGTGCATTGGCCTTTATTGTAATCCCCTATGATGACAATATTCAACTTCATCTCTTTGTTATCATCATCTTGCTGGGCCTTTCGGGTGGCTCAAGCACGGCGTTGGCTCCTGATCATCGCATTGCAATAACCTATGTAATGATCATCATGTTGCCACTTTTCGTAAGCATGCTGATAAGGGGGACTGGTCTGCATCTGATTATGGCTATGCTGATCATCATCTATACTATAAGTAAAGCAATGATGGCCATACAGGATTTTAAGCAACGTCGCAAGATCAGCCAGCAGGAAAAACAGATACTCACTGTAAAAAAAGCACTTCAAGAAAAGCAGGATATGCTTTATCATTTTGTTGAAGAAGCACCGCTTGCGATATTTTCTTATGATATGGATCTGCACATCATTGATACGAATGATGCTCTACTCAAACTTCTTAAAACAACAAAAAAGAAGATCATAGGACTTGATCTCATGACATTGCCGGATACTAGAGTGGTTGATACGATGAAAAAAGCACTGCATCAAGGTTCTCAAGTTTATAGAGGTCCTTACAATTCAGTGCAGGGGCTTGACCTTTGGGTAGAGATCATTTGTTTTGCAGTCAATGATGCTGAAGGCAATGTGATAGGTGGTACAGGGATTATTGAGGACAAGACCAAAGAACATACAGCATTGGCAGAATTGGAATTTCTTGCCAAACACGATCTTCTTACTTCGCTTTTCAACAGAAGAGGGCTGAAAGAATATATGGAGAGCTTTATGCAAAAAGAACAGCATAAGCATTCCTATTCTCTTCTTTTTTATCTTGATCTCAATAAATTTAAACATATTAACGACTCTTTGGGACATAAAGCAGGAGATGAACTGCTTGTTGCTATAGCGGATCGGCTAAAGAAATTTGTAAAAAAAGAGTGTATTGTAAGCAGGTTCGGCGGTGATGAATTTATACTAGTCTCTCCTTTTGTTTCCGAGAATCTGTTGGAAACACAGATTGAAGCACAAGATTGTATCAAAAGGATACAGAAGGCCTTTTCCTCGCCTTTTGTTGTGGATGATATGAATTTATCGATGCAGACAAGTATAGGTATTGTTGCCATAGAACCAAATAATTCCGATATAGAAGAGATCATACGTCACGCCGATATTGCAATGTATCTGGCGAAAAAAAGCGGGAATACGCATACTTCGTATTACAATACAGAATTAGACAATGAGCGCAAAAAACTTTTTTTACTACAGCATGATCTTGTCAATGCAGCAGAAAATGGTCAGCTTCAGCTTTATTTGCAGCCAATGGTCTCGATGGAGCATGAAAACTTGGTTGCAGCAGAATGTCTCTTACGATGGAATCATCCGGTACATGGACTGTTGTCTCCAAATGAATTTATTCCTATAGCGATCGAAACAGGCCTGATATCAGAACTTACCTGGTGGCTTGTTGAAGAGATATGTAAGCTCATATACCAATTGAAAAAAAAGAATATCTGGAAAGTGAATTATGTTTCTATCAATATAGATGCAAAACAATTACTGGTCAGCCACTTTGTTAAAGAGTTCCTTTCTAAACTTGGAAAGTATGATCTCAAGACAAGTGACATTCTGATAGAGATCACGGAAAGATCGATCATTGATAACTTCGATGATACTCAAGATGTGATCAATACGCTGCGCAACAAGGGAATTAAATGTGCGATAGATGATTTCGGAACAGGGTATTCCTCTCTCTCTTATTTGAAAAAACTCTCTTTTGATACACTGAAAATAGACAGAGAATTCGTAAAAGATATTCAAAACAGGCCAGATGATATTGCACTGATAAAAATGATACTGGCTATTGGGAAATTATTCAATTATCATATTGTCGTGGAAGGGATAGAAGAAGAGAAGCAAAAAGAGTTACTTCTTCAAGTAGACAAAGATCTTATCTATCAGGGATTCCTTTTCAGTGAACCTTTATCTGCTAAAGCGTTTACTGAAAAATATTTACAAAACAGTTAAAAAACGATCTGCCCGTCCGATTGCATTCTTTGGATGATCCCTTTAGCCATCTCATGACCTTGATAGGCAGCTTTTCTGCACCACTCTATGGCTTTTTCTTTGTCTTCTTCGCATCCCAGGCCCATATCATAAAGTGCTCCCAGGTTGAACTGCGCGGAAGCATTGCCTGCCATGGCGGCCTTTTTGAAGAGTATGTAGGCCTTTTTGTAGTCTTGCTGCACTCCGCGTCCCTCTTTGAACATGGCTGCCAAATTATTGAACGCATCAATATTTCCGCGTTTTGCCGCTTCTTCGTACCAGAATGCTGCTTCTGAAAAGTTCTGCTCACATCCTTCACCGTTCTCAAGCATGAGTGCTGCTTCGAACTGTGCAATGGGCACCTCTCTTGTCGCAGCTTCGAGGTAATTCTCAAATGCTTTTTTAGAATTTTGTTCCACACCAAAGCCTCTAAAATAGAGAAAACCCAGGTAGTAAAAACTTGTAGGCTCTTTTTGTTCTGACAGTTGGCTGTAGAGTACAAATGCTTTATCATACTCTTTTGCAAGCAGGGTATCGTAGGCTTCTTGAATAGCTTGCTGCATTAGGCACCGAACCCTTCAAGCTCAGCAGAAACTTTTTCCATTTTGCTTTGTGCTTCTTCAAGTGCTTTTTTGTTCTCATTGATGACCTTCTCAGGTGCATTGGCTACGAACTTTTCATTGTTCAGCATACCGCTGAGTTTCTGTATCTCTTTGTCAAGCTTCTCTTTTTGTTTGGAGAGCTTGCCTATGATCGCAGACATATCGATGTCCTCTGTAGAGATCATTGTCTCCAGGCTGTCAGATACATCTGTAACACAGTTGGGCAATTTCTCCTCTACAAAAGTAAGTTCTTCGACCTTCCCAAGTTTCTCAATGAAAGGCTTAAGCAGGGCAGTGTCTGCTTCTTTGCTGAACTTGATCGAAGCTTTTTCTATCTTCTGGTTTCCTTTTTCGATGAGTGTTTTACATCGGCGCACAGAAACAATGGCTTCGATGGCAAGGTTGAACTGTGTTGCTATCTCTTCATCTATTTCTGTCACTTTAGGGTAAGACATGACCATAATGGATTCACTCTGGGAAAGTTCTTTACCTGAGAGTCTCTGGTAGAGATTCTCAGTGATGAACGGCATGAATGGGTGTAATAACTTCAAAGACTCTTTAAAGATACTTCCCAGTTCGTTTACACTCTCCTTGGATGCCTTGGAAAGCTCAATACCCCAGTCACAGAACTCACCCCACATGAAGCGATAAAGCGTCGTTGCTGCATCGTTGAATCGATAGACGTCAATGAACTCTCTGGTCTCCTTGACGGCAAGATTGAACCGTGAAAGCATATAGCGTCCCAGCGGGGTTTTGATATCTTCCTGCACAAGGTCTTCAAACGTATCCTGGTTCAACTGCAGGTAGTTTGTGGCATTAAAGAGTTTATTCGTAAAGTTACGGCTTTGCTCCAGCTTCTCTTCACTGAGTTTGATGTCACGTCCCTGTACGGCAAGTACTGCAAGGGTGAATCTGAGTGCATCGGTAGAATATTTATCGATCATGACAAGCGGATCAATGACATTCCCTTTGGACTTTGACATTTTTTCGCCTTTTTCATCTTTCACCAATGCATGTAGATAGATGTCCTTGAACGGCAGTTCCCCCATAAGATTCTCTCCCATCATCAGCATTCTTGCAACCCAGAAGAAGAGGATGTCAAATCCTGTAATGAGAAGGTTGTTAGGGTAGAATTCCTTAAGGTCTTCATCGGTCCACTTCACCCCTTTAAAGGCATCACCGTTACCCCAGCCAAGTGTAGAGAACGGCCAGAGTCCTGAGGAGAACCACGTGTCGAGCACATCTTCATCCTGGTGGATGTGTTCGCTTCCACACTTCTCACATTTGGTCGGTATTTCATCTTCAAAAGCAAACTCCGCCCCACAGTCATCACAGTACATGACCGGTATCTGGTGTCCCCACCAAAGCTGACGGGAGATACACCAGTCACGAAGCTCGCTCATCCAGGCATTGTAAGAGTTGATCCAGTGTGCAGGGAAGAATTCCGCTTCGCCATTGTTGACCTTCTCAATGGAAGCTTTGGCGAACTCTTTTTTAACGAACCACTGTTTGGAAATATATGGCTCTACGATATTTTTACATCGGTAGCAGTGCCCAACCTGATGGGCATGTTCTTCTACTTTTTCCACAAAGCCTTCTGCTTCGAGTTTTGCCATGACGGGCTCTCTTGCTTCAAGACGCTCCATCCCTGCAAATTCGCCGCATTCTTCATTGAGAATACCTTTTTCATCGAAGATCGTAATGAATTCAAGGTTGTGGCGTTTACCTACTTCATAGTCGTTAGGGTCATGTGCAGGAGTAACTTTAACAACCCCTGTACCGAACTCCATGTCCACATGTTCATCGGCAATGATCTTCACTTCACGCCCGATAAGCGGAAGTGTGACGCTTTTGCCTATGAGGTGCTTGTAGCGTTCATCGTTGGGGTTGACCATAACGGCAGTATCTCCAAAATAAGTCTCCGGACGTGTGGTGGCGACCACAACAAATCCTGAACCGTCAGTAAGCGGATATCTGAGGTGGTAAAGGTGTCCCAGATGATCTTCATGCTCCACTTCGATGTCGGAAAGAGCACCGTCATGGGTACACCAGTTGATCATATAGTTTCCACGTACGATGTAGCCGTTGTCGTACATCTGTTTAAAAGATTTTTTCACAGCATTCGCAAGACCTTCATCCATCGTAAAACGTTCACGGCTCCATGCCGGAGAGACCCCAAGCTTTCTAAGCTGGTTGGTAATGGCATTTCCCGAGCTGTCTTTTTGCTGCCAGGCTCTCTCCAGAAAGGCTTCACGTCCTATTTTTTCTTTGGTAGTGCCTTCGGCAAGCAGTTGTTTTTCAACAACATTCTGTGTAGCGATACCCGCATGATCCGTACCCGGCTGCCAGAGTGTCTTAAAGCCATCCATACGTTTATAACGTACCATGATGTCTTGCAGTGTAAAGGTGAGTCCGTGTCCGATGTGCAGATGACCTGTTACATTCGGCGGCGGCATCATGATGCAGAAGTTCTTACCCACTTCCTGTATCTTCTCGTTGCCCTCTATCTCAAAGTATCCACGTTCTTCCCATATCTTATAATAGTGTTCTTCTACCTCTTTAGGGTTATAGACTGCTTTTTTTTCAGTTGTTTCGCTCATTTTTATCCTTTGAGGTCCAGTGTATAAATTTTTATCAAAAATTACAACACAGTACCTCTGACTTATATTGTCGCGATTATAGCGTAATGGTGCTTTTTGTTTTATGGCAGTTAAGTTATACTTTGTGTAAAGGAGTTTTATGACCTATATGGAATGGTTTGAAACACATGCCAAAAAGCATGCTGAGATCATGAAAACACTTACACATTTGAGTGACGATGAAGTCATAGACTATTTCATCTATGAAAATATGCAAAAGCGGCATCCGGACTTTTGTCCGCTTTATGCAAAAAATGAGAAGTGTCACGAAATGCAAGAGTTGAACTGTTATCTCTGCGGTTGTATGTTCTTTCGTTTTTCGGATAAGGGCCTTAAAAAAGAAGGAGACAAAACATTCTATAGCCTGTGCAGCATAAATGCAAAAGAGGGTAAAACGTTCGAAAGTGACGGGTCTGTCCACCAGGACTGTTCGGATTGTCTTATTCCCCATAAAAGATCTGTGATCAAAAAATATTTCTCTCGCGACTGGAAAGAAGTGATGAAACAGACCATAGGTGCATCTTGATGAATTCAGATCTTTCAATGGTCCTGACGTTTCGTAGCCATTTTTAAAACAAGGTAACCCAAAAGACCTGAGAAAAGTGAACCAAGCAGAATAGCCAGTTTATCTGCATAGTGATAGATCTGTGTATCATTGTAGGCAAGAGAATCAACAAAGAGACTCATAGTAAATCCAATCCCTGTTAGAACACTCACACCATAAAGCTGAGTCCAGCTACTCTCTTTTGGCAAAGAGGCTATACCCATTTTAATAGCTATCAAGGAGAAGCCGAAGACGCCCACCTGCTTACCGACAAAGAGACCGAACATGATCCCCAATGGCACACTACCCGCCATCTCTGTGGGCGAAATACCTTTAAGGTCCACACCGGCATTGACAAATGCGAAAAGAGGCAGGATCATAAAGGCAACCCAGTAGTGCAGGTCCTGTTCCATCTCTTTTGACATAGAGAAACTGTTCCCTTTTTTATCTTTTGAGGAAAGAGGGATCATAAAGGCAAGTGCTACACCTGCAAGCGTGGCATGCACTCCGGATTTAAGGACAGAGACCCACAGGACGATGCCTACTAGGATGTAGGCTGATTTTATGGCAATATTCATACGGTTCATAAGGAACAGCACCCCAAGAGACACGGCGGCAATACCAATGGAAAGTGTGGAAAGTTCAGAGGTATAAAAGAGTGCAATGATCACAATAGCACCCAAGTCATCAATGATTGCCAATGCCATTAAAAATATTTTTAAAGAGACAGGCACACGGGGTCCAAGCAGAGACAAAATGCCTAAAGCAAATGCAATATCCGTGGCAGTAGGAATAGCCCAGCCATTCATTGCAAAAGATTCACCTTTATTGAAGGCAATGAAAACCAATGCAGGTACAGCCATACCGCCAATAGCTGCAAGGCCTGGAAGCGTAATCTGCTTCAAAGAAGAGAGATGGCCCTCCATAACTTCTCTTTTTACTTCCAGCCCGATAAGAAAGAAGAAGACGGCCATAAGTCCGTCATTGACCCATAAAAGCAAAGGTTTGGCTATCTGTAAGTCCCCAAAACGTATCTCTACGGGTGTATGTAAAAAACTGGTATAAAATGTAGTAAGAAAACTGTTCTGCAGGAAGAGTGCCAAAATAGTGACCATGATCAGTAAAATACCTGATGAGGACTCTTTTTGCATAAATTCTTTAAGGAACTGTGTAGGCATGCATCACCTTTATATTAATTTTTTCGATTATCTCATACTATGCTTAAATTATTGACAATATTATGTATATTGAATTAAAATATAATTAAAAAAGGAATTTATGTATGAAGAAAAAAATTGATGAAGCCATAGAACACATAAAGAAATCAGACAAGATCGCAGAAGAGCAAAAACCGCTTATTATAGAAAAAATAGAAGAATGGCGCAAAGAGAAGACGGCAGTCAATGATATTGCTGTTAAGCTGGAGAACTGGTGGATGGAAGTAGAGCCTATTTTTGCCGAGTTGGGGTTGATCTGATCGAATGGATATCCTGACCCGATACACCTACGAAAAAAAATGGACGAAAACCACTCAAAAAGAAGCTCTGAGAATGATTAAGGAAGAGATGCCTGAAACTGATGCAGAAGGCACACTCCACTATATTCTAAATGAAATAAAAAAAGGTAAAATCATTACACTGGGTGAGTGTCGATTTAAAACAGAGAATAACGATTAATAAGTATAATACTATTTAATATGATACCTGTTTTATTTCATACAGACGCTTAGGATTGGCAAATTTGACAGTGCCTTTATACGTTTTTGCACATCTCTCTTTTTGTCTCTATCTTTCTTCTTTATTGCATAATGATTACACACTATACATTCTATAATATCTCTATGGAAATATCTTGCAAAGGAGTATTATGAAAGATTTTTTAGGTGAGTGTCGTGTGCTATTCTCCTATCCGAAGCATATAGTGATGTTATTGTCACGTTTAGTTATTGCCTATGGTTTTGCCGTACCTGCACTTGTCAAGATCAATGACCTTGATGGTACAGCGAAATGGTTTGAAAGTATCTCCATCCCTTTCCCCACACTTGCTGCCTATCTGGTTTCAGGTATTGAGACCATAGGGATCCTTTTGCTTATCTTGGGTCTTTTTACACGCTATATTTCTATTTTACTTGGTTTTGTCATGCTTGGTGCTATGCTTTTTGTACATGCTGGACATGGCTTTTCTGTAGCGAATAATGGTATAGAGATACCGCTTTATTATTTTATTTTCCTTATGCTGTTCGCCAGTTTTGGCCCAGGAAAATACAGTATAGATAGACTATTGTTCGGGGAGGGAAAAGATGAATAAAGAAAACCTTCTGGCTTACTTCTCAGTACTCTCCTCTGACTGGAGTGTGCTGATAAAAATTTTTATACTGACCCTTATTCTTATCATGATCGCTGTAGCGATCTATGATAGGTTTGTGCAAAGGAAGAACCAACTTCTCATAAACTACCCGCTTGTGGGTCGTATGCGATACCTTTTATATATGCTTCGTAACCCTATGCGACAGTATTTTGGTGATGAGACCTTTTACAACTCTTTTGAAAAGCTTGACTGGATCAATAAAGTCGCTGCAAAGAAAAACCCTTACCTCTCCTTTTCTCCTACAAAACCTTACGGAAATCAGAAAACCCTTTTTAAACATGCAAACTTTGTAAAGGAGGAAGATGAAGTGCAAAGTGACTTTTCTGTCACTTTCGGGAAAGAGAGGAGGGAGCCGTATGTCAGTAAAAGTATCTTAGGACGTTCAGCCATGAGTGACGGGGCTATCTCTCCGGAGGGTACACGTGCTTTTGCCAAAGGGGCCTTTAAAGGGAAATTTTCCATCAATACAGGAGAAGGGGGATTGACCTCAAATTTTTTAACCACATTGCACTGTACGGATTGTAATAGTGAATATTTGGAAATGAAAGAGGGGACATGGTTTGCAAAAAGCATTTATAGAGTCATGAAATTCTTTACTAACAAAGAGGTTGCAGGACGAATATACAGAAAGATGGTTGTGCGTCAGAAAGACAGAGGTTCATTTATATTTGACCAAAGAAAACTGGTTTATTTCAGGATTGACTGGAGTAAACCTTTGGAACTTTTCCCTGCCCATGTTCCTGCCGTATTGCCGGATATCACTTTTCAAATGGGAAGCGGGCTTTACGGGGTAAGAGATGATAACGGAGTATTTGATGCACAACGGTATCAAAAAGTCATGTGCTTTTGCCGTATGACAGAGATCAAGCTGGCTCAGGGTGCAAAACAGACAGGCGGTAAACTCCTGGCTGCGAAGGTGAGCGATGATATCGCTTATTATAGAGGTATCCCTGCCCATGAAGACCTTATCAGTCCAAACCATTTTCCTTATGCTACCGATATGGATACTTTTTTTGACTTTGTCTCCTGGTTACAGGAACTTTCCGGAAAACCTGTAGGCTTTAAGATCGTTATTTCCGACAAAGAAGACTTTGAACTGTATGCCAAAGCATTGAAAGAGAGGCTGGAAAAAGGGAAGAGTATTGCCGATTTCATCACGATTGACGGAGGTGATGGCGGTTCAGCTACAGCACCCCTTGAGATGATGAGCAAAATCGGACTGCCTATACGGGAATCTCTAAAGATCGTTTCAGAAGTACTGGATGCCTATGGACTAAGAGAGAAGATAAAGATCATCGCTGCAGAAAAAGTCCTGACGCCCGACGATGTGGTCGAGCTTCTATGTTACGGTGCTGATTTCATAAACATTGCCAGAGGGTTCATGATCTCTGCAGGGTGTATACGTGCAAGGACGTGTTCCGGAGCAGGGGGCAGAAACTGTCCTGTGGGACTTGCAACGATGAATGAAGGAAAACGGAGCAAGTATCTTGTAGAAGAGAAATCAAGACATGTAGCCAACTATCACCATGCGCTTGTGCATGGTGTCCGTTCATTATTGGCGGTCATGGGTAAAAAAGATGTCAGTGAACTCTCAATGGATGATTTGATTCAAAGGGTAAAATATTAAAAAACGGTTAAACTTTGCGATCTATAATTTGAATAGAAATAAACTATAAGGAGCAAATTATGTTCACAAAAAAACTTTCCCTTTTAATGTTGCCTCTTGTAGCAACATTCTCTCTTCATGCAAATGATCCTTTTAACGATCCATTCTTCAATGACCCTTTTGGAGATGATATCTTTAAAGAGATGATGCAAATGCAGCAAAACATGGATAAAATGTTCGAACGTATGAATAAACGTATACAACAACGTTCTTCCGGCTTGGTAAGTCCTTTGGGGACCTATAAGATGGCAGCACAGAATCAACTGGCAGACAAGGGTGATCATTATGAACTGGTTACCAACATACCTCAGAGCAAAGAGAATCATATCGATATCAAAACAGAAAACGGTGTAATGTCCATTACTGCGAAGATCGTTCAGGAACAGGAGAACAAAACAGCAAACTCTGTGAGCCAATCCCGTTCTGTGCGTATGTATCAACAAAGCATGACCTTACCGAACAATGCTGATGAAGGGGCTATTACAACAGCTTACAAAAATGGAAAACTTGTGGTGAGTATTGCTAAAAAGAAAGGTGTAAAGCAGTTAGTTGCACCAAAAGCCGAACCTAAAAAAATAGAAGAGAAGAAATCTCAAGAAAAAAATGAAAAAAAAGAGGACAATACCACCATTAAAAAGATGACACTTCATACCGATGTACATGAAATGAGTTAATGGGCATACAGATCACCATCCAGTATGATATCAGAAAATCACGAAGGGTTTTCTGGGAGCAGACTGGATCCATTGACTTGAAATATGACTAAGAACAGCAAGATCCGCCGCCGCATTCATCTTTTTTTGCAAAATAAGGCTTGAACATAAACCACAATACAAGCCCCCAGAGGATGGCTGCACTGAATGCAGCTATAAGTCCGCTTTCTTCATGCATGTGTATGAGTGAAGCAGGATCTATGGCTGATGCATCAAAGATGTAGTCAAGTCCCAGTCCAAAGAGTATGCTGCCGATAATGATACTTCCAAGGTAAATAGCCAATGACTTAGTACCCAACATCTTTTTAACCACCCCTATGGTCACGGTATTGGTTGCAGGCCCTGCAGAGAGGAAAACAAAGGCAGCACCGGCACTGACGCCTGAGAGCATAAGCCCTGCAGCAATGGGTAGTGAAGCCGTAGCACAGACATACATAGGCACAGCTATAACTATGACGATGATATAAGAGAGCCATGCATACGATTTGAGTACCTCAGCAAGGTTCTCCGGTATGGCCACAGTAATAAGTGCTCCTAAAAGAAGCCCCCAAAAGAGAGGCTTTGCTATGTCGCCAAGCAGTGTGACAAAAGCGTACTTCATCGCAGCAACAAGAGAATAGGTTTTAGATTTAGGCTCACTGCTGCAACAAGAACCTGTACCCGTACCGCAAGACTCTTCCTGTGTTGTAGCATTCATGCTAAAAGTTGTTGCTTGTGGTGCAGCAGTAGAAAAAGAAGGTTTTTGCATGTTAGCCGGGGTCAGCCCCACAGACAATAGATCACCTTGTGACGCATTATCTGAGTTTAGAGCCTTGGTATCTTTATCAAGCAGATTGGTCAAAATACCGGCTATCATCGCGATGATCATGGAAGATACAGCACGATAAATGGTGAATATCCATCCGAATATCCCATAAGTGGCCATGATGGAGTCAACCCCCGTAATAGGCGTAGAGATAAGAAAAGAGAGGGTAGCCCCCTTGCTTGCGCCTGATTTCTTAATGGAGGTGGCCAGAGGGATGACCCCGCAAGAGCAGACAGGAAGAGGAATGCCAAAAAGTGTTGATTTGACTACAGAGGAGATATTATCTTTTCCTAAATGTTTGGTTACGATGCTGTCGGGTACCAACTCATGTAAAATACCTGCAAAAAGAAGTCCAAAGAGGATGTAGGGGGCCATGGCAATACTGAGTTGCCAAAGGGCTTCAAAAAAGTGTGTAATTTCCATAATTAAGACCTTTTCGCTCTTATTTATTCTTAATCTATCATATCTTTTCTTTAGCGAAGCTCAAAGATGTCATTGTCCTTATACCATTGTCTGATCTCTTTCCATGCCTCTTGAGCATTTTCTACAACAGTGAAGATCTCCAAATCATCCTGAGTGATCACACCTTCTTCACGCAAGAAATCAAAATTGACAGCATTTTGCCAATATTTTTTTGATATCAGTATCACTGGAATAGAAGGTGTTTTTTGCGTTTGTATAAGTGTAAGTATCTCAAAAAGCTCATCCATCGTTCCAAGGCCTCCGGGGAAAATGACCAATGCCTTTGCGCGTTGTGCAAAATGGAGTTTACGTATGGCAAAATAGTGGAACTGGAAACAGAGATCAGGTGTAATATACGGGTTAGGGTACTGTTCATGAGGCAGTTCAATGTTCAGTCCTATGCTTTTAGCCCCTACATCAAAAGCCCCTCTGTTGGCTGCCTCCATAATGCCGGGGCCACCACCGGTCATGAGTGCGAGACGGCAGTCTTCAGGCCCTTTTCCGCTTTCACCGACCAGTCGGCCGAACTTACGTGCTTCATCATAATAGACACTTTTTTTCACCATCTTCTCCGCAGTACTTAATTCCGCTAAAAGTTTCTTGGAACGTGGAGACTTCTCCAGTGCCTTTTCGATCTCTTTGAGCTTTTTAAGTGCACTGTCGTATTCTATGATACGTGAACTTCCGAAAACCACGATCGTATGATCGATATGATATTCTCGCATTTTTACTTCTGCTCTAAGGTAATCAAGCTGAAGCCTTATGCCCCTTGCTTCATCTGAAGTAATAAAAGATATATTTTCTTCAAGGAGTTGATAACTGGGACTTTTCATGATCTCTTTTATTTGTCTGGGGGCATTAGGATCTTCTAGCTTAGATTTTGGTTTTTGCCATGGAAATTGATAATTTCTCTTTGTTCTCTTTTTCATAGGTTTCCTTTTTGTAATCTTTCCAAGATAATAAGCACTATGTACCAGATTAGCTCAAATAACGCTTTTAAACCCCATTATTAACACCATTTTCCACAATTCATCAATATGCTCCTAAGAGGAGTATTCTATCACCGGGTGATGTGTCCCACTGCGGATACAGATATCGTCTCGCTGCCAGTTCTGTTATGCAGGAATCCAGAAGATTTTGCATAGTTTCAAGTATTTCTGATCCTGCTTCTTCCACTTCCAGTATCAATTGTTGATTTTATCACGCTTCTGCTGTATTTGGCATAATATGCCAAGGTTTCCAGGCTGTAGTCATAAGCACTTTTGGTCTGAAATAGGGTGTGAAGCGTTCTAATTTGACCTTTGAATTATATTTAAAAATATGAATAAAATGTATCAGCAATTCATAGAATTATGATGATGTATCATACAAGACTATCAAATCTTTATAGTATCCATAAAATACTAGCAAAAGTGCAAGATTTGTATTGGGACATAGCTTGATAGACAAATCCGATACCTGTTTTTGGCCTTAATGAGGCTAAAAGAAACCCTATAAAATATTTTATGAGGTTTTAGTAATTGTATACTAGGATTAAAAATATTAGAGAAATTAATACTTTAGAAAAAAATTACAACGGCTATGGCATATACCTAGTTATCTGTAGATATCTTATTTTATTTTGCTCAAAGTCCTCTGTTTTGAAAGCATTGTCAGTGTACACTAAACCAAAAAAACAAGAAGGTGCCATGAAAGAGATCATAGAATATTTAAAAGAAGCCATCAGTACATCAGATGACTTTTTGGCTATGTTGCAGCATGATGAACGCTTCTGCTGGCAGGCAGACTACCCTGTAGCAGTTGTGCATCATCAAAGCAGGATCAAAGATGCCGGGATACTTTCGGCCTTGAAAGAGAAGAAAATGCTGGACGAAAAAGGATTCACGCCCACATCCTGGAGTGCTCAGCGCATAGAAGAAATGAAGGCACTTGCGCCAAACTATGTGAAAACGGTCACGATGCTGGTACATACTGGCAATGAGCATGCCGCTTTCCTCTTTTCACAGAAACATCCGGGAGATTACTGGAAAAAGGTCACGGATGACGGTTCGTTCATCGCTACGGTGGAGTACAGCAGGTTTGGGCCGAAGACGGATATGTGTCAGGCAGAGACTAAGCTGCGTAACCTGATGCGCTCTTCCAAAGAGGTGCCTTCTCTCAAAGAGATAGCCTATATATGGGTCGCGGAAGCACCTGCTGAGCTTGAACTTGACAGAGTGCTTGCACACTACTACCGGAAGAACTGGATGATGGTCGTACGAAAAGAGAAGATCGTCTATATCGGATGGAGTGAGCGTCTCGGCTCTGTCAATATGCGTCATTTCGTCTGCCCGCCAAAACCCAAAAGGAGTAAAGAAAATGCATAAAGCCAACCCCGATGCAAAGAATGTACTTGGCGAATCTTTGGAGCCATGTTCCCTTAAACCGCTTACCGGGTATTACCGTGACGGTACCTGTTTTTCAGGTTCCGACAACCCAGGCTACCATGCCGTCTGTATTTATGCGACCAAAGAATTCCTGGCGTACTCCAAAAAAGTAGGCAATGACCTCTCCACTCCGATACCTGAGTACAATTTCGCCGGCGTGAAAGAGGGGCAGAGCTGGTGCCTTTCGGGCCCTCGTTTCGTTGAAGCAGTGAAGAACGGCATGGCACCGCATATCTTCATTCATGCCACACATGAGAGAATGCTCGAACTCATTGATCTTGAAACACTGAAAAAGTATGCAATAGATCTATAAAGAGAGTGTAGTCTGATACATTATTTTTCAGGCATCTGAATAAAAAGAGAAAACCTTATAACGTTATATTTTTTAAAACTTTAATCTGAGAAAGTTAGAGGGAAGCAAATTTCTGGCACAAGCCCTGGGAAACAAAAGTATTGTCTTTCCAGGGTAGCAGGCCAACCCCTCCTTATGACTTTTCGATGACTCAAATCTATATCACTCATTTTACGGTACAGCTTTACTGGTTAGCCGTATTATAATCGAAAATAGGCTCTCTCTAAAGCTTCACTGAAAGTCGGGTGTGCCATGATCGTTTTTTTTGCCAATGTGGCATCCATCTCTCCTGCCAATGCCATGGCGACAGGGGCGATGAGCTCTTCGGCATCCGGAGCCAATATCTCTCCACCGAGGATAAACCCCTCTTCATCGGCATAAACGATCATTGAACCGTTATTTGCCTGATGGAAAGCGGAAGCCGTAAAGTGGTTTAGCGGAACAATACTCTCATGAAAAGGTATTCCCGCAGCATCCAGCATTGTTTTGTTCTGTCCTACGGTAGCATAGCTCATGGGTAATGTGTGGATGAACTTTACCACATGATCCAAATTGAGGGCATTTGGTTCTTTGCCCAGAATACGCATGGTAACATTAAGCGCCTCTGCCCTTGCAGCATGTGCGAGCTGGAGTTTTCCGTTACAGTCTCCAATCGCATAATGTCCCGCTGCGGTTGTTTCAAAATGTGCATCGGTACGGATGCTTTTATTCACGCTTATTGCATCTGTTGCAACAACAGCGGTATTTGGACTTCGTCCTGTGGCTACAAGCATTTTTTCCGTGTAGAGGGAATCCCCCTGATCAAAAGTGATCTGTACACCCTGATCGGTAGCGACTGCTTTACTTATGGGAGACGATTTCATATATGTGATGCCCAGCGCTTCGATCTGCTTTTCCATTGCATTCTGAATACGTGGATGAGCCTCTCTTAAAAGATCCTCGCCGCGTGAGATCAGTGTTGTCTTTACACCCGCAGAGACAAAGAAACTTGCCATCTCCAAACCAATCGCCCCCACGCCGTAAATAGCGATCTCTTTAGGAAGACTTTCAAGGTCGAGTACATCATCACTACTGAGAATATGCTTACGGTCATAATTGATCCCCTCGGGAATATAGGCAGAAGAGCCTGTTCCGATAATGATATGCCTGCCTTCATAGAGTGTACCGTTCACGCTTACCTGATGCGGGGCGGTAATATGTCCTTCCCCTTCAATGAGCTCTATATCTTTGCATTGTCGGGCCACTGCTTTGGTAGCCGCATCAATGAGTTGTGTTTTTTTGTTGAAAAGGGTTTGCATATCAAGTGTTATCTCACCTTTGAATATGGACTCTCTGCTTTGTAGAACCGTTTGGGCATAATGTAAAAACATTTTAGAAGGGATGCACCCTTTATGTAGGCATACGCCGCCCAGCTGATCGAGAGATCGTTCTATAAGTGCGACCTTCAGCCCTTTTTTTGCCGCGATGACAGCGCCTGCATAGTTCAACCCACCACCGATATAGATAATGTCATACATACAAGCTCCTTTATGCCATTGTTCATCTTTTGCTACATATTTTCATATAAGTTGCCAGTACCTCCTGTTCTACTGCAAGATGCAGCAAAACTGAGATATCTCCCTGTATGCAATACTCGTATACAGCAGCATCAAACTTAGGTTCCAATTCTCTACATGTTGAGCAGGACAAGTACTCAATCGTGTATCCTGTACATTTTAAAATAGTTATGTTTTATTATACATTTTTTTCTATTGTTATATCAAAGATATTCAACTATTCCTTACTAATG
>JANTHR010000033.1 GCA_024762315.1 Sulfurovum sp.
ATTGCTATGAAAGTGAAATATGATGACTACATAGTGGCTGGTTGTATGAATGACAGTGATGCTTTTGTAGAGCTGATACTCAAATATATGCATACTCATGGCGAAGAAAAAGTCAAAAATAGGGCTTATTGTTCTGATTGTAGTCAATGCGTGTGTTGCCAAGAGGCTTTGCGTTGATACACAATTTGAAGCAAAACAAGTATCGATCAGTCTTTAGAGTACTGTTTTGGATAGCATTGATATTTAGTTATATTTTAGCAATAGTACCACAGGAAGTTGCACCTCAGATAGGTTCTCTTTCAGATAAGGGTTTACATTTTCTTGCTTTTTGCGTATTAGTTTTACTTCTTAAGTCTGCCTATGTGATAAAATGGTTTCAAGCTTTTATTGTTTTGATTGTTTACGGAGTTTTTATAGAGATATCACAACTTTTTACTGTCAACCGCAGTGCAGAAGTTTTAGATGTAGTGGCGGACATAATAGGAATAGGGTTGGGATTATTGATCTATTTTTTCCTTTTTAAGTTAACAGATGCTCACTGTTAAAGAGGTTTCTGTATTCACTACAGAAGTCAATCGCTCAAAATTTATTACTTACCTTGTCCCTATATCAGAGTATAAAGGCTTACAGGAAAAGTTAAAAACCAAATATCCCAAAGCCAACCATGTTGTTTATGCACTGCGTTCTTTGAATGCATATGATCAGGTGGTCGAGAACAGTTCAGACGACGGTGAACCCAAAGGCTGTGCGGGTGTACCAGCTCTCAATGTACTTCGGGGTGAAGAACTCATTAACTGCGCTGTGCTCATTGTCCGCTATTTTGGTGGTATCAAACTGGGGACCGGGGGTATGGCACGCGCCTATGCGCTGTCCGTCAAGAATGTCACAAGAGAAGCTGAACTTGCAGTGTATGAGAAGCAGATCCCCTATGAATTTACAACCGATTACAGTCAAATAGATAAAACGCTCTATGCGCTAAAGCAGTATGGTATTGTCCGTATTGAGCGTGATTATGGTGTCGAGTGTGTAAAGTGGAGAATTTACGCAAGTGAAGAGAAGATAAAAGAGTTCACCCAACACTAAGCGTTGGGCAGTGTTTGAGCACGCTATAGAGCGTCCTCGTCCTCTTCTTCCGTTCTGATACGGATGGTTTTGGAGATGTCGGATACAAAGATCTTACCGTCACCGATCTTGCCGGTCTTGGCGGCGCTTTTAATGGCTTCTATGGCCTTGTCCGCATATTCCTGTGAACTTACGACAATTTCGATCTTGACCTTGGGGATGAACTCGACCACATACTCCGCTCCTCTGTAAAGCTCTGAGTGTCCCTGCTGTCTTCCGTATCCTTTGACTTCGGAAATGGTCATACCTTCTATATCTGCTTCGACAAGCGCCTCTTTGACATCGTCCAGTTTGAACGGTTTGATAATGGCTTCTATTTTTTTCATTTAATGTACTCCTTAGATACTGCGTTTAAATTCAGGGTAAGCTTCCATACCGCATTCGATGGCATCGATACCTTCGAGCTGTTCATCATCTTCAGCACGCAGCTGGAAGACTTTGTTAATACTATAGATTATAGCAAATGATAGTGGAAAAACAATAGCAGCTACGACCAAAACCCCTTTAAGTTGAGCCATAAAACTTACATCAGCGAAAATACCTACCGCAAGTGTTCCCCAGATACCGTTAGCCAGGTGAACGGAGAGTGCACCCACCGGGTCGTCCATTTTAAGTTTGTCAAAGATCGGAACGAAGAGAACGACCAGTGCCGCACCGATTGCACCGATGAGAATAGGAGTGTAAATGCCATAAAGGTCCGGGCCGGCTGTAATGGCGACCAGACCACCGAGTGCACCGTTGAGGATCATGGTGATATCGAACTTTTTGTAGCGGAAGTAGGTAAGCAGCCATGCGGTGATGGCTCCGCTCAGGCCGGCTGTATTGGTATTCATAATGGTCAGTGCCACGGCATCGGCATTCTCTTTTGTTGAGATTGCACCCACGGAGCCGCCGTTAAACCCAAACCAGCCTATCCAGAGCAGAAAAGCTCCTAGTACCACGAGAGGAATGTTGGAAGCAGGGATGACTTTGATGGCACCATTCTTTTTGTAACGTCCGTGCCTTGCCCCCATAATGAGAATGGCAGCTACCAGTGCCCAGCCGCCTGTAGAGTGGATGACGGTCGATCCTGCAAGGTCATGCATGCCGGAGATATCAAGGAAAGTACCGGAGAGGAAATTGGCTCCCCAGGTGATGTTGACGATGGTAGGGTAGAGGAAGGCGCCAATAATGACCGTAAAAATCACCAGTGGAATAATGCGTGAACGTTCACTTACCCCACCGCTCATAATATTTACAACCTTGCCGACAAAGGCCATCTGGAACAGAAAGAAAGCATATTTGTTAATGCTCTCCTGGTGATCCCAGCTTCCAAAAGCATATTTGTATCCTATCAGTAAAAAAGCCATGGATGCCACGGCATAGATCATGGTATTGACCGTAAGTACTGCTGTAACATTTTTTGTTCTGACCAAGCCAGCCTCAAGCATTGCAAAGCCCGGTACCATAAGGATGATAAGGGTCATCGCAAAGATGGCAAAAAAGGTATCTATCACATAATTTATTTCCATATTTCACTCCTGGTATTCAAATATATATTAGTGTATAACAAATAAAGAAGATAATATAGAAAATATTGTTTAAAAAGTGTGCAGAATTTTAATTTTAGTATGAATTTGGAAGAGATAAGTGATTAAATTTTAATCAATCTATGAAAAATGAAGAAAAATTATGCGTATTATTTTTTAAAAGTGCTGAACGCTGAACGCCCAACACTAAAACATTACTACAGCGCCTCTTCGTCTTTTTCGTCTGTTCTGATACGAAGTACATGGTCAACAGTACTGACAAATATCTTACCGTCACCGATCTTGCCGGTTTTGGCTGCACCTTTGATTGCTTTGATGGCAATGTCTGCATACTCGTCATTACTGACAAAGATCTCGATCTTGATCTTAGGGATGAACTCTACAACATATTCGGCACCCCTGTAGAGCTCAGAATGCCCTTGCTGTCTTCCGTACCCTTTGACTTCAGAGACTGTCATACCTTCGATGCCAGCCTCTACCAGTGCCTCTTTGACATCTTCAAGTTTGAATGGTTTAATGATCGCTTCGATTTTTTTCATTGTTTAAATCCTTTAAATTATATTCTGTAAGTATTCACCTTGAACTAAAGGTGAATTCCTTTTTCGCCGTGTACTGCTTCATCCAGACCTTTGTATTCAGTCTCTTCATCTACTCTTGCTCCACCGGTTAATGCACTGGCGATATAGTAAACAACAACAGTACCGATAAGTGTCCAGAGACCAACTACGACAACAGATTCAACCTGAACCATGAATTGTCCCATCCTGTCACCACTCTCTTTCATTGGACCATCCCAAAGAAGATCTTTGTCGTTCAATGCAAGTACACCTGTCATCAATGCACCCCAAAGACCGGCAAGGAAGTGGATACCGAATGCATCAAGAGAGTCATCATAGCCAAATATTTTTTTAAGTTTAACTACACCGAAGAATCCGATGAGTGATCCGCCGATACCTACAATAAATGCACCGCCAATACTTACAAAACCGGCTGCAGGTGTTATGGCAACAAGCCCTGCAACGATCCCCGAAGCGATACCAAGAAGGGTTGGTTTTTTATAGACTACCCATTCAGCGATCAGCCAGGTAAGACCTGCAGCTGCAGTGGCTACAGTAGTAGTCAGCAGTGCCACACCTGCAACCGCATTGGCACCAAATGCAGAACCGGCATTAAATCCATACCAGCCGAACCAGAGAATAGCAGCACCGGCAGCCGTAAAGAGAATACTGAATGGTTGCATAGCAACTTTAGGATAACCTGCTCTTTTACCTATGAGAACAGCAAGTACAAGACCGGCCAGACCACCATTCATGTGTACAACCGTACCACCGGCAAAGTCAAGTGCTCCGGCATCAAAAAGAAGGGCACCGTCTCCACCCCATACCATGTGCGTAATAGGCGCATAAACTACCAGACCCCATAGAGCAACAATAACCATCCAGGTAGAGAATTTCATACGACCAATGACAGAACCTGATGCAATAGCAACTGTAATAGCTGCGAATGTACCCTGGAATGCAATAAATACATACGTAGGATATGTTCCGCTAAGATCCGTCCATTTAATGCCGTCAAGGAAGACATTTCCAAATCCACCAATGAATTTCTGGACCCCTGCTGCCTCAGAGGTACCGAATGCCAATGAATATCCGGCAATGACCCATACTACAAACGCAAGTACGAATGCACCCATTACCATAGCGTAAGTATTCAATGCATTTTTACTTCTTGTCATACCAGCGTAAAAGAGTGCCAGACCTGCGGGTGTCATAAGTAGTACAAGTGCAGTGGAGATCATCATCCATGCTGTATCACCCGTATCGAGTTTGTCTTCTGCCATAGCGGCAACCGGCAGCAATGCTGCCATTAGAGCCAAAAGTTTTAACTTCATGTTCTATTCCTTTAAAATAATTTACAAAGGTATAGTAACATCTAAAATAGAATATTTTGATCTTAAAGATGATTAATTTTTAATCAATCCTGAATAAGCGGTACTTCTAATTTAATCGTTCTTTCTTTAAGTAGCGAAGTTATATGACTTTGTGCAGCAAGAGCACGTATCTCTTCATCTGCATCATTGTAACGTCCGTTTGCCTCTATGCTGAGTTGCACGATAGGCTTTTTTTCCCCTGAGATGATCACATGTTCGCCTACAAGCAGTTTTAACGTAATATAGATAGAGTCGGAAGCCCTGAATGTATCCAGTGATTTTCTTAGGAGTTTGGAAAATCTGTTCTGGTCTATTTTAAAAGATGGGATATCGGGGTCTGTGAGCAGCTGCAGAGCATTGGTATTTTTTGTTTTAAAGAGTGCAATGTTCGCTTCAAGCAGCAGATTAATATTGGTACTGACTAATTTGTCCTTTTCGTTGGGTGCTACCGATCTGGTTCGCGGTGCATTGTAAAAACGTATAGATATCTGCTCTTCATCCTCATAGCCTACGGTAATAGCATAAAAACTGAAAGAATCATAGTTCAGAGAAAGTGTGGTTGTTCTGTAACCAAAGTTTTGCGGGGCATAGGCAAGTGTGAGGTCGTAAAGTTCTTTTTTTGAAACATAGCCAAAAAGTATCTCTGCAGCATTGTTGAGGTAGAGAATCTTGCCTGATGAACTAAAAAGAATGAAAGGGCTGTTGTCCCAGTCTACAAATTTTTGGAAATCAATCGATATTGTGTTCATGTATTTTCTTTCTGAGGGTATTTCTGTTGATGCCCAGTACCTGTGAAAGTTGCAGCTGCGATCCAAACTTTTTAAGCCCTGCTTCAATGAGAGGTTTTTCGTATAGACCAAGATACTCTTTGTATCCATTTTTCCCTTCCAAATGTTTCAGGATATAGTGGTAAATGGACTCCTGGATACTTTTTTCATCCATAGAAGCGTTCATTAAATGCCGGTAGATGGATCTTTTGAGTGTTTTACTGTTATGATCGAGGTTCAGAGGTATCTCTTCAGCGGAAAAATCCGACTCTTTGATCATTAGATGGGACTGAGCTTCTTTAATGAAAATATCTCTGATATAGGCAGTATCATCGGGACGTTCTTTAAGAGAGGGCATCGTATAGATAAATGCAAAAAGAGTATCAATGGTCTGCTGATTGCCTACATAGTTTGCTGTAGCTATAACGCGTTTATTGTCCAGATTAAGTGATTCCTGATTGCTGAGTTTTTCAAAATCCGTGATGATGAGTTCATCATATTCCAGCAATGCTGCCTCTACCTCTTCCTGGTTTCTGCCGGAGACCAGAGGTGCTTCAGGAAAGAGGTAACGGACCAATGTTTTCTTTCCGATGTTCGGTTCTCCTATGATGATGGAGGAGACAAAAAGGGTTTTGGTAAGATTGAAGCCCTTAATAATGTTTTGTACTTGCTCTGATTTGGTGAAAAATGCTTCCATAGTAATACTTTATATACAAATAGATGATGAAAAAAACATCATGCTTGACTAGGATTATTGTAGCAAAAGTATGTTAAACTTATACCTAATTATAAATTCAAGGCAAATACATTAAAAACGCGTTTAAACATTTTTGTGAACATTATCCGCATTTCACATTAGAGCAGTCGGTCGAATATTTTTCTATTTTGGGAGGTGTGGAAGAAAATATAGAACTGGATTATTTTGAAAATGTATTTGAGATGGTTAAGTCCAACTTTGTAGATAACTACTCTAAATTCCAAATGCTTGTTTCCCCATCTTATCTGCTTGAAACACCTTATCGTGAAGTACTGATGGCTGTAGCAAGAGGAGATGGAAAATTCTACTCCGTATTAAGAAAAGCCAAATTGAGTGAAGGAGTGGGGGAGGAGATCATCAGAGAGCTTATCTCTCTTGGTATTCTTTGGCTTGAACCCAGCAGAGAGAGCCCGCTTCGTGTACATCCAAAACATAAACTTAAAAAAGAACTTCGTTCCTACCGTATACAGGATAAACTGCGTTTTGTGCAGCCCTTTATGCGGTTTTGGTTCGGTTTTGTCACATACTATAAAAATGAGTTGCTTCAAGGCGAGGGCAGAGCTTTTTTAGAGAATTTCCAGAATAATTATGAGCGTTTGCGTACTTTGGTCTATGAACAACTCTGTGATGCTCTGCTCGTCAAATATTATGAAAACTCCACACCACTGCTCAGTCATGGAAGCTACTGGGACCAGTATAGTGAGTTTGATATTTTAGCGATCACCAACAATAAAAAGCTCATTTTGGGAGAGTGTAAATATAAAGAGCGGAAAGTATGCAAGAATGAACTGACAAAACTCAAATCCAAGGCGTTGCAGTCAGGTATCAAAGTGGATGTGTATGCACTTTTTTCCAAAAGCGGGTTTTCCAATGAGCTCCTGGGTATGGAAGATGAGAATCTGCTTTTGTTTGATCTGGATGATCTGAAAGTATTACTTTAAGATTTACAGATCAATGAGTTATTTGATCCGGATGTTTTTAAAAAGCTCTTTAGTTCTTTTAACTTTTTTAATATTTTGACGATGTACTTTAAAATTCTTGGAAAAGTCATGTGTCCCCTCACTGCTCTTCATAAAGTAAAGGTAATCTGTTCTTGCAGGTTTAATAGCAGCTTTAATGGACTGCAGACTTACGGCCCCTATGGGTGAACTTGGCAATCCTTTATGTTTGTAGGTATTGAAACTTGTCAAGTCATTTTTGATACGCTCCGGAGTTACTTTTACATGGGAGTATTTTCCGTAGTTCAGTGTACCGTCCATTTGCAGACGCATCCCTTTTTTGAGGCGATTGTAAATGACAGAGGAGACTAAAGGCATCTCTTTATTGTTGGCAGCCTCTTTCTGGATAATAGAAGCGATGATAAGTATACGCAGCCACTGTTTTTTACTGTAGTTGCCATAGACTTTCTGCGATATATTTTTATATTTTTTCTCTGATTCACGTACCAGAAAATGCATAAGGTGTTTCTCTCTTATACCGTAGGGCACATGGTACGTGTCAGCATAGATACCCGCTTCAGGATAGGAGGAAAATTCATTATAGTACTTTTGCAGTTTTGTTTTGTCCAATTTCAACTGATCTGCAAGTGCTTCAAAAAAGAGTTCAGATGTCTCTCCGGGGATAAGTGTTACTTTGTGTATCATTGCTTTTGCATTGGTGAGTTTGTAGAGAAAGTCGATACGGTTGAGCTTATTCTTACCTATATATATCCAGCCGCTTTTAGGTGTTCCCATAAGGCGTAAGATATAGGAATCGATCACCGACAATTCGTATCCTTTTTTAGTCAGTTGTGATATAATATTTCCGATAGAGCCTTGGGGAACAAAGAGCGTTTGCGTTGTTTTAACGGGCAGTGTAGTGTAAAAGGCAAAAGAGATGATAAAAACAAGTGCAATGTTTTCTGCCCATACTATCCATGTTCTCCATGTAGTGTTGCGTGATACACTCATCTTTTTGGTTATCCTTTTTGTGGCTCTTTTCTATTGGCTAAAAGTAGGTATACATGCAGATGATCTTACTTTTGGTAACTACAAGATAGATGGATTATACATCAAACTCGATAAAAAACTCACACTTAAAGCTGAGAATATCATTATCCCGCAAAGTAAAGCCGATCCGTCATTCAGGAATGTGGATAAAACGTTTGATACCATCAAATATCTTTTTACTTTTTTTGATTATATAGAACTGGAAAAAATACATTTTAAAAATAATGAACTTAAGGTCATTTTTGCGGACAATATACTCTATATTACAAGTGATGATTATGAGATCGCAGGGAACATAGAACGAAAAGGGCAGAAACTGGTTGCAGATGTCTCTTTGTTGTATATTAAAAAAGATGATATCAATATTGTCGGAAAGCTTATTTACTATTTGCAAAAGGATAAACTTGAGACTATCGGTTCTTTTAATGCGTATCATATCAAAGGTGACTTTGCTGCAAAAAAAGAAAAAAATATAGTTGATTTTGCTCTTAAGAGTGATGCGTTCACTGATCTAAGGACACTTATCAACAAATTCCCGTTAAAGCCTGCTGTTAAAAGTTGGATCGTAGATAAAGTAAAAGCGAAAAAATATTGCTTACGCACATTGGCAGGGAAAGGAGAAGTAGGTAAAGATGGTTTCAAAATGGATTTTGATGCACTCAGGGGGGAAGTACTTTTTGAAGATGTCCAAATACATTTTAAAGAAAAACTAGCACCTGTTTTGGCTCCAAGTTTAATATTGAGCTATAAGAACGGCGGACTTTACTTTGACCTGAAACATCCAAGCTATAAAACAAGAAGCCTTGAAGGAAGTAAAGTAGCCATTACGGACCTTATCGGTCAAAAACCTACGATCCTTACACTGGATCTGCATATACTGTCTGTGATCGATGAAGTGGTGCAGGAGATACTTAAAGCCTATAAACTCGATATACCGGTCGAGCAAAAAGGTGAAAAAGCAAAACTGGATATAAAAATAGATATTCCACTTAAAAAATCTACTAAAAAAACAGCGGTATTGCTGAATGTGGATTTGGGGGAGGGGGAAGTTTCCTATGATCGAATAAAACTCCCTGTCCTAAAAGGCAATGTTAAGTATGTCAGTCGGGAAAAAGAGAGTATTGTCGTCAAGGCTGCACTGCAAAAAGGCTTAGCAACGATCTACAATACAAAGCTTCCTGTAACAGATGGGGAAATAGACTATGCAAAAGGCACAGTGAACTTAAAAAAAGTTCATATAAAAGAGAGTTGGTATGAGGGAAAAGTAGATGGAAAAGTCAACATAAGAACAAAAAATGCCGATCTTGAATTCCATGCCAAACAGGTGACCATAGGGGATAAAGAGAAATTTTTTGTACTTAAAAATAAAATACTTCCTTTGCATTTAAACTATAGTAAGCATGTCACAGTGGATGTGCCGTCATTGAAACTAAAGATCATCACTCAGCCTAAAGAGATGTTGATACAAGTAGGGGAAATAAAGAAGATAAAACCCTATCTGAAGAATATCGGGTTGCAGATAGATGGCGGAAAGGTTGATATTAGAACAAGTGATTTTAAAACCTATACCTTTAAAGGTGAATTGAAAAGAAAAGCGTGTTTCTTCTACGATAAAGAAAACCTGTGTCATACAAAAGTACCTTGCAGCGGAAAGGTAACAAAAAAAGGATTGGATTTTTATGCCTTTAATAAACGGTTATATTTCAATACCTCCCAATCGCGTATGAAACTTAAGAATCTTAATATAGATCTTGAAAAATTCTTACAATCAAGAGATAAATTGAAAAAAGGAAAAGTAAAAGGGAAAAGGAAAGGAAAAAAATTAGTTATTATAGGTCAAAACAGTCATCTTAGGTACGATAAATATAAGCTGATAACAGACAGCTATGATGTAGAGGTAAAGCCTAATGGTGACATTAAAGCTATGGGGAGTTTAGATGGTGATATAGTAAAGTTCTCCAGACAAGGTAAACAGTTTTTTATTCAGGCGCTACGCGTGAAAGATAAACTGCTGCATCCTCTTATTCATTTCAAAGGCTTGAAAAAAGGACGATATTCATTAAAAATATCCGGCGATCCCAAGAAGGTCATGAAAGGACACATCATTGTTGAAGGTGGGACTCTGAGTGATTTCAAAGCGTACAATAACACTTTGGCATTTATCAACACACTGCCTGCATTGGCAACCTTGAACAGTCCCGGATTCTCGGAAAAAGGATTTAAGATAAAAGAGGGCGTTGTTGATTATAGAATAATCGGGGACAAGGTGATCTTTGATTCTGTCTATATTAAGGGGAGATCGGCAACGATCGTGGGTAAAGGCCAATTGAATATCAGAAAAAAAACGATTGATATGAAGCTGGCTATACAGACAGCCAGGGAACTGGGAAGCTTTGTGGGGAATCTTCCGTTGATAGGCTATATCATAATGGGGAAAGACAAAAGTATGACGGTAGGATTGAAGATAACAGGGACATTGGATAAACCCAAAGTACAGACCTCTGCGGCAGAAGATATACTTACATTGCCATTGCAGATACTTAAAAGAACACTTGAATCTCCGGCACATATTATAAACAAATAATACAGTTAGGAAATGAAAAGATTAAAGGAAAACCTAGTTTAAAGCGGAGTTCTTCCTAGGCAGTACTTTTTTTAATCTTTTTAGTTCTTCTCTAAGCATTGCTTTTTCAGTCTCATCCGTTGTTCTTTTGAGTTTTGAACGTACGGCTCGTATAGATATTGTGATGCTATTTTGCATGGTCAACTCTCCATCTTATATATAATTCAAATATAATTATAGATAAAAAATGTCAAAAAAAGTCAAATATAGAGAGGGGAATGAATATAGACTATTCGTTCCTTAGTACAGTCAATGGATCAGTTTCTGAAGCTTTCTTGGCCGGGTAGAGTGAAGAAAGTAGTATGATAATACTTGTACCCAATATGATAAGTCCAAAATCATTCATGGTAAGATCGACAGGAAGTCTACTTGTACCGTAAACATCTTCGGGTATGGAGATAATGTCAAAGGTGGTAAGTATCCAGATACCTAAACTTCCCAGCAGTGTACCTGCTATGATACCTGCTGCACCTATAATGAGACCTAGTCTAAAAAAGATGGATCTTATCTCTGTTTTGGTGGCTCCGAGAGTACGCATGAGGGCGATTTCACTTCTTCTACTCATGACAGTCATGAGTAGAGAAGAGATAATGTTCAGTGATGCAACAAGTATGATAAGCAGGAGAACCAGAAAGAGGGCTTTTTTCTCCATTTCCATAGCAGAGAAGAAGTTGCCGTTCTGCTGCCACCATCCTTCTATAACAGTGTTTTGGGGCAGTATCTTTTTTATCTTTTTAATATCTTCCATTGGGTTGTCTGTATAGATATGCAACCCGTCATAGAAGCCGTCTTTACGTTTCAATAATTTTTCAAAAGCTTCAAGTGTCGTGTACATAATGGCTTTGTCATAGGCTTTCAGACCGGATTTGAATACGCCGTCTACGATAAAACGTTTTTGAAGGGGCATTGTTCCAAAGCCGATAGCTTGCTGCTCTGAAAAATACAGAGTAACTTTTTCACCTTTGGGTGCATTCATTTCAAAAGAAAGACCCTCTCCTACAACAACCCTGAATTTGCTTTTGCTTTCTCCCTTAGCCTTTTTAAAAATGCTATTTATTCTGGATTCTTTTTCATAATCAACACCGTAAAGCAGCGATCCTTGTACAGAGCCCTCATTTTTTGTAATGACCTGTGTTGTATAGTAAGGGCTGAACTTTAGATGTGGAAATTTTTTTTGGAGTGTTGCTATGAGTTCATCATTGACTGCATCTTCTTCAACAGGAAGGATAGTAAGAGGATAATTCATAACAAAAAGTTTTTTGGTGAATTCTTCCTGTGTCCCGTTCATGATCCCCATGGCGATCATCAACACCATGACACCGGCAGTGATACCTAAGAAAGCAAGCAGGGCAGAGATAAAGATGAAAGGATTTTCTCTGTCATATTTGAGGTAGTGTTTGATGATACGCCTAACAAACTGTTTGTCAGGCGAAGCGATAGTACGAAGCATTAAGCTAACAGACCTTTTTTAGGGCCGCTACGGCCGCAGCAATTTTTATATTTTTTACCGGAACCACATGGGCATGGTTCATTTCTTTTTGGCTTCTTTGTCCCTGTAATAGGTTTGAGGGTGGAAGAATCTTCCGCTATGACACCCTCTTCATAAGACTGGTTGAGTGAGGCTTCTGCGATATCACTTTCCAACTCTTCTTTAATGTGTTCAACTGCTGCCTCCTCTTCGTCGGCAGATCTAAAGTCGAACTGTACAAGTTGAAGTACTTTAACCGCTTCATATTTGATGCGTTGGACAAGATCGGTAAAGAGTTTAAAGCTGTCTTGTTTATACTCAGTGAGCGGATCTTTCTGGTTGTATCCTCTAAGGCCGATACCGGTCTTAAGTACATCCATTTCATACAGGTGGTCTCTCCATTGGGGGTCAAGCACTTGAAGGTACAGGATACGCTCGATCTCCTGTCTTTGTTCCGGCTCGATCTGGGACATTTTCTCTTCATAGATATTTTCCATCATTTCGGTGATCATAGCAGTCAGCTCCTCTGCATCTTTGTCTACAAAGTATTGATGGTCTACTTCTATATTGAGCTCCTCTTTAATGAGTTCTGCAAGTTTTTTGACATTGAAGTCTTCTTTAGGCATTCCTTCATATATCTCACACTCAGCTAAAAGATGTTCAATATATTCTGCACGGTTCTCTTTGATCTTCGCGCCGATATCAAATTCCGGGTCAAGAAGCTGGTTTCTGAAGGTATAGATCGCTTTTCTTTGGTGGTTGGCTACATCATCATATTCCAAGATATGTTTTCTTGACTCATAGTGTTGATTTTCCACTTTTTTCTGTGCTTTTTCCACGGAACGGGTGACGATCTTGGAGTCGATGTATTCACCCTCTTCAACCCCAAGTTTATTCATGATATTTCTGATCTTTTCCCCACCGAAAATACGCAGAAGATTGTCGTCAAGACTAAGAAAGAATTGGCTCTCACCCGGATCTCCCTGACGTCCTGAACGTCCTCTGAGCTGGTTGTCTATACGTCTACTCTCATGACGCTCTGTACCAAGGATCATAAGTCCGCCAAGACTTTTTACTTCGTCATCTATTTTAATATCGACCCCACGACCTGCCATGTTGGTTGCAACCGTTACTGCACCTTTTTGGCCGGCATTCATAATGATCTCCGCTTCCTGGAAGTGATTTTTGGCATTGAGGACATTATGTGCTATTTTTTCTTTCTTGAGTCTTTCATGGATCATCTCTGATTTCTCAATAGAAGCAGTACCGATGAGTACCGGTTGTCCTTTGGCATTAAGTTCTTTAACCCTTCTTACCACCGCATTGAGTTTTTCACGCTCTGTGTTGTAGATAAGATCGTTTTTATCAATACGTGCAATAGGCACATTCGTAGGAATAGAGATAACATCCAGGTCATAGATCTGTGCAAATTCTGTTGCCTCTGTCTGTGCCGTACCTGTCATACCTGCAAGCTTTTCATAAAGTCTGAAATAGTTCTGGTAAGTGATCTCGGCAAGTGTTTGTGATTCTTCTTGTATCTCTACATTCTCTTTGGCTTCAAGTGCCTGGTGTAGCCCCTCCGAATATCTTCGACCTTCACTGAGTCTGCCTGTAAATTCATCAACAATGATGATCTCATTGTTCTGTACCACATAATCTACATCTTTCTCAAAAATATAGTGTGCTTTAAGTGCCTGGTCAAGGTGGTGTGAAAGTACGGCATTTTCAAGACTGTAGAGATTATCTACTTCGAAGAGATCTTGTGCCTTTTGCAGCCCCTGCTCCGTCATGATAATGGTTTTGTCCTTTTCGTCTACAATGAAGTCGCCGGTCGTTTGCTCCGGTTCACCGGGTTTGGTCTCTATTTTCTCTCCACGTACCATCTGCTTTGCTATCTCATCTGCTTTAGCATAATAGTTCTGGTCTCTTTGTGTAGGTCCGGAGATAATAAGCGGGGTTCTTGCTTCATCGATGAGAATGGAATCCACTTCATCCACGATGGCATAGTGATGTTCACGTTGGACTTTTTCCTCAGCACGTACTTTCATATTGTCACGGAGGTAGTCAAAACCGTATTCATTGTTGGTCCCATAAGTGATGTCTGCATCATATTGTGCTTTTCTTGCCATTTCATCATGAATGTCCGTCGTGATGCATCCGACACTGTAGCCCAGGAACTCATACACTACGCCCATCTCTTCTGAATCTCTTTTTGCAAGATAATCATTGACCGTAACAACATGTACGCCTTTGCCTGTCATAGCATTAAGCGCAACAGCAAGGGTGGCTACAAGGGTTTTACCTTCACCGGTTTTCATCTCCGCAATATTGCCGTCATGCAGTACCATACCACCGATCATCTGCACATCATAGTGTCGCATTCCCAAAGTACGTTTTGCTGCCTCTCGAGTGATAGCGAACGACTCATAAAGTACATCATCAGTAGTCTTTGAGCCGTTTTGTACTTCTTCTCTAAGGGCATTAAATGCAGCTTTAAGTTCTTCGTCACTGAGATTTTCATACTTTGACTCAAGTGCGTTGATGTTTTTTACTCTTTTGAGGTAGTTTTTAACGATCTTGTCATTTCTTGTGCCAAATATTTTGAGTGCGCTTTTTATCATGATTGTTGTAGCCTTGCATAGTGTGTATTTAATAAATTATGATTATTTTATCTAAAAAGTGATTAATAATCAGTTAGCCTATTGCACCTCACTGTTCTTTCACTATTTTAAGTAATAATAACCCTATACTAAAGTGATATTTTGGTATATTTTAATACTTAAAAGGAATGAAATGAGATTAATATTATGGATGGCAGCAGTGAGTATTTATGCTTTTGCATCAGCTATCACCCTGCCTGAAAACTTTACGGCGAATTTTACGCAAAAGATCACCAATCCTAAGAAAAAAGTCATAAATTACAGCGGTAAAGTACGCTTTTCAGACAAGACATTGCTTAAATGGAAATATCTGGAACCGACGAAAAAAGAGGTATGTACCAATGGGCTTGAAGTGCTCATTGTCGACCATGATCTTGAGCAGGTTTCCAATTATCTTATCAACAAAGGATTCAACCTTTCAGAAGTGCTGAAGAAAGCCAAACCTCATAGTAAAAATGTCTATGTAGCAGAGTATGAGGGTAAAAAATATACGATACAGGTTGATGCGAAAGGCAGACTCCAGAGTGTTGCCTATTTTGATGACCTGGAAAATAAAGTACAGATCGTTTTTAAGAATGTAAAATACGGTAAGGGAAAACTTCCTTCAAAAACAATGAAGTGCAACTACCCCAAAGATTATGACATAATAAGAGGCTAAAATGGATGAGCTGGTAACAAAAATAGGAAGTGACTCTACATTCATGTTCATAGGTGCCATGGTACTTGTGATTCTGCTCTTCATCGTTCTTGTCGTCGTTGTCTCAAGTATGAGGGTGAAGACCTATAAAGACAGATTCATCAATGTGCAGATAGACAATCTGGAGAAGGAAAAACTCATAGCCCAACTCCAAAAAGAATTGCAGGCCCTTAAAATCAAAAATGCACAGAATGAACAGGAACTCCATCAGTTTGCCCAGGTCAGGGAGAAGCTGAGTTTGACTGAAGAGGCATTGCGTGTTTCTCAAAAAGAAGCCAATGAGCTTGAAAAACTTCAGAGTCAGACCAAAGCAAAGCTTGAAAATATGGAAAATATGTATGAAAATCTGCAGAGTGAGCATACAAGACTGCAGGAACGTTTTGATAACTTGAATGAAGAGAACAGTAAATTGCGTGTGAATAATGCACGTCTTCTAATGAAATTGGAGAAAGAAGAAGGGCTTGTTTCACAAGTGAACCACAGCGCTTCTAAACGGGGTCGTGAAGAGGGTTCATGAGGCGACAGCGAATGATTTACACAGGAGACCTTCCGGAATATAGAGTAAAATCCTCTAAAGTCTTTAAAGCAACGGAAGATTATAGAGAAAGACCCGCTCAAGAACAGGAAGCTCAGTGAACCCGATTAGAAGGCAATGATGAGAGTGTCATCACAGGCGTAGATAAAAAATAGATAAATTACATAATAAAGGAGTATACGATGGCAAAAGTAACTATATGGCATAACCCAAGGTGCAGTAAATCAAGAAATTCAATGGCACTTTTGGAAGAGAAGGGTGTAGAGGCAGAGGTAGTGAAGTATTTAGATACACCACCTACGAAAGAAGAACTTAAAGCATTATTGAAAATGCTTGGTATGAATGCCAGAGAGCTCATGAGGACAAAAGAAGCTATTTATAAAGAGCTTGGACTTAAAGAGGTAGAAGATGAAGAGAAACTCATTGAAGCGATGGTGGAACATCCAAAACTAATAGAAAGGCCAATTGTCATCAAGGACGGTAAAGCGGTCATAGGCAGACCTTTGGAGAATGTCGAGGCATTATTGCAACAATAACTTTTCTTCTTGGGGGGGCTCCTGTTTTTGAGTTTCCTTTCAGCACATTATGCTAAAATCCCATTCATAATTTATGACAACAAGGATACAACTTGCTAAGCACAGTCAATTTAACACAGCGTTACGGGAAACGAGTACTTTTTGACAAGATCAATATGACATTTGATGCAGGAAAAAGATACGGGCTTATCGGGGCGAACGGGGCAGGAAAATCAACATTTATGAAGATACTCGCAGGAGAGATAGAACCGAGTGATGGTGAAGTACAGCTGCAACCGGGGTTGAAGCTGGGTATGCTGGGGCAGAATCAGTATGCTTTTGAGGACTTTACGCTTAAAGATGCTGTTCTGTATGGAAATAAAAAGCTTTATGATGCACAAAAAGAGAAAGAGAAACTCTACATGGAAGGTGACTTTGAAAGTGATGAGGTTAACAACCGTTTGGCAGAACTTGAAATGATCTGTGCAGATGAGGACCCGACCTATGAGTCAGATGTTAAGATAGAGAAGCTGCTTGAGGCACTGGGATTCCCTGCAGCACAGCACAATGACCTGATGAGTTCACTTACAGGCGGAGACAAGTTCAAGATCCTGCTGGCACAGGTTCTTTTCCTCAAACCTGATGTGCTACTGCTCGATGAGCCCACGAACAACCTTGACATAGAGACTATTAGTTGGTTGGAAAATGAACTTAAGCGTTATGAAGGTACGATAATAGTCATTTCTCATGATAGACATTTCTTGAATGGTGTCGTAACGCACATTCTTGACCTTGACTTTCAGACAATACGAGAATTTACAGGTAATTATGATGAGTGGTATATCGCTGCGAACCTTATAGCCAAGCAGGCAGAGACAGACAGGGCCAAAGGGCTTAAAGAGAAAGAGGAGTTGGAGAAGTTCATCGCAAGATTCTCGGCAAATGCCTCCAAGGCCAAACAGGCAACAAGTCGCCAAAAGCAGTTGGACAAACTGGATGTTCAGGAAATCAAACTCTCCAGCAGACGTGATCCGTCCATTATGTTCAAACCTCATAGAGACATTGGTAATGAAGTACTTGAAGTGACTGACCTTTCTAAGAGTTATGATGGTGAAAAAGTATTTGAAAACCTTAGTTTCAAAGTCAACAAGGGGGACAAGATCGCACTTATTGGTTCAAATGGTGTAGGTAAGACCACACTACTTGAAATTCTTATGGGTAAAATAGAAGCTGACAGCGGTAAGTTCAACTGGGGACAGACGGTCGCAACAAGTTACTTCCCTCAAAATACGACAGATATCGTTACAGGTGATGAGGAGCTGCCGCAGTGGATACAGGGGTTTGATCCTAAGTGGCATATAGACGATATAAGAAAAACACTTGGACGTATGCTTTTCTCCGGTGAAGAACAGAAGAAAAAAGTAGACAGCTGTTCAGGCGGAGAAAAACATCGTGTCATGCTTTCTAAAATGATGATGGATGCAGCAAACTTCTTGGTACTCGATGAGCCGGACAATCACCTTGATCTTGAAGCTATTGTTGCTTTAGGTGAAGCATTGCATAACTACAAAGGCGGGGTCATCTGTGTCACACATGACAGAGAACTTATTGATGCCTTTGCCAACAGAATTATTAAACTCAATGAAGATGGTACTATGATCGATTTTGAAGGCGATTATGAGGCATTTGTGGAGCAATACGGACATTAAAAAAGTGCCTAAGCACTTTTAGTGTTTGCAATTTGGAATTTAATATCTAACGAATGACAAGCGTTAGTTGATATTCGTATAAACGTTCTGCACATCTTCATCTTCTTCGAGTTTATCGATGAGTACGTCTATCTCTTCCATTTGCTCATCAGTTAACTCTACAGGTGTATTGGCAATGTATTCGATCTTGGCACTTTTGATCTCTATACCTTTTTCTTCAAGAGCTTTAGAGAGTTCACCGAATGAAGTGAATTCACCATATATTCTTACAATCGGTGTATCGTCACCATTCTCTTGCGGTTCTACATCCTCTTCTATCTCTTCAAGACCGTAGTCGATGAGATCGAGTTCCAACTCTTCGATGTCCATATCTTCTGTTTTATCAAAAACAAATACGGATTTTTTAGTGAACATGAAATTCAAAGAACCTGAAGTCAGCATCTCTCCGCCGTTTCTTGCAAGGATCGCCTTAACATTTGCAACGGTTCTTGTGTTGTTGTCTGTGGCACACTCAACGATCATCTGTACACCATGATGTGCTTTGACATCATAAGTCAATTCTTTAATATCCGCTGCATCTTTGGCAGCGGCTCTTTTGATGGCTGCTTCGATGTTGTCTTTTGGCATATTCTGTGCTTTTGCATTGAGGATAGCTGTACGAAGTTTAGGGTTCATATCCGGATCTTGACCGCCTTCTTTGGCCGCCATAGTGATGATCTTGCCTAATTTGGGGAAGACCCTTGACATGGTCCCCCATCTTTTCATTTTTGCTGCTTTACGGTACTCAAACGCTCTACCCATAAGTTATATCCTTAGTTAAATTATTGGATGTATTATACTGCTAAGTCACTTTAAAGTTTCTCTAGCTAATATGTTTCTATGAAATTAAATGAAATACAATTAACAAACCCCTATCTGTCATTACCGCAAGAGTGTCACGATAGAGTGGAGCCTTCACCACTGGTAAAGCCTTTTCTCATCCATGCCAATGAAGCAGTAGCCAAAATGCTTGACATCGATGCAGATGAACTTCAAACAGAAAACTTTGTTAAACTCATAAACGGGGAGTACCAAGCTGATGGAACTGAGAGTTTTGCCATGTGTTATGCCGGGCATCAGTTCGGCCATTTTGTTCCTCGGCTTGGAGACGGAAGAGCCATCAACATAGGGACGATCAACGGCTTACATTTACAGCTTAAAGGGGCAGGACAGACGAAATACTCGCGCTCCGGTGACGGACGTGCAGTACTGCGTTCAAGCATTCGTGAATACCTCATGAGTGAAGCGATGCATGGGCTTGGCATAGAGACGACCCGTGCATTGGCGATCATAGGTTCGGAACACAAAGTCTATCGTGAAGATTGGGAGAGAGGTTCTATTGTATTGAGAGTCTCTCCCAGCTGGGTGCGTTTTGGGACATTTGAGTATTTTGCACATAAAAAGAAATATAAAGAGTTGGAGTCATTGGCTGATTATGCTATTGCAGAGTCTTACCCTCATTTGATTGATGAGCCAAATAAATATTTGCACTTTTTTACAGAAGTAGTGGGGAAAACGGCCAGACTTATGGCCCAGTGGCAGGCAGTAGGTTTTAACCATGGTGTGATGAACACGGACAATATGTCCATTGCCGGACTCTCCATAGACTATGGTCCTTATGCGTTTTTGGATGATTATGATTTTAACAATATCTGCAATCATACAGACCAATACGGACGCTACAGCTTTGGGAATCAGCCAAATATCGGAGAGTGGAACCTCCGTGCACTCATGGCAGCACTCTCGCCTTTGGTGGGCATGGACAACATGCAAAAGAGCATTGAACACTACGGCAGACTCTATACACGTGAATATCTCTATCAGATGGGACGTAAACTCGGGCTTGAAATTGTCACCAAGGAGGATACGGACCTCATCAAACATATGCTGGGTGCACTGCAGGAGCTGAATATAGACTATACTCTCTTCTTCAGGACATTGAGCCGCTATGACGGTGATCGTACGGAGATCCTCAAACTGGGTCTCTACCATACTCCGATGAATGACTGGCTGGATGCGTATGACAAACGACTGGAGCAAAATGAGCGCAGTGCAGCAGACAGGCATGCCACCATGCTACAGGCCAATCCCAAATATGTTCTTAAGAACTATATGCTCCAGGAAGCCATAGATGAAGCACAAAAAGGGAACTTTAAGGTCGTGGATGAGCTTTTCCAAATAGCCCAAGACCCTTATGCGGAACATCCCGGGTTCGAGAGATGGGCGGGAGTTACGCCTGAAGCGTTCAAAAACAGGAAGTTGAGTTGTAGTTCCTAAAGGTTCATCTTTAAGTAAAGACTTCTTATAATGAAATCAAACCAATTCAAGGAGTCGGTGATGTATTATTTAACATCTATTGATGGTTGCGGCCATGCTGAACTTGAGAATGAACTGAGATATTTTTTCAACCGTCTGCGTCAGGTCAGGCGTCGGTTGAATCAGGAGCGTTCTGCCTTATCGCTTAACCGTATCCAAAGAAGCAGGTGCAAGCAGAATCTTTTTGATCTTGAAGTGATGGAGAGAGACTTCCATGCATTGAGCCACAAAGAAGATATTAGGCATCTTTACAGAAAGGTGCTACGCTTTGTCAAACTCGACCAGGAGAGACTGATGCATACTTTCGGACAGGAGACGATCAGCCGCCGTTCCCTGTTCATTGCACTCTAGCGTGCCTAAGCCTGACTGGCTGGGAGAACATACTGCCCGGCATCATTCAACAGTTCGGAGAGGTTGATAAAAAGTGCCGGATGTTCCTTCCTTATATCCGAGATGATCTGATCAAGGTTGATCGTGTGCGGCTCTCCCTTTTCTTTCTGTTTCTGGATGATTTTCTGTATTCTGTCCAGTGCTACGACCCAGACATCATGAAAATCAACAGGTGTCTGTTTCCAGATCGCTTTTTCAAGTTTGAGGTCGAAGTTTTCCTGGTTGGTCGCCTGCAGTGTATTGAGCAGGTTGGCAAAGCTCTCGGCAGAGATAAATACATAGGCTTGGTCAGGGTTTTCTTTGTCATAGATGAACATCGGTTTGTTCTCACTCCATTCACCGCTTTTGTGAATGAGTTCCTTTATCTCAGGGTCATCGGTACTACTCATTTCAAAGACCGTTTTCCCATGGTCCTCAAAACCCATTTTCCTGGAAAGATTGTCAATCTTCTCAATCAGTCTGTTCGCTTCCGCTTCCGGTCTTTTTTCCTGCATGATGTTATCTCTCCGTTTGAATTGTAAGATAGAGAAGTATAGCATAGGTTTATGAAGTAAAGAGTCTGAACTGTTGTGAGATGAAGTTTAAAAGGTAATCGATATAATTACTACAGGAAAGATCAAAATGAATTTCTGAAATTAAATATCGTATTTTTGATTTGGAGAATAACACATTTATAAGGTAATTTTATGACACTTGAACAACTACAAAGCACCATAAGAACAGAAGTAGGCGTACTGCTCTACTTTTCTGGAGAGAACTGCAATGTCTGCCATGCACTGCGTCCCAAATTTAAAGAGGTGTTTGACAGAGAGTTTCCTCTCATCAGACAAATCTACCTCGATGCCCATGAGAATGCAGAGATCTCTGCGCATTTTCAAGTCTTTTCTGTACCGACGATGATAGTCTTTATGGATGGCAGGGAGTTTGCCAGAGAGGGCAGGGCTGTGAGTCTGCATCAGTTGACTGAGCAGCTCAAGCGTCCGTATGGATTGATGACAGAATAGAACAATCTATTGTGTTATTCTCTATTAATCGTTCGGAGCACGCCTTGTCTCTACGAACGACCTTTGTTTTACTTTTCTAGAAAAGTAAGGAGAGAAGTGATGCCTAGAAAAAGAATAAGAGGAAATATGAAAAATTATAAAAATAT